>NZ_CP015285.1:0-297500 GCF_001639105.2 Azospirillum humicireducens
GAAGGTCGAGGGCGCGATCGAGAGCGGCGACAAGTCCGCCGCCGCCGAGGCGTTCAAGTCCGCTCAGCCGGAACTGATGCGCGGCGTTTCCAAGGGCGTGCTGCACAAGAACACCGTGTCGCGCAAGCTGTCGCGTCTGTCGGCTGCGATCAAGGCTCTCTGATAGAGCCTTCGTCCGCTACTTTCAAAAAGCCGCGCCCGTGACTCGGGGCGCGGCTTTTTGCGTTTAAAGTAAATGTGTAGGTCCTCGACAATTGTCTTAGATTGTCGTTAGGTCCACTTATGAGATTCTGGATGAGTCTTGCGGTCTATGCGCATGTTTTTATCTTTTTGGGCCGTTCGCCATCTGTCCCATTGCCAGATTTCCGCGGCATGGTTAGACTTTTCCTCCATTCGGCTGGACGAATTGGGGTGATACAACACTCTGTGTCCGGTTGAACACAGCAGTGAAATACTGAAGGTCTTACGCCGGATCAGGGCTTGTTGAGTCCCGGTCGTACGCACGATCTTCTTTTACTTACAAGCTGTCGCGCTTGAGGCGGGATTTACGATCCCGTCGACTCTTGCGTGTGCTTTTTGGGTATAGTGTTTCGTTCGGAGTCATTCCCGCCTGGCTTCTTGGGGAAGGGATCGGACGGGCGTCTATTCCAGTTGCGGGGCGATACCGCGCCGCCACGGCGATCGGGCCGGCCGGCGGAAGGAGCGGGAGTAAGGGAGCATGTCGGTCGGCGTGTCGTTGGATCAGCAGTGGGCGCGCATTCGCGGGCGCCTGAAGGAAGAGGTGGGCGAGATCGCCTATCGGAGCTGGCTTCAGCCGCTGTCCGTCGCCAGCCTTGTCGGCGGCGAGGTATGCATCGTCGTGCCCACGCGCTTCATGCGCGACTGGGTGCTGACCCACTATGCCGACCGCATCCGCGCCCTCTGGTCCGGCGAGAATCCGGAAGTCCAGTCGATCGACGTCATCGTCGCCTCCACCAACCCGCCGGCGGCGCTGGTCGCCGACAATGACGACATCGACGACGACCGGCCCGCACCGGCGCCGCGCGCTGCGGAGTCCCGCGCCGCCGAGTCGCGTCCGGCGCCCCGTCCGGCACCGCCCCCGCGCCCGTCCGAGTCCGGCTTCTCCGCGGAACCGGCGCCGTCAACGGTCTACACCTCTGCCTCCTATGGCGGTGCGTCGGACGAGTCGCCGAATGCCGTCCCGGCGATCCTGGAAGACCGGTCTGACCTGTCGGCGGCGCTCGACCCGCGCTTCACCTTCGAGAATTTCGTCGTCGGCAAACCGAACGAGCTGGCCCATGCCGCCGCCCGCCGTGTCGCCGACGCCACCGCCGTGACCTTCAACCCGCTGTTCCTCTATGGCGGGGTGGGCTTGGGCAAGACCCACCTGATGCACGCGCTGGCTTGGCAGATCCGCAAGAACGACCCGAACCGCAAGGTGCTGTACCTGTCGGCCGAGAAGTTCATGTACCAGTTCATCCGGGCGCTGCGCTTCAAGGACACGATGGCCTTCAAGCAGCAGTTCCGCTCGGTCGACGTGCTGATGATCGACGACGTGCAGTTCATCAGCGGCAAGGACTCCACGCAGGAGGAGTTCTTCCACACCTTCAACGCGCTGGTCGACCAGAACCGGCAGGTCATCATCTCCGCCGACAAGAGCCCGTCCGACCTGGAAGGCATGGAGGAGCGTCTGCGCTCCCGCCTGGGCTGGGGCCTGGTCGCCGACATCCACCCGACCACCTACGAGCTGCGGCTGGGCATCCTCCAGGCCAAGGCCGACGCGCTCCAGGCCACCATCCCGCTGAAGGTGCTGGAGTTCCTCGCCCACAAGATCACCTCGAACGTGCGCGAGCTGGAAGGGGCGCTGAACCGCATCGTCGCCCATGCCGAACTGGTCGGCCGCTCCATCTCGCTGGAGACGACGCAGGAGGTGCTGCACGATCTGCTGCGCGCCAACGACCGCCGCGTCACCATCGACGAGATCCAGAAGCGGGTGGCGGAGCATTACAACATCCGCGTCGCCGACATGCATTCCGCCCGCCGCGCCCGCGCGGTGGCCCGTCCGCGCCAGATCGCCATGTATCTGGCCAAGCAGCTGACCGCCCGCTCGCTGCCGGAGATCGGCCGCAAGTTCGGCGGCCGCGACCACACCACGGTGATGCATGCTGTCAAGAAGGTGGACGAGCTGCGCGCCACCGACCCGTCCTTTGCCGAAGACGTGGAACTGCTGCGCCGCATGCTCGAAAGCTGAGGATCGTTCGGCTGCTCAATCAACCGCGGCGTGTCGCCACGCCGCTATGCCATCGCGACAGGAAGTTTGCTAAGGTCTGCCCGCACGGACTCTTTGCGGACGGCGTGGTGTTGCGGTGGAAACGAATATTCTTGTCGCCGACGATTCCGAATACTTCCGCGAACAGATTCGTGCGGATCTGGAAAGCAACGGCTACCGGGTGCTGTTGGCCGAGGACGGGGCGCAGGCGCTGGCGATCTACCGCAGCCACGACATCCACATCCTGATCACCGACCTAGAAATGCCGGTGATGACGGGGCTGGAACTGTGCTGGCACGTCCGGGCGGAGGATGACCAGCACCGCACCTTCACCATCCTGATGACCGGCGACACCGAGACCGTGCGGCGGATCGAGGCCTTCGATTCAGGCGCCGACGAGTTCCTGGCCAAGCCCATCGACCTGTCGATGCTGCGCGCCCGCGTGCGGGCCGGCGAGCGCATCACCCGCATGCACCGGGTGATGGTGGAGATGCTCCACACCGATTATCTGACCGGGGTCCTGAACCGCCGCTATTTCATGGAGCGGCTGGAGCAGGCCTATCGCGCCGCGAAGGAGGAGGGGACCGCGTTGGCGGTCGCCATGTTCGACCTCGACCATTTCAAGACGATCAACGACACCCACGGCCACAGCAACGGCGACCTTGCGCTGAAGCGTTTCGCCGACCATTGCGCCGGCCAGGTGCCGGACGGCGGCTTTCTCGGCCGTCTGGGCGGGGAGGAGTTCTGCCTGTGCCTGCCAGCCGGCGACCTGGAGACGGCGCTGGCACAGGTCGAGGCGATCCGCCGCTCCACCGCCGAACTCATGGTGGAAGCCGGGAGCGGGGCCAGCTTCGCCTTCACCGTCAGCATCGGCATGTGCCTGGTCCAGGACACCGGATCGGTCAACGACCTGATGACCCAGGCCGACGAAGCGCTCTATTTCGCCAAGCGCAGCGGCCGCAACCGCACCGTCCTGCGCGGGGCGGAAGGGGTGACGGTCAAGGCGCGCTTTTACGTGATGTGAGGTCCGCGCCGCCGGGTTCACAGCGGCAGGGTGACCGTCGCCCGCAATCCCCCGCCGTTCCCGCCGTCATTCTCGCCGTCGCCCTGGCGGTTGGACAGGGTCACGTCGCCGCCATGGCCGCGGATGATGCTGCGGGCGGTGGACAGGCCCAGCCCGACACCGCCGGTATCGCGCGAGCGGGAGCGCTCCAGCCGGTAGAAGGGGGCGAAGACCTTTTCGAACTCCGCCTCCGGGATGCCGGGGCCGTCATCCTCGATGTGGATGCGCGCCTGCCTGCCGGCGCCCGATCCGTCCGGGCCGCTCTCCAGACCGACGGTGAAGCCGCCGCCATACTTGATCGCGTTGTCCATCAGGTTGGCGAAGGCCCGGCGCAGGGCCACCGGCCGGCCTTCCGCCACCACATGGGCGGGACCGTCATAGACGGCGCGGTGGCCGGCATCGACGCGGTCGTCGCACAGGCTCTGCAGCAGGTCGGCAAGGTCGAAGCGGACGCGCGGCTCGCGCTGGGCATCGTCGCGGGCGAAGGCCAGCGTGGCGGAGATCATCGCCTCCATCTCGTCGAGGTCGGCCAGCATCCGCCGCTGCATCTCCGGATCGTCCACCAGCTCGGCGCGCAGGCGCAGGCGGGTGATCGGTGTGCGCAGGTCGTGGCCGATCGCCGCCAGCATCTGGGTACGGTCGGCGACGAAGCGGGCGAGCCGCGCCTGCATCCGGTTGAAGGCGCGGATGGCGGCGCGCAGCTCGCGCGGGCCTTCCTCCGGCAGCGGATCGGCCTGACCGTCGACGCTGAGCCGTTCGGCGGCGGCGGCGAAGCTGTCCAGCGGACCGGCGGCGCGGCGGGCGGCCAGCAGCGAGACCACCAGGATCACCGCCGCCACCCCGCCCATCCACAGCAGGAAGCGGAAGACGCGGAACGGGCCGGGCAGCGGATCGCCGCCGGTGAAGCTGAGCCAGGATCCGTCGCCGAGCCGCACCGACAGCCGGACATGCGGCCCCCAGCGCCGTGGCTCGTCGCCGCCCAGGAAGGGAGGAGGCGGGCCGACGCCGACCCTGCCGTCGGGGGGAAGCTGCACCTCCACCACGATGTTGCGGTCGGCGGTGCTCAGCTGCTCGCGCAGCCGGTGCCTCAACCCCTCGAACCGTCCGGTGGAAAAGGCGGGACCCAGCGGCGGCGGACGGTCGGGATGCCATTCGACGCGCAGCACCGGATCGTCGATGGCGCGCACCACCCGCGCCCGGTCGGGCGCCGACGTGCTTTCCACCAGCTGGACGATGGCGGTGACGCGCTGGATCAGCACGTTGGGGCCATGGATCGGCGGCCCCTCGCTGCGGTCGGTCAGATAGATCAGCGCGCTGATCGCCTGGGTCAGCAGCAGCGCCAGCACCACCGTCATGGCGATGCGCGAGGCAAGGCTGTCGGGGAAGCGGAAGCGCAGCCGCCGGACGGCGCCGCGGCGGCGGGCGAGCCTGGACTTTGCCGTTTCCGGCTGGGGCTTGGCCGTTTCCGGCTGGGCGGTCATGGCGCCAGACCGCCGTTGGAGACACCGCCATTGGCGACGGTGGCGGTGAACAGATAGCCGCCGCCGCGCACCGTCTTGATCAGCGTCGGGTCGGCCGGATCGGGTTCGATCTTGCGGCGCAGCCGGCTGACCTGCACGTCGATGGAACGGTCGAAGGGCACCGCCGAACGGCCGCGCGCCAGATCGAGCAGCTGGTCGCGGGTCAGCACCCTCTGCGGATGCTCGACGAAGGCGACCAGCAGGTCGTATTCGCCGGCCGACAGCTGGACCAGCACGCCGTCGGGCGAGCGCAGCTCGCGCTTGGTGACGTCGAGCGACCAGCCCTCGAAGCGCAGCACCGTGCCGGCCGCCGCAGGCGCGCCCGCCACCGGCGGGGCGGAGACGCGGCGCAGCACCGCCTTGATGCGGGCCAGCAGCTCGCGCGGGCTGAAGGGCTTCGCCAGATAGTCGTCGGCGCCCATCTCCAGCCCGACGATGCGGTCGGTCTCCTCCCCCATGGCGGTCAGCATGATGACGGGGGTCTGCGCCGTCTGCGGCGTGGCGCGCAGGCGGCGGCAGAGCGACAGACCATCCTCCCCCGGCAGCATCAGGTCGAGAACGATCAGGTCGACGCGGGCGCCGTCGAGCGTGCGCATCATCTCCGCCCCGTCCCGGACCCCGGTGACCCGGAAGCCGTGCTTGGTCAGGAACTGGGCGACGAGGGAGCGGATTTCGCGGTCGTCGTCGACGACGAGAAGGTGGGGCGTGCGGTCCATGCCCCCATGATCGGGCGAGGGGCGGCGGGCGTGAAGGGGAAATGTGTAACGCCCGGTTACGGGGGCCGCCGCGGTTACACTCTGTTACCAAATGACCGGTTTGCGGACATGCGACCGCAACGTTGGGCGCCCATTGTCTGGTCATCGGGACAACGGCGGCGATGAGGCCGGCACCGTCCCAGCGGAATAAGCCCCCTCCATCCGGGGTTTAGACAGCACCGTGATCCGCATCGCGATCCACATCGCGATCCGCGCCGTGATCCACGGGCCAAACACTGAGGAGTCGTCACCATGAAACGCGCCCTTCTGACGTCCGCCCTGCTGGTCGCCGGTCTCGGCGTGGCCGTTCCGGTCTTCGCCCAAAATGGTCCGCAGCCCGGCGGTCCCGGCCCGGCCGGCGGTCCCGACCGCCACTTCGCCCGCATGTGCGAGGACCAGGAGGCCCGTCTGGCCGGCAAGCTGGCCTATGCGGAGAAGAAGCTGAAGATCACCGAGCAGCAGCGCGCCGCCTGGACCAAGTTCGCCGACGCCGCCCGCTCCAGCCTGAAGCCGACGCAGGATCTGTGCGTCAAGTTCAAGGACGCCCCGCCGCCGGCAGCCCTGCCGCAGCGCCTTGAACGCGCCGAGCAGATGATGCAGGCCCACCTGCAGCAGGTCCAGACCGTCCGCCCGGCCCTGACCGACCTCTACGCCCAGCTGACGCCCGACCAGCAGAAGCAGGCCGACCGCATGCTGAATCCGGGACCGGGCGGCATGGGCGGCCATATGGGCCCGCACCATGGCGGACCCATGGACGACCATGACGGTCCGCGCCATCCCGGCATGGGTCCGGGCAAGGGCCCCGGCCCGGGTCCGGCCCCGCAGGAGCCGCCCAAGGGCTGACGTAACAGAGAGACTCCCGGCGGCGACCCCAAGCCCCCCAACGCAGCCGCCGTGAGCCAGAAGGGCCGCCGAACCCCCATTCGGCGGCCCTTCCCGCCTCCAGCCTTTCGTTTCCGATGCGGTTCGCTTCGCCCTGGAAATCCGGGAGCATCCCCATGAGCGCGCTCGATCTTTCCCCGCTGTTCTTCAGCCTGTCGGTCATGAGGCAGGATTACCTGCTGATCCTCGGCATGGCCCGGAACGGGCTCCGGTCGCTCCGCGCCCGCCGCGCCCCCTCCCTGCGGGATTAGCCGTCCGGCGGCGCCCGGCCGGCCGGACCCACGCAGTCCCGGATCGGCGCAATCGCCATACATCGCCAAGCCGCCGCTTGCATTGCGGGCCTTCGCACCCCAAAGCTTACCCCTATGACGTCCTCTCACGCTTCGGCGGGCGGCGGTCTCGGGCGGGGGGGCCGTGTGGTCGCCGTGCTGGGGCCGACCAACACCGGCAAGACCTATCTGGCGATCGAGCGCATGCTCGGTCACCGGTCCGGAATGATCGGCTTTCCCCTGCGCCTGCTGGCGCGGGAGAATTACGACCGCATCGTCGGGATCAAGGGCAGGAACGCCGTTGCCCTGGTGACGGGGGAGGAGAAGATCCTGCCCCCCAACCCGTCCTATTGGGTCTGCACCGTCGAATCGATGCCGCTGGACCGCGCCGTCGATTTCCTGGCGGTGGACGAAATCCAGCTCTGCGCCGATCCCGAGCGCGGCCACATCTTCACCGACCGGCTGCTGAACGCCCGCGGCATGGTCGAGACGATGGTGCTGGGATCCGATTCGATGCAGCCGATGATCCGCCGGCTGGTGCCGAAGGCGGAGTTCATCAGCCGGCCGCGCTTCTCGCAGCTGACCTACGCCGGATACAAGAAGCTGACGCGGCTGCCGCCGCGCTCGGCGGTCGTCGCCTTTTCCGCCACCGATGTCTATTCCATCGCCGAGATGATCCGGCGCCAGCGCGGCGGCACCGCCGTGGTGCTGGGCGCGCTCAGCCCGCGCACGCGCAACGCGCAGGTCGGGCTCTATCAGGCGGGCGAGGTCGATTATCTGGTGGCGACCGACGCCATCGGCATGGGGCTGAACATGGATGTCGACCATGTCGCCTTCGCCCGCATCGTCAAGTTCGACGGCTTCGCCCCGCGCCGGCTGCGCCCCGCCGAGGTGGCGCAGATCGCCGGCCGCGCCGGCCGCCACATGCGCGACGGCACCTTCGGCACCACCGACGAGGTCGGGGAGCTGGACGCCGATCTGGTCACCCGCGTCGAGAACCACGAGTTCGAAACGGTCAAGACGCTGTCCTGGCGCAACAGCGAGCTGCGCTTCGACACGCCGGGCTTCCTGCTGAAATCGCTGGAGGAACGCGCGCCGCTCCAGGAACTGTCCCGCGTGCGCGAGGCCGACGACCATCTGGCGCTCCAGGCGCTGGTGCGCGATCCGGAGATCATGGATCTGGCGCGCGGCCGCGACGCCGTGAAGCTGCTGTGGGAGGTCTGCCAGGTCCCCGACTTCCGCAAGGTGCTGTCGGATGCCCACACCAAGCTGCTGGGACAGGTCTTCCGCAGCCTGCGCGGCCCCTTGCGCCGGCTGGACGACGATTGGGTGGGCAAGCAGATCGCCCGGCTCGACCGCACCGAGGGCGACATCGACGCGCTGGTCGCCCGCATCGCCCACATCCGCACCTGGACCTACATCTCCAACCGGCCGACCTGGCTGAAGGATCCGCTGCACTGGCAGGAGCGCACCCGCGCCATCGAGGACCGGCTGTCCGACGCCCTGCACGAGCGGCTGACCCAGCGCTTCATCGACCGCCGCTCCGCCACGCTGGCCCGCACGCTGAAGGACGGGCGCTCGCTGCTGGGCGGCGTGCGCGCCGACGGCGAGGTGGTGGTGGAGGGGCATGTCGTCGGCAAGCTGGAGGGCTTCCGCTTCGTGCCCGACGCGCCCGACCGTTCCGACGAGGCGAAGTCGCTGCTGACCGCCGCCCGGCGGGCCTTGCGCGACGAGCTGGCCAAGCGGCTGCGCGCCTTCGAGGCGGAGCCGGACGACGCCTTCGCGCTGGGACCGGACGGGGTGTTGAGCGCGGATGGGTTGCCGGTGGCGCGGCTGGCGGCCGGCCAGTCGGTGCTGGCGCCGCTGGTGGTGCCGTTCGACGACGGCCTGCTGGACCAGGCCCAGCGCGAGCGGGTGCGGGCGCGGCTGGAGCGCTGGCTGAAGGACCACATCGCCGCCCGGCTGAAGCCGCTGTTCGCGCTATCCGGGGCGCAAGGGCTGTCGGGGGCCGGGCGCGGGCTGGCCTTCCAGCTGGTGGAGGGGCTGGGGGTGCTGCCTCGGCAGCCGGTCGCCGACATGGTCGAGCGGCTGGAGCGCGAGGACCGCAAGGCGCTGACCGGGCTGGGCGTCCGGCTGGGGGTGTCGCACCTCTATCTGACCGCGCTGGCCAAGCCGGCGGCGGTGACCTTGCGCGGGCTGCTGTGGGCGGTGGCGAAGGGCCATCCCCTGCCCGTCCCGATCCCACCGCCCGGCCGGGTATCGGTCGAGGCGCCGCCTGTGAAGGAAGGTGGCGCCCCCCCTGGCTTCTGGGAGGCCATCGGCTATCCTCTGGCCGGCGGGCGGGCGCTGCGCGTCGACATGCTCGACCGGCTGGAGACCGAGCTGCTGACCGCATCCAAGGCCAATGCGCCGATCCGCGAGGTGGCGCTCGGCCAGCGCGCCGGGCTGTCGGCGGAGGAGCTGGGGGCGGTGCTGGCCGGGCTCGGCTATGTGCGGATGGTGGCCGAGGACGGGGCGGTGACCTGGAAGCGGAAGCGGCCGCAGGGGAACAGGCAGCGGCGCGACAAGCCGACGAACGAGGACCACCCCTTCGCCAAGCTGCGGCAGCTGTCGGGGATGTGAGGGGGGCGCCGGTTTCCCCCTCCCCAACCCTCCCCCGCTTCGCGGGAGAGGGTGCCTTATGCGGGGCGGCGGCAGTCCCCTCCACCGCCAGAGGCGGGGGAGGGCTAGGGAGGGGGCAAGACGACCCCACGGATAATGAACGAAGCCAACCGACGGAATCGCCCATGATCAACACCGACACCGACGACTCCACCCCCGGCCGGCTGCGGATCGACAAGTGGTTGTGGTATGCGCGCTTCTTCAAGACGCGCAGCCTTGCCGCCAAGCTGTGCAACGACGGGGGCGTGCGGCTTTCGGGGGCGGTGGTGACCAAGGCGCACGCGTCGGTGAAGCCGGGCGACGTGCTGACCTTCGCCCAGGGGCGGCACATCCGCGTGATCAAGGTGGTCGCGCTTGGCAGCCGCCGCGGGCCGGCGCCGGAGGCCCAGGCCCTGTACGAGGATCTCGCCCCGCCGGTGCCGGAGGAGCGGTTGCAGGATCCCTACCGCGCCCCGTTCCAGCAGCCCGGTGCCGGGCGCCCGACCAAGCGCGACCGGCGGGCGATCGACGCCCTGAAGGGCGATCCAATGATGGATGGTGCGTTGCGGAATGAAACCGATTAGACGGTGGCACCGATTGTTGCTGGAAAAAAGTGAGACCGCCTCTTAAACGGGGCGGCCATCACCCCCATTTGGCAAGGCTGGACAACCGACCAGATGCGACAAGCGAGCACGATCATGAGCGAGAAGACCCGACCTTCGAGCCTTTCCGCCACCTCCACCAAGATGCGCGGCGCCCGCGCTGCAACCGCCGTGGCGGTGGCCCTGGTGATGGCGCTGGCCGCCGGCACCGCCGACGCCCGCGCCGGCAAGAGCGGCTCCGCCGGCAGCCGCGGCGACCGCACCCATGATGCGCCGGCCGCCACTTCCACTGCGCCCAATGCTGTCTCGCCGATGGAGCGCTCCGCCGCCCCGGCGGCGTCGCCGGGCATGCAGCGCCCCGGCTCGCAGGCCACCGCCCCGGCGGCGGCGCCCTCGCGCGGCTTCTTCGGCGGCGGCTTCATGTCGGGCCTGATGGGCGGCCTGATCGGCGCCGGCATCGGCGCGATGCTGTTCGGTGGCGGCTTCTTCGAGGGGCTCGGCAGCTTCGCCGGCATCCTGGGCTTCATCCTGCAGATCCTGCTGGTCGTCTTCCTGGTCCGCCTGGCCATGCGCTTCTTCCGCAACCGCTCGCAGACGGCGAACACCGCGCCGGCCGGCGGCCCGCTCGGCAGCCAGATGGGCGGCGGCAACCCGGCCTATGCCGGCGGCCCGCTGGGTGGCCAGATGAACCGCGATGCGGCCGACGTCCGCTACAACCCGGTCGGCGGCACCCCGATGGGCGGTATGGGCGGCGGCAACGCCGGCCCGGCCCAGCGCCGTCAGGCGTCCGACGAGATCGGCATCCAGCCGGCCGACTTCGAGACGTTCGAGCGTCTGCTCGTCACCGTCCAGACCGCCTACGGGCGTGAGGATGTCGAGGCTCTGCGCGCCGCCACGACGCCGGAAATGCTGTCCTACTTCACCGACGACCTGACCGAGAACCGCAACCGTGGCGTGGTCAACAAGGTCAGCGACGTCCGCCTGCTGCAGGGCGATCTGGCCGAGGGCTGGCGCGAGGGGCTGCAGGAATACGCCACCGTCGCCATGCGCTTCTCGTTGATCGACACCACGGTGGACCGCGCCAGCGGCCGCGTGGTGGAGGGCAACGCCTCGCAGCCGACCGAAGCGACGGAGCTGTGGACCTTCGTCCGCCCGCGCGGCGGCCAGTGGCAGCTGTCGGCGATCCAGCAGGCCAACTGACGCCTCGCTCAATCCTCATGCGAAACGCCCCGGCCGGATGGCCGGGGCGTTTTCGTTTGTGCGGGATGTCGGTTATGCCGTCGGCAGAGCCACCGCGTCCGTAGCCCGGAAGCCCAACCGGACGGTTTCGCCGGGGACGAAGGCCGGTTCCTGGCCCAGATGCGGCATCTGCACGGTCAGCCCGCCGTCGAGGAAAGCGTTGACGAAGGCGCCCTCGAAGTCGCTGTGGCTGACGCGGGCGCTCAGGCTGTTGTCGCTCTCGCCCGCCCCCAGACTTTCCGGGGCCAGCCGTTCCGGCCGGACGAACAGGGTGGCGCGGTCGCCGGACGTCAGACCGCGCGGATTGCGCCCGCGCAAGGCCCCGAAGGCGGTGTCGAGCACCGCCCAACCTTCCGCCGCTTCCACGACCTGTCCGGTGAAGCGGTTCGACTCGCCGACGAAGGAGGCGACGAAGGCGGTTTCCGGGTGGTCGTAGATGGTCTTGCCGTCGCCCACCTGTTCCAGCACGCCGCGCGACATCACGCCGATCCGGTCGGACATGGTCAGGGCCTCGCCCTGGTCGTGGGTGATGTAGATGAAGGTTACGCCGGTGCGCTTCTGGAGGTCGCGCAGTTCGGCGCGCATGTGCTGGCGCAGCTTGAGATCCAGCGCCGACAGCGGTTCGTCCAGCAGCAGCACCGCCGGCTCCACCGCCAGCGCGCGGGCGATGGCGATGCGCTGGCGCTGGCCGCCGGACAGGTCTGTCACCCGCTTGTCCGCGGTGTCGGGCAGCGCCACCAGTTCCAGCAGTTCGCGCACCCGGCGCTTGCGGTCGGCGGACGGCACGCCGCGCACCTCCAGCCCGAAGCCGATGTTGTCCGCCACCGTCATCAGCGGGAACAGCGCCAGGTTCTGGAAGATCAGCGCGGTCGGCCGCCTGTTCGGCCCGATCCCCCTCATGTCCCGGCCGCCGATGCGGACGGTGCCCGCCGTCGGCTCCATGAAGCCGGAGATCATGCGCAGGATGGTGGTCTTGCCGCAGCCCGAAGGGCCGAGGAAGCTGAAGAACTCCCCGGCCCCGATGGTCAGAGACACGTCGCGGACGGCGACGGTGTCGCCGAACCGCATGGTGACATGGTCGAGTTGGACGTCTTGGCTCATGGACCCTGCTGTATGCCGATCACGCCGCCAGGAAGCGGTCCTGGTACTCGTTGCGGATGGAGACGTACCACGCCTCCTGGATCGGCCACCACCACAGCTTCTGCAGCGCGTCGCCCGGATAGGCGTCGGCGAAGAACTGCTTGTTCAGGTCGGACAGGTGCGCCTCGGCGCCGACCGCCGTGCTGGAGATGCCGGAATGGTTGGTGTACAGCGCGCCGGCCTGGGGCGTGTAGAACCAGTTGATCCAGGCATAGGCGTTCTCCAGGTTCTCCGCCTTCTTCGGGATGGCGAAGCCTTCCATCCAGGCGAGAGCGCCCTCCTTCGGCGCCACGAAGCGGATCGGCAGCCCTTCCTTGCGCAGGGCCACGGCACTGCTGTCCCAGGTCTGGCCGATGACGCAGCCGTTGGTGCGGAAGGCGCCCTGGGCCTCGTTCTCGTTGGTCCAGAACTGGGCGACGGACTTCTTGTTGGCGGCGGCCACCTTGAGGATGGCGTCGAAGTTGGCACGCGCCTTCGCCTCGTCCTTGAACTGATCGCGGACCGGGTGGGGCAGCTTGCCCTGGCTTTCCAGCCACAGCGCGATGCCGATCAGCGAGGAATGGCCGCGCACCGTCACCTTGCCGGCGTTGGCCGGCGCCCACAGGTCGCCGTAGCTGGCGGTGCCGTAGGCGAGCGGCGCCTTCTTCATGTCATAGGCCAGCGCCTCCGTGCCCCAGTCGGCCGGGGCGAAGTAGCGCTTGCCGCCGACGACGCCGCCCATGCCGGCGGAGCCCTCGACCGACGACTTCAGGCAGCCGTCCCACTTGACCTTCGATTCGTCGATCGGCTGCACCAGCTCGAACTCGACATAGTTCGGCACGCGGTCGACGGTGGGGTGGATGATGTCGAAGCCGGCGCCGCCGGTGGCCTTCAGCTGGTTCAGCAGCTCGTCGTTGGTGCCGTATTCGGTCAGGGTCGCCTTGACGCCGGTCTTCTTCTCGAAATCGGCCAGCATGTCCGGGCTGATGTAGCCGGCCCAGGAGAAAATCTTCACCGACCCCGACGCCGCACGGCCCTCGCGCAGCACGAAGGGACCGACCGAGGCCACGCCGGCCGCGGCGGCCGCGCTCTGCAGCAGCAGGCGGCGGGTGAAGCTCTTGGCGGCGCGCTGGGTCTCGGCGCTGGACCGCTGGGTCTCGGTCTGGACGCGATCGGTCTGGGCGTTCTCGATCTTGGACATGACGTCCGGTCTCCCTGGCTCTTTGATGGCGTTTGAAGGGCCGGCGATTCGGCCGACGGCGCGGCCCCGCTCAAGGCGCAAAGTGTGCCTGAGACGAAAGCACCCCGTCCATGCCGGAAGTCGGACCCCCGACAAACTTCATAGAGCCGTCATATCGGCCTTATCCGCCGCTGCCGGCCACTACCCCGCAAGTGTGGACAGCGTCATTCTTTCGCCACGGTCGCGGGACAAATAATCGTCGGACCGCCGCCGGTCTTTCGGCGAAGCGGGCATGGGCGTATGAGGACCGTTGTGGGGGCCTTCCCCCCGGCAGGACACCGACCTTACTGGGCTTTGCGAGCGCGCCGTGACCGCCGACCGACCGGACCACATGACGGAGCAGCACCGGACGGGTCAGCTTTATGCCGGCCCCCGCCCTGTCCGCACCCGCGACGACCCGTCCCCGCTCGACAAGCTGTCGGCCGGCGGCATCGCCCTTGGCCTTGCCCGTACCGTCGCGTCCGCTGCGCTGGCGTCGCTCCGCCGCGGCAAGCCGCACGGCAAGGTGCCGCCGCCGTCGGCCGCGCCGCCGCCGACTCCCTACAAGCCGGTCCAGCGACCGCGCCGCCGGTCCGGCCTGTCGTCGTTCAAGCTGCCCGCCTTCACGCTGCCGTCCTTCACCATTCCAAGGATCTCCTTGCCCAAACTCCGCCCGTCCAAGCCTTCCGCGCGTCGGTCCGGCGGCTCTCAGCCGCCGCAGCCGCCGGCCCCGCCCCCTGGGCGTCCCGGCCGGGCGCCGCAGCCGCCCCGCAAGGGGGGAGGGTGGGGCAGGCGGCTGGTGCAGGGGGTGCTGGTCGCCGCCATCTGGTGCGGCATCGGGCTGGGCATGGTGCTGGCCTGGTTCGCGCTCGACCTGCCGGACATCTCCAAGGTGGCGCAGTTCGAACGCCGCGCGTCCGTCACCGTGCTGGCCGCCGACGGGACCGAGTTCGCCCGCTTCGGCGACCTGCACGGCACGACGCTCAGCGTGCGCGACCTGCCGCCGCATCTGGTCGATGCCGTGCTGGCGATCGAGGACCGCCGCTTCTACAGCCATTTCGGCATCGATCCGCTGGGGCTGGCGCGTGCCGTCTATGTCAACTGGCGCTCCGGCCGGGCGGTGCAGGGCGGCTCCACCATCACCCAGCAGCTGGCCAAGAACCTGTTCCTGACGCCCGAGAAGTCACTGAAGCGCAAGATCCAGGAGGCGATGCTGGCGCTGTGGCTGGAGAACCGCTTCACCAAGGACCAGATCCTCACCGCCTACCTGAACCGCGTCTATCTCGGCGCCGGCACCTTCGGGGTGGATGCCGCCGCCCGTACCTATTTCGGCAAGCCGGCGACCGAGGTCGATGTGCGCGAAGCGGCGGTTCTGGCCGGGCTGCTGAAGGCGCCGTCGCGCTACGCCCCCAGCTCCAACCCCGACGAGTCGGCGGAGCGGGCGCGGGTGGTGATGGCGGCGATGCTGGACGCCGGCTATCTCACCCAGGCGCAGTACGAGGCGGCGCGCGCCGCCAAGCCTTCGCCCAAGCGCAAATCCGGCGGCGACGGCCGCTATTTCGCCGATTGGGTGACCGATCTGGTGCCGGGCTTCGCCGGCCCCGACCATGGCGACGTGATCGTCCGCACCACGCTGGACCTGAAGATGCAGCGCGCCGCCGAACAACGGATGGAGGCGCTGCTGGCCGGCCCCGGAGCCGCCGCCAATGTCCGCCAGGGCGCGCTGGTCGCCATGAGTCCCGACGGCGCGGTGCGCGCGCTGGTCGGCGGCCGCGATTACGACAGCAGCGAGTTCAACCGCGCCACCCAGGCGCTGCGCCAGCCGGGCTCCGCCTTCAAGCCCTTCGTCTATCTGGCGGCGCTGGAGGCCGGCTGGTCTCCCGACAGCCAGATCGACGACGCTCCGGTCCAGCTCGGCACCTGGAGCCCCGGCAACTATGACGGCAAGTACCGCGGCAGCATCACGCTGGCCGCGGCGTTGGCCCATTCCTCCAACACGGCGACGGCGCGGCTGATCGACCGGGTCGGCACCGACCGGGTGCGGCGCATCGCCTCGAATCTCGGCATCGCCTCGCCGCTGACCCGCGACCTGTCGCTGGCGCTCGGCACCAGCGAGGTGACGCCGCTGGAGCTGGTGCGCGCCTATGCCGGCATCGCCAACCGCGGCGCTCCGGTCTGGGCCTATGCCATCACCGAGATCAAAAGCCGCGACGGCGTCCTCCTCTACCGGCGCCAGGGCGGCGGCGGCGGCGCGGTTGTCGATCCCGCCCATGCGGTGCAGCTCGCCCGGATGATGGGCGGCGTGCTGGAGTACGGCACCGGCCGCAGCGCCCGGCTGAACCGCCCGGCGGCGGCCAAGTCGGGTACGACGCAGGAGTATCGCGACGCCTGGTTCGTCGGCTTCACCGCCGATCTGGTCGCGGGGGTGTGGCTGGGCAACGACAACAACGAGGCGATGAGGAAGGTCACCGGCGGCAGCCTGCCGGCCAGGTTGTGGCGCGACTTCATGATGGACGCCCATGCCGGCAAGCCCGCCCGCCCGCTGCCCGGCCTGGACGGCGTCCCCGCCTGGACGCCCCCGCCTGGAACGGTGCCGCAGGGCGGCGTCCCGGTCGCTTCCGCCGAGCCGCGGTCCGGCGGCGGGATCGGGTCGCTGATCGAGAGGATCGCCGGCAGCCCCGCCACGGCTCCACGGGTGCAGTACGACTACAGCAACAGCGGGGTGCGGTAGGGGAGAGAGCATTGCTGCCGGGCGCCCCCTCCCCACCCCCAGGTTCCCCCCACCGCCCCGACGCTGCTATACCTCCTTCCGAATTCCCCCCACAGCGGACGAGACATGCAGGCGGACGACCGAGCGGACGGAGTGGAGTTGCTGGTGGAGGCCGTGCCCCCGCCCGTCCCCGACACCCCGAATCCGCCTCCGCGCCGCCGCGACTCCCTCAACCCGCTGCTGACGGTCGCTGCTCCGGTTCTGGCGCTGGCCGGGACCTTGCACGACCGTGCCCTCGCCGATCCGCCCCGCGCCGCCGCCACCGCCGCGCTGGAGCGCTTCGACCGCGAGGCCGCCGCGTCCGGCCTCGACCCCGACGACATCCGCGCGGCCCGGATCGCGCTGGCCGCCACCCTTGACGACGTCGCCCGCGCCGCCGGCCATGGCGGGGCGCCGGTGGCGGAACCCGGTGCCGGGGTGCGCTTCTTCGACCTGCTCGACGGCATGCTGGGCGACCCCCGCCGCCACCGCCATGCGCTGGAGCTGTTCTACGCCTGCCTGTCGCTGGGCTTCGAGGGGCGGTTCCGCGACAAGCCCGGCGGTGCCCACGACCTCGCCCGCCTGCGCGACGAGCTGTACCGAATCCTGCGCCGGGCCCGCGGCGACGCGGCGGCGGAGCTGTCGCCGGCCTGGGCCGGGGTGACGGAGCCGTTCCGCCCGCTGGGCGGCACCCTGTCCGGCGGCTTGCCGGGCTGGCTGCTCTGGGCGGCAGTGGCGCTGGGTCTGTCCGGCCTCTATGTCCATCTCGCCGGCACCCTCGACCGGCAGGCGGAGCCGGTGGCCGCCCGCATCGCGGCATTGCTGCCCGACCGCCCGATCGAGATCGCGCGGATGGTCCCGCCGCCGCCGCCCACCGCCGGCCCCGCCCTGATCGCACGGATAACCGGACAGCTCGCTCCCGAAATCCGCATCGGCGCCGTCGAGGTTCTGGCGGGGGAGGACGGTGCCCTGGTGATCCGCATCCCGGCGGCGGCGATGTTCGCCACCGGCAGCGACGCGGTGAAGGCCCGCCACCGCGCCATCGTGGAGCGGGTGGGCCAGACCCTGGCGGCGGAGCCCGGCAGTGTCCGGGTGGTCGCCCACACCGACGACCAGACCCCGCCCGGCGGGCGCCTTCCCACCGCCCAGGCGCTGACCGATGCCCGCGCCGAATCGGTGCGCAAGCTGCTGGAGCGCAGCCTGCCGCCCGCCCGCCTGTCGGCCGAAGGCCATGGCGACCAGGAGCCCGTCGCCCTGAACGACACGCCCGCCGGGCGCGACGCCAACCGGCGGATCGACATCCGCCTCTACCCGCAATAGGGCGCCAGCCATGGCCGATTCCCGTCCCCCAAAGGCAGGCGCCGGAAAGCCGAAGCGCCGCAAGCCCGCCGCCGTTCCGTCGCCGCACCGCTCCGTCCGTGCCCGCTGGGCGGCGTCGCTGGCCGGCGCGCTGGCGCTGGGACTGGCCGGCTGGCTGCTGCTGCCGCGGCTGGCCGCGTCCCTCATCCCCCATCTGCTGGCCCCCCATCTGCTGCCGACCATCCAGGCCGACTGGAGCGTCCGGCTGCTGCCGCTCGTCCTGGCCCTGGCCGGGTGGGTGGTGATCAACCGCCGCACCGACGCCCGCGAGCGCGCGGCCAACGCCCGCCTGCTGGAGGCGCTGGCCGCCACCCGCGACCCGGAGCTGAAGGCCTCGCTGGACGAGATCGCCACGGTGCGCAAGCGGTTGGACGCGGTGCTGGCGCGGCTGCGCAAGCGGAGCGGCGGCCGTTACCTCTACCAGCTGCCCTGGTATCTGGTGATCGGCGCTCCCGGTTCGGGCAAGACCACGGCGCTGGCCAACGCAGGGCTGGGCGTCGACGCCGCCGACGGCAGCGCGGCCGGGCCGCTGGCCGGCTTGGCCGGCACCCGCAACTGCGACTGGTGGTTCACCGACCGCGCCGTGCTGATCGACACCGCCGGCCGCTACACCACCCAGGACAGCCGGCGCGCGGTGGACGGGCGGGTGTGGTCCGGCCTGCTCGACCTGCTGAAGGAACACCGGCCGCTCCAGCCGGCCAACGGCGTCCTGCTGACGCTCAGCCTGCCGGACCTCGCCGCCTGGGACGAGGCGGAACGGCGCAACCACGCCATCCTGATCCGTCAGCGCCTGAACGAGCTGCGCGTGCAGCTTGGCTTGCGGCTGCCGGTCTATCTGCTGCTGACCAAGGCCGACCTGCTGGACGGCTTCACCACCTTCTTCGATCCGCTGGACCGCGAAGCGCGCTCGCAGGTGTGGGGCCTGACCCTTCCGGCGGAGGAGCGGATGGACGGGCCGCTGCCGGTCTTCCGCGATCTCTATGCCGGGCTGGTGCGGCGGCTGGACGAACGGCTGCTCGACCGGCTGCACCAGGAGCCGGACCTCCGCCGCCGCGGCGACGCCTTCGCCCTGCCTTTGCGCGTGGCGGAGCTGGAACCGGCGCTGGCCGACATCGTCGATACCGTCTTCGGCTCCGAACATGGCGAGGAGACGCCCCGCCTGCGCGGCCTCTACCTGACCAGCGCCACCCAGACCGGCGGGGCGCTCGCCCTGCTGGAGCCCGATCCGGCCGTCCGGACCTCCACCTACTTCCTGGACCGGCTGCTGCCCGAAATCGTCTTTCCCGAAGCCAATCTCGCCCGCATCGACCGGACGGTGGAGCGCGCCCGCCGCCGCCGCCGCGCCCTGTCGGCCGTCGCCGCGCTGATGCTGGCCCTGCTGCTCGGCGGCTGGTGGCTGGTCAGTGCCCGCGGCAATGCCGCCCTGCTGGAACGCGCCGATGCAGGCGCCGCGGCGGTGGAGGCGGCGCTGCGCCCGCTCGACACGCCGCCGCGGTCGCTGGCGCGGGTGGACGATGCCGACCCGGCGGCGGTCCTGCCGGCGCTGGACGCCCTGCGCGCCCTGCCGCTGGCTTTCGACGACCGTCACGGCTGGATAGACCCGGCGCTGGCCGGCGGCCTCTACCAGGGGGCCCGCATCGCCGGCCCGGCGCAGGAGGCCTACCGCCGCGCCCTGCGCAGCCAGTTCCTGGCCCGCCTCGCCCTGCGGCTGGAGGAGCGGCTGCGTGCCGACTGGGCCTTGCCCGACCAGCTGCGCCACACCCTGCGCATCTACCGCATGGTCGGCGGGGCGGAGCCGATGGATGCCGGTGCGCTGGCGGAATGGATGGCTCTGGACTGGCAGCGCACGCTGCCCGGCCCGGCCAACGAGGCGCGCCGGCGTGCGCTGGGCGACCATCTGGCCGCACTGTTCGTCGCCGGCTTCGCTCCGGTCCCGCCCGATGAGGCGCTGGTCGCCCGTGTCGAGGAGGTGCTGGCCCAATCCGTTCCCCAACCGACCTCCCAATCCGGCCGGGCCGCGCTGCCATGATGGGATCGTTCGGCACGCCGCGCGGCGCCGATCCGGTGATGGGCTTCCATGGCAAGGTACCGGCTCGCGGCGATTTCATCGGCCACGGACTGCCGGCGGCGGTTCTCGCCCCCTGGGACCGCTGGCTGTCGGTTGCCTTGGGCGAGGCCGGGCGGCGGCTTGGCGGCGAGTGGGGTCCGCTGTTCGCCCAAGGTCCGGTCTGGCGCTTCGCCCTGTCCGCCGGCCTGTGCGGCGGCGCCGCACTGGTGGGTGTGTGGATGCCCAGCGCCGACCGGGTCGGCCGCCAGTACCCTTTCACCATCGCGGCGGGTCTGCCCGCCGGCTTCGACATAGCCGACTCCCCCGCCGCCTGTGCCGCGTGGCTGGCCCGTGCCGAGGCGCTGGCGGCGGACGCCTGCCGCGCCGGCGCCGACGTGGAGGGGCTGCCGGCCCGACTCGCCATCCTCGGCCGTCCGGAACCCGAGCGCGTCAGCCCCGCCACCCGCGCCCTGCTGAACCGCCTGTCCGGCCCGCTCGGCGGGGATGCCAGCCTGTGGTGGACCCGCGGCGCCGGCCGCGTCGCCCCGTCGCTTCTGTCCTGCTCCGGCCTTCCCGCCGGCCCGCGCCTGACCGCCTTCCTCGACGGCGCCTGGGAGCGCTGGGGCTGGGAGAACGCCGGCGAGGGGTAGGGAAGGGGAGGCTTTCCGATCCGCCTGACGCCTCGAAATGCTGTAGCGGTGCGGCA
This sequence comes from Azospirillum humicireducens, assembly GCF_001639105.2. Classification (NCBI taxonomy): domain Bacteria; kingdom Pseudomonadati; phylum Pseudomonadota; class Alphaproteobacteria; order Rhodospirillales; family Azospirillaceae; genus Azospirillum; species Azospirillum humicireducens. The sequence continues at coordinate 20,439 of NZ_CP015285.1, forward strand.
ATTCCCGGTATGGTGCGGCAATCTTTTCGTGTTCCCGCCGTTCCTTGGAGCCGCCGCGATGACCGACACCCCCGTCCCCACCCTGCTCGAAGCGGCGAAGCGTTTCCGCAGCAACGATCTGGCTGGGGCGGAAGATGTCTGCCGGGCGATCCTGGCGACGGATCCGCACAATGCCCAGGCGCTGCATCTGCTGGGGCTGGTCGCCGCCCACACCGACCATCCCGACTATGCTCTGACCCTGTTCGCCCAGGCCATCGCGGAGAACGGCAACGACCCGTCCTTCCACAACAGCCGCGGCAGCCTCCTCTTCCAGCAGGGCCGTGCGGCGGAGGCGGAGGAGGCGTTCCGCGCCGGCCTCGCCATCAATCCGCGCCTGCCGGAACTGCACGGCAACCTCGGCAACGCGCTGAAGGCGCAGAGCCGGCTGGACGAGGCGGCCGACTGTTTCCGCGCCGCGCTCGACCTGCGGCCCGAGGCGCCGGAGATGCACCATTTCCTCGCCGCCACCCTGCGCGAGCTGGGCGAGCTGGAGGAGGCCGAACGGCATTTCCGCACCGCTCTGGAGCAGGCCCCCGACTATCTCGACGTCCACTACAGCCTGGCGGAACTGCTCTCCACCCGCGGCCGGCTGGCCGAGGCGGAGGCTGAGTTCCGCATCGTGCTGGCCGCCGCCCCGCGCTTCGTCCCGGCCCAGGTCGGGCTCGCCCATGTGCTGCAGAGCCTGGACCGTGCGGCGGAGGCCATCGAGGTGATCGAGGCGGCGCGCGAACAGGCGCCCGACCATCCGATGGTGAAATTCACCCGCCGGCTGATCTATTCGAACGCGGTGCCCGGCTGGCACCTGCCGATGATCAACGATTTCGAGCGGAACGAGGCCTACAAGCAGTCGCTGGAACGGGCGGTCAAGCCCGATTCCCTGGTGCTGGAGATCGGCACCGGCTCCGGCATCGTCGCCATGATGGCGGCGCGTGCGGGCGCGAAGAAGGTGGTGACCTGCGAGGTCAACCCGATCCTCGCCCGCGTCGCCAAGGAAACGGTGGCGCGCAACGGCTATGCCGACCGCATCGACGTGGTGCCGCGCCTGTCCACCCAGCTGACGGTGGGGGAGGGCGGCGATTTGCCGGAGAAGGCCGACGTCTTCGTGTCGGAACTGATCAACATCGGCATGCTGGCCCCGCGCATGCTGTCGGTGCTGCAGCACGCCCGCACCCATCTGGTGAAGCCGGGCGGCGCCATCATCCCGCGCGCCTCCACCGTCTACGCCATGCTGGTGGAGACGCCGGAGCTGGCCCGCATCAACCCGGTGGAGAGCATCGACGGCTTCGACATGGGCAGCTTCGACGTCTTCCGCTCCCCCGGCTACCAGCAGATCGACCTCGGCGCCGACGCCCACACGCCGCTGTCGAAGCCCTTCACCGCGCTGGATTTCGACTTCACCCGCAACATGCCGGAGGAGGGCGAGCGGGTGATCGACGTGACCATCGTCACCGCCGGCACCTGCCACGGCGTCGCCTTCTGGTTCGACCTCTTCATGGACGACGAGGTGGTCTACAAGTCGGAAAGCCGGTCGCGTACCAACCATTGGAAGCAGGCGATGACCTTCCTGGAAAAGCCGATCGCCCTGTCGGCCGGCGACCGCCTGCGCATCGTCGCCCGCTACGACAACAACCAGATCTCCTTCGGGATCGATGGGTTGACGGGGGGTAAGGGCGTTTGAGCGAAGCCATCGCCTCCTATTCCCCTTCCCGCCGCGCCATCGCGTCCTGGTGCCTCTACGACTGGGCGAATTCCGCCTACAACACCATCATCACCACCTTCGTCTTCTCGGTCTATTTCGCCCGCGGCGTGGTCGGCGATCCGGTGGAGGGCACCGCGCGCTGGGGGGCGGCGATGACCGCGGCCGGCGTTGCCATCGCGCTGCTCAGCCCGGTCCTGGGCGCCATCGCCGACCGGGCGGGGCGGCGCAAGCCCTGGATGGCCCTGTTCACCGGGCTGACGGTGGCCTTCACCGTGGCGCTCTGGTGGGTCAGGCCCGATCCGGCCGATGCCGCCTTCGCGCTCGCCTGCGTGGTGATCGCCACCGTGTCGTTCGAGCTGGCGAACGTCTTCTACAACGCCAGCCTGCCGGGGCTGGTGCCGCCGCGGCTGCTGGGAAGGGTGTCGGGCTGGGGCTGGGGCATCGGCTATTTCGGCGGGCTGACCTGCCTTGTGCTGGCGCTGGTCGGCTTCGTCCAGGCGCCGGCCCCGTTGTTCGGCCTGTTCGGGCTGCAGTGGGCGGATTGGGGCGAGCAGGCGAATGTCCGCGCCACCGCGCTGCTGGCCGCGGTGTGGTACGGCGTCTTCGCGCTGCCCTATTTCCTGTGGGTGCCGGACGAACCCTCCAGCGGCCAGGGACTGCTGCGGGCGGCGCGTGACGGGGTGACGACGCTGGTCGCCACGCTGCGCGAGGCCCGGCGCTACCGTCAGGTGATGCGCTTCCTGATCGCCAGCGCCTTCTATCGCGACGGCATCAACACCATCACCGCCTTCGGCGGGATCTTCGCCGCCGGCACCTTCGGCATGAGCTTCGAGGAAATCCTGGTCTTCGCCATCGTGCTGAACGTGGTGGCGGGGGCGGGGGCCATCGGCTTTGCCTGGATGGACGACCGGGCAGGGGCCAAGCCGGTGATCCTGATCGCGCTGGCCGGCATGTCGTTCTGCAGCGTGCCGCTGCTGCTGGCGACCGACCGGCTGTGGTTCTGGGTCTTCGCGCTGGGGCTGGGGCTGTTCTTCGGACCCGCGCAGGCGGCGGGACGCTCGATGATGGCGCGGCTGGCCCCGCCGGGCATGGCGGGCGAGATGTTCGGGCTCTACAGCCTGACCGGACGCTTCGTCGGCTTCTTCGGGCCGCTGCTGTTCGGGCTGGCGACCCAGGCCTTCGCCAGCCAGCGCGTCGGCATGGCGACGGTTCTGGCTTTCTTCGTGATCGGATTCGGGCTTATGCTGGCGGTTCGCGAACCGGCCCGTTAGAAAAAGGGCCGCGTCAAAGCGCCGCACATGAGACCATTCGAGGGCAGAGCTGTTACCTTCGTTTTTGCTGCGACGCACAAAAGTCGAAGCCGAGGGGTACGGACCATGCTGCACATCAAAGATATCGAAGCCTTCGCCCGCATCAACGAGGCGCTGAACGAGGACCCCGGCACCGGGCAGGCCGATCATGCCGGCCACGATCCCGCCGGCCCGTCCCATCCCGCGCTGGTGATGGCGATGCTGGCGACCGGCCGCCTTCCGCTGTCGGCCGTTTCCAATTCCGCCGTGTCCAAACCGGCCGACCCGCTGTCGCCCTGGGCCAGGATGCTCCGCCGCTCCTGACCGTCACAACAGCGACAGCTGGTCCCCGGCGGCCGGCGGCGCCCGGAAGCGGCTGCAATCGAGCTGCCAGCTCCGGTCGCCCAGCCCATGCTTTCTGCAGGCCAGCTTGAAGCGGTGGCGCAGCAGTTCGGCGTAAGGACCGGTGCCCTTCATCCGCGTGCCGAAACCGGAGCGGTAGAGCGCGCCGTCGCGGCTCTGCCGCATCAGGCTCAGCACGCGGTCGGCGCGGTCGGGGACATGGGTGCGCAGCCATTCCTCGAACAGGGTGGCGATCTCCAGCGGCAGGCGCAGCAGGATATAGCTGGCGGCGGTGGCTCCGGCACCGGCCGCCGCCTCCAGGATCGACTCCAGTTCGTGGTCGTTCAGCGCCGGAATCATCGGGCTGGCGAGCACCGCGACCGGCACGTCGGCCTCCGCCAGGGTGCGGATGGCCTCCAGCCGGCGCGACGGGGTGCTGGCCCGCGGCTCCATCACGCGGGCGAGGTCGCGGTCCAGCGTGGTCACGGAAATCGCCACCGAGGCCAGCCCATCCGCGGCCATCGGCGCCAGGATGTCGAGGTCGCGCAGGACCAGCGCCGATTTGGTGATGATGCTGACCGGCTGGTTGAAGTCGCGGCAGACCTCCAGCACGCGCCGGGTGATGCCCTCCGTCCGCTCGATGGGCTGGTAGGCATCGGTGTTGGCACCCAGCGCCAGCGGCTGGCAGACATAGGATTTCGCCCGCAGCTCCTTCGCCAGCAGTTCCGCCGCGTTGCGCTTGGCGAACAGCTTCGTCTCGAAATCCAGCCCCGGCGACAGGTTCAGATAGGCATGGGTCGGCCGGGCGAAGCAGTAGATGCAGGCATGCTCGCAGCCCTGGTACGGATTCACCGACTGGTCGAAGGGGACGTCGGGCGACTGGTTGCGGGCGATGATCGACTTGGCCGAAGCGGGGGCGACGGTGGTGCGCAGCGGATCGGTCAGCGTCTCGTTCCCGCCGGACGCATAGCCGGTCCAGCCGTCGTCGGTCAGGACGCGGGTCTCGCGTTCGAAGCGGCCGGTGGCGTTGCTCACCGCACCCCGGCCCTTGATCGGCGGTCGCTTGATCTCATCCATGCCGGCAGTTTAGCGGCGCCCGATGGGAACGTAAAGCGAACAAAAGCCCAGCCGACACTTGGTTCGACGAACATACCCAGCAAACATAAAGATATCTTTATGCTTGCATGGTTCCGGAACCGCTGATACACCCATGGCCAATTACAGCGGCAGGACCGGGGATCCGGTGCGCCTGAAATTCCGCTGCCCGACCGTCACCGCCCACCAGGAGTCATCCCTCATGGCCGCCGAATTCACGGACTACAAGGTCAAGGACATCAGCCTCGCGAACTGGGGCCGCAAGGAGATCACCATCGCCGAGACCGAGATGCCGGGCCTGATGGCCCTGCGGTCCGAATTCGGTGATAGCAAGCCGCTGGCCGGCGCCCGCATCGTCGGCTGCCTGCACATGACCATCCAGACCGCCGTGCTGATCGAGACGCTGACCGCGCTCGGCGCCACCGTGCGCTGGTCCTCCTGCAACATCTTCTCGACCCAGGACCAGGCCGCCGCCGCCATCGCCGCAGCCGGCATCCCGGTCTTCGCCTGGAAGGGCGAGACGGAGGAGGAGTTCTGGTGGTGCATCGAGCAGACCCTGCGCGGCCCGGACGGCTGGACCCCGAACATGATCCTGGACGATGGCGGCGACGTCACCCAGATCATGCACGACAAGTATCCGGAGATGCTGGACGGCGTCCGCGGCCTGTCGGAAGAGACCACCACCGGCGTCCATCGTCTCTATGAGATGATGAAGAAGGGCACGCTGAAGGTTCCGGCCATCAACGTGAACGACAGCGTCACCAAGTCGAAGTTCGACAACCTCTATGGCTGCCGTGAGTCGCTGGTTGACGGCATCAAGCGCGCCACCGACGTGATGGTCGCCGGCAAGGTCGCCGTCGTCGCCGGCTATGGCGACGTGGGCAAGGGCTCGGCGGCCTCGCTGCGCTCGCAGGGTGCGCGCGTCCTGGTGACGGAGATCGACCCGATCAACGCGCTCCAGGCCGCGATGGAAGGCTATCAGGTCGTGACGATGGAGGATGCCGCTCCGCAGGGCGACATCTTCGTCACCGCCACCGGCAACGTCGACGTCATCACGATCGACCACATGCGCGCCATGAAGGACCGCGCCATCGTCTGCAACATCGGCCACTTCGACAGCGAGATCCAGATCGACGCCCTGCGCAATCTGGTCTGGGAAGAGGTCAAGCCGCAGGTCGACGAGGTGGTGTTCCCCGACGGCAAGCGCCTGATCGTGCTGGCCCAGGGCCGTCTGGTCAATCTGGGCTGCGCCACCGGCCACCCCAGCTTCGTGATGAGCGCCAGCTTCACCAACCAGGTGCTGGCCCAGATCGAGCTGTGGACCAACGCCGCCAACTACGAGAACAAGGTCTACGTCCTGCCCAAGCATCTGGACGAGAAGGTCGCCCGCCTGCATCTGGACAAGATCGGCGCCAAGCTGACCACCCTGACCGAGAAGCAGGCCGCCTACATCAGCGTGCCGACCGCCGGCCCGTACAAGCCGGACCACTACCGCTACTAAGCGGTTGCGGGGTTAAGTAAAGAAGGGCCGTCCTTGTGGGGCGGCCCTTTTTCTTTGGTACACGTAAATTGCCCTCTCCCGGGGCGGGAGAGGGAACATCCCGCTACCCGCGTTCACTTTTTCCCGCGAAGCTTGCCATCGCACCCGATGCACATCACCATGCAACTTCCCATCGGAGAGGGCGCCATGAGCCAAGTCGGCAAGATGGATGCATGTGCATCCAAGCGATGCGGAAACATAACCCCCAATGTGAAGGCTGTTGAGGTTCGGGGCGGATGTCGTCGGCACGAAGACGACCAGGAGCATTGGCGTAAGGTTGCGGCAGCCTGGAACTCATTCGACGAAAAGCACGGGTGCTTTGCCGACGAATGGAACCGGGAGTTCATGTCCGAAGACGCTCAAGGCCGCTAAATAGATGCCAGCCTGCACCTCGCAGGACTGCAAGCTTTCACTCCCGCCCCAGCCACTCCACCATCCCCTTGCCGGCCGCCACGCCCATGGCGAAGCAGCCCTGCAACAGATAGCCGCCGGTCGGCGCCTCCCAGTCCAGCATCTCGCCGGCCAGGAACAGGCCGGGGCGGCGGGTCAGCATCAGCCGGTCGTCCAACTCCGGCAGGCGGACACCGCCGGCCGAGGAGATCGCCCGTTCGATCGGGCGCACGCCGGTCAGCACCACCGCCAGCCCCTTGATCTGCCGGGCCAGCGCCACCGGGTCGGTCAGGTCCGCGGCGGGAGCGAACTCGCGCAGCAGGGCGGCGCGCGGTCCGGTCAGCGACAGCGATTTCTTCAGCAATGTGGAGAGCGACTCCGCACCGCGGCGGCGCAGGCGCTTGACCAGCTCGGCCTCCGCCATGTCCGGCAGCAGGTCCAGCGTCAGGGTCGCCCAGCCCTCCGCCGCGATGGCGTCGCGCAGCGGGGCGCTCAGCGCATAGACCGCGCCGCCCTCGATTCCGGTCCCGGTGATGACGAACTCGCCCTTCAGGCGGCGGCCGGCAGCGGACAAGCCGACGCTCTTCACCGGCTGGCCGGCGAAGCGGTCGCTCAGGTGATCGGACCAGGGCACCTCGAAGCCCATGTTGGACGGCACCAGCGGTGCCACCTCCACCCCCAGCCCCTCCAGCAGCGGAACCCAGCCGCCATCCGATCCCGTGCGCGGCCAGCTCGCCCCGCCCAGAGCCAGCAGGGTGGCGCGCGGGGAGACGGTGACGGACTCCCCGCCATGGTGGAACGCCAGCGCACCGGTCCCGTCCCAGCCGGTCCAGCGGTGGCGGCTGTGCAGGGTGACGCCCAGCCCGTCCAGCCGCCGCAGCCAGGCGCGGACCAGGGTGGATGCCTTCATCTGCACCGGGAAGACCCGGCCGCTGCTGCCGACGAAGGTCTGGATGCCCAGCCCGGCGGCCCAGCCGCGCAGGTCGTCGGGCGAGAAGCCGGCCAGAAGTCGGCGGAACAGCGGCTCCGCCGCGCCATAGCGGGGCAGGAAGCGGTCGAGCGGTTCCGAATGGGTCAGGTTCAGCCCGCCCCGCCCGGCCAGCAGCAGCTTGCGCGCCGGGGTGGGCGTGTGGTCGAACACGGCGACCCGCAGGCCGGCACCGGCTGCGATCTCCGCCGCCATCAGCCCGGCAGGGCCGGCGCCGACGATCGCCACGTCAGGGGTGGTATGGGGCACTTGGCAGGGCTTTCACAAATGGACGTGCCCCCGCCCTTCCCATGCTGCGCGGGGAGGGGAGGGGGCATTCTCGTCTCGACCCCGGTTTCCCGAAATCAGTCCTCGTAATCCTGATCCTGCGCCACTTCCTCGGCGAGGTCGGCGGCGAGATCGGCGAAATAGCCGGCATCGACGTCCAGGCCGTTCTCCTCGCAGATGCGCATGAAGATGCGGTAGGCGTGCAGGATGGCGACGTCGAGGACGACGAGGTCGCCTTCCTCGCTGTGGCGGTCGGTGATGTCCCGCTCCTGCAGGGTGGCGACGATGTCGTGCGCGGCGGCCTGCAGGACCGCGTCCATGGCTTGTTTGTGTTGGGTCGACATCGTTTGGATCCTTGTCCCGGTCGTGCTTCGCGCCCCCGCCCGGCCTGACCGGCGCCGCATGGCCGGCGGGGGTGGTCGAACCGTCGAAGGAAACGGGCGCGCCCCGGCTCACATGTGAAGGGGTTACGTTCGTCCGCGATAGTTCGGCCTCCCCCTTGTTGTAGAATCCTTTTTCAGGGGCGAACAAGCCCCTTCACGGAGGGCCGCGGTGTGACCTTCCGGGTAGCTCCGTACCGCTTTCCGGTGCAGCTTCTTCAGCGCTTGGCGGGGGCGAGCAGCGCCGCGCCGACATAGCCCAGCGCCTTGCCCTTGCGCCCGACCCTGTACCAGCCGCCGACGGCCTCCATCACCGTCACCCGCTCACCCGCATCCAGCACGTCCAGCACCTTGGCGTCGCAGACCGGGGCGACGCGCAGATTGCCGGCGGTGCGCAGCCGGGCGACGCTTCCCTGCGGCAGGCGGGCGGTCTGCGCCCGTTCCGATTGGATCCTGGGCAGGCCGCCGGGCAGAGCGCAGCCGCGGTCCTCCGGGGCAGCCTTGGCATAACGGCCGGGCTTGGCCGGGAGGGCAGGCTCGCCGCGGTCGGCCCCGGCCTCCGTCAGGTAGGCGCTGGTGACATAGCCCGGCGGCTTGCCGGCACGTCCCACCCGCTGCCAGCCATTCACCGGCGCGCCGAAGGCCTCCACACGGTCGCCCTTCTCCACGGTATCGAGGACCCGGCCCTTGGCGTCCGGCGTGGCGCGCAGATAGATGCCGGCGGTGGCGACCATCGTCCGCCGGGCGGCAGCGGGCTTTTCCGGCTCTCTCGGCGCCGGTTGTGCGGTTGGCCCGGGCTGCGGCTTCACCGGCGGCAAGGGTGGAAGCACAACGGGAGCTTGCCCCGCATCGCTACTCTTTGGATCGGTGTCCTGGGGATCGGCAGGCTTCGGTGTCGGCGTTCTCGCCGCGGGGGCGGCCGTCCGGACCGGGGTGGCGGCCGGGCCGGTCTGCGGGCCGACAGGCGACAGCGGGGCAGGCGCCACCGGCGGATGTTCCCAGACCACATCCGGGTTCGGCGGCGGCGAAACCGGCCGTGCCGGGGTCAGGCGGGGCAGGGCGACGATCGGGGCCAGGGGCGGGGTGAAGCGCTCGGTCGACGTCTCGGCCGGCATCTGGGCCAGCACACCGGTTGGTGCGGCGAGCAGCAGGACCAGCGCCGATGCCCGCCGGAGTCCTTTCGGAAACATGCCCCCCATCGGCCCTCACCCCTCAGTCAAGCGTGATGCGGGCGATCAGCGTCGGCAGGGTCTGGCAGCGCAGAAGTCCGTCCAGCGTCCGGTGTTCGGTCAGCCGCAGGGTGAGGGCGCAGCCGAAGGAGTTCACCGCCAATTCGGTTTGCGCCAGGGCGCCGACGATGCTGGACGGCCGCGCGATGCTGTAGCCGGGGGCGCCCAGCTTGCCCGCCAGCGCCCCGTTGACCGGGCTGAAGCCGTCGATCTCCAGGGTCATCGGTCCCAGGTTCTGAACCACCACCTCGGAACTCGGGTCCTCCTTGGTGGCATAGAGCTGGACCGGCACGGCGCGGCGGCGGGCGATCCAATCCTTCAGCGCCAGATTGGCGACCACCGGATCGCGGCTTTGCAGAGCCGCCTCCATCGCCGTCTGGCGCAATGCCGGGTCGTTGCCGCCCAGAGCGGCCTCGAAGGCGGCCAGCCGTGCCGCGCGGTCGTTGCCGGCCAGCTTGCCGCGGAGGTCGGCCAACTGGGCGATTCGTGCCTCGACGGCGCGGCGCTCGGTCTCGGCGCGGGCGGCTTCGGCCTTGGCGGCGGCGGTCTGCTGGGCCAGCCGCTCCTCTTCGCGCCGGCGGCGTTCTGTGTCATCGGCCAGCCTTTGGACGGCGTCGCGGTCCAGCTGTTCGCGCAGGCTCCTGGCTTCCGCCGTGCCCAGCACCACGGTGCGGCCTGGCAGTTCCGCGGCGGGCTTGCCGATGCCGTCGAGCAGGTCGGGGGTCTGCGGCGTCAGCGTCACCGTCCAGCCATCGGGGCCGCGGGTGGCGAGCGCGGTCGCGATCCAAGTCTTCGCCAGACCGGCATCGGCCGCCGGGCGCAGGAAGGTCACCGGTCCTTCGCGGCTGTCGACCAGATAGGTCGGGGCGCCCAGCACCAGCTTTGCCGTCACCCGCGCCGTCGCTTGCGGTTCCGGCGTTTGGGCGGACGCCTTGGACAGCGGCTCCACCATCAGCGATTCGATGCGCCAGGGCGCCGGCAGCATTGCCTCGATGCGGGTGCGGATGGCGGCTTCCGGACTCTGTTCGGCCGGGACGGTTTCCGCGGCACGGGCATATCCGGAAGGCAGGGCGAGGGCCGCTCCCCCGGCCAACAGGGCAGCGATGGCGCAGGCCGCGACGCAGCCCGTGAATCGTCCATTTCCCGGTCGCTTCATCGCCGATCCTTCCACCGCCCGGTCCGTCCGTCAGGCCGTTCCGCCCAATCGGTGTCCGCCCGATTCCCGCAGGAATGATTCGGCACTGGTATAGCGAAGGTTTGAGCCAAGGGAAGCGGCTTTTCCCGGCAACCTGTCGATCTGTGGTTGGAAGCGATACCCGCCTGCGCCCGATTGTCGCGTCGAACCGCAGCCGTGGGTCGAAATTGACTTGGATGGCACACGCCGCTTGCAATATCGTCACACAAATGGATGTATTGCCCCGAACCACGCGGGCGGAACGCGCAACGGATGAGGAACGGGAATTCCCATGGCGGGCACGGGCGGGGGTAAGGAAGGGCCGGGATTGCTCTGCCGCAACGTGAAGGTGAGCGGGCGTCGAACAAGCCTCAGGATGGAGCCGTACATCTGGGACTCGCTGAAGGAAATCTGCGAGCGTGAGCGGCTGAGCTTGAACGAGATTTGCAGCCGGATCGACGAACGGCGCGGGGAGGCGAACCTGACCGCCTCCATCCGCGTGTTCATCGTCAGCTATTTCCGCACCGCCATCGGCAACCGCGGCTTCTCGGAAGACGGTCCGTCGCCCCTTCTGCGCAAGGCGATGGACGACGCCGTTCCGATGGACTGACGGGGCCGACGCCCGGACAACGGACGCTCACCAGCGCAGGCTGGGCATCGCATAGGTCGGCATGTGGCCGGAGGCATCGGCCAATGCCCGCAGGTTGACCGGGTCGACCGCCTCGCCCCAGGCCGCTCCGCCCAACTCCTCCTGGTGGATGCCGGCGGTGACCAGCGACACGTCGATTCCGGCGGCGTTGGCGCCGGCGACATCGGTGCGCAGGCTGTCGCCCACGCCCAGGATGCGGCTCTTGTCCGCGATGCCCAGCAGCCTGAAGCAGCGCTCATAGACAGGGGCATAGGGCTTGCCGTGCTGGCGCACGTCGCCGCCCATCTCCTCGTAGCGGGCGGCCAGCGTGCCGGCGCAGATCACCAGCATCGGCCCGACCATCACCACGAGATCCGGGTTGGCGCAGATCATCGGCAGGCCGGCGGCAAGGCAGGCGTCCAGTTGCGGCTGATAGTCCGCCACCGTCTCGCCGAAGGTCACGATGCCGGTGTTCACGACGAAGTCGGCTTCGTCCGGGGTTGCCGCAACCTGATAGCCGAGCCCGTCATAGACATCGGTGTCGCGGTCCGGTCCGATATGGTAGAGCCGCCGGCCCAGCGCCGCATGCCAGGGATCGTCGCGGTCGCGCAGCGCCTCGTAGGTCGCCTCGCCCGAGGTCATGACATGGTTGTAGCGGTCGCGCCCCAGCCCCATTCCGTCCAGCTTCTCGATCACGCCGGTGGTGCGGCGCGGGGCGTTGGACAGAAGGCACACGGTTTTGCCGGCGGCACGCATGCGGTCCAGGCAGTCGGGCACGCCGGGATAGGGCCTCTCGCCGTCATGCAGAACGCCCCACAGGTCCAGGATGAACCCGTCGTAACGGTCGATAACCTCGGCGATGCCGGAAATCTGTCGGATGTCGGCCATGGTATCCGGTCGGTTGATGGTGGGTTGAAAGTCGGATTGCGTCAACAGGCTGGTCTTAACCAAGTTGCAGCAACTCCGCATAGACCGCCAATGTCTCTGCGCACATGCGGTCCTTGGTGTAGCGGTCCGCCACGAAGTCAATGGCGCGGGCGCCGATGGCGTCGCGCTGTTCCGGGGTCAGCGACAGCGCCTCGTCCAGGGCACGGGCCAGCGCGTCCGGATCGTCCGGCGGGACCACCCAGGCTGTTTCGCCGGGGACGACGGTCTCCTGATAGGCACCGATGGCCGAGACGATCACCGGCTTGCCCATCGCCTGCGCTTCCACGATCACCCGCCCGAAGGCTTCCGGTTCCCGCGAGGCGGAGACGACCACCGTCGACAACAGGTAGGCCGCGGCCATGTCGCTGCAATGGTCGGTCATCCGCACCACGCCGCGCAGGCCGTTGGCGGCGATGCGGTTCTCCAGTTCCTCCCGGTAGCCGGTGCGGCCCTGGTCCGAGCCGACCAGCAGGGCCAGCACGTCCTTGCGTCCCAGCTTCGCCAGCGCGTCGATCAGCACGATCTGGCCCTTCCAGCGGGTCAGCCGGCCGGGCAGCAGGATCACCGGCCGGTCGTCCGGCAGGTTCCATTGCTTGGCGAGCGTCACCAGCCGCGTCGGGCTCACCCGGTCGGGGGCGAAGACGCTGCGGTCGATGCCGCGATGGATGACGCGCACCCGCGCCGGATCGACCGGGTAGTTGCCCAGCACATGGTCGCGGATGAAGCCGGAGATGGCGACCACCCGCTCGCCCCGTGCCATCACCGAGTTGTACCAGCGCTTCAGCCGGCCGCCGACCGGTCCGCTGCCGAAATTGTAGGGGGCGTGGAAGGTGGTCATGTAGCGCGCACCGGTCTCGCGGCAGGCCAGCCACGCGCTCCAGGCCGGGGCGCGGGAGCGGGCATGGACGATGTCCACCTTGTGCTCGCGGATGATGGCGGCCAGCCGGCGGGCGTTGCGGCGGATGGTCAGCGGGTTCTTGGAGGCCAGCGGCAGGGTCAGGTGGGTGATGCGGGCGCGGTCCAGTTCGCGCACCATCGGCCCGCCTTCCGACGCCACCAGCGGTGTGCCGCCGGCCGCCTGCAGGGCCAGCGCCATGTCGATGCAGCCGCGCTCCGCCCCGCCGGTGACCAGCGTCGGCACCACCTGCAGCACCGTCGGCGCCCGGCCGTCCGGCCAGCGGGGGAGTCGGGTGTCCTGATGGGCGTCCGCGTTGCGCGGGGACTGGTCGGTGGTAAGGTGGGGGTCGAAATCCATGATGCCGGCTGCTCGCAAGGGGCGGCCCGGAACCGGCCGCAGGCCCCGGCATGCCGGCGTCCGTCGAACCGGTGTCCGACCGCATGCCGGTATCCGTTGCCGAAGGTGACCGTATGACCGAAACCGCAGCCCAACCGGGCGGCGCGCACCATAGCCTAACGCGCGGTGCGGCGACCATAGCCTATCACCACACCCCTGCCGGCCCGTCCGGGCAGGGCAAGCCCGGAGTGATGTTCCTGGGCGGCTTCATGTCCGACATGACCGGCGGCAAGGCGACCACGCTGGAGGCTTGGGCGGTGGAGCGCGGCCTGTCCTTCACCCGTTTCGACTATCAGGGCCATGGCGCCTCCAGCGGCCGGTTTGCCGACGGCACCATCGGCCTGTGGGCCGACGACGCGCTGGCGGTGCTGGACCGGGTGACGACGGGGCCGCAGATCCTGGTCGGCTCCTCCATGGGCGGCTGGATGATGCTGCTGGCGGCAACGCGCCGGCCGGAGCGGGTGGCCGGCTTGGTCGGCATCGCCCCGGCCCCCGATTTCACCGAAGACCTGATGTGGGACATCTTCGATGCCGGCGTCCGCCGCCAGATCATGGAGGAGGGCGTGTGGAACCGCCCGTCTGAGTATGGCCCGGAACCCCAGCCGATCACCCGCGCCCTGATCGAGGACGGCCGCAACCACCTGCTTCTGCGCGGCCCCATCGCCTTCACAGGTCCCGTGCGCCTGCTGCACGGCCAGCGCGATCCCGACGTCCCTTGGCAGTTCAGCCTGCGCATCGCCGAGGCGCTGACCGGCGACGATGTCCGTGTCACCCTGGTGAAGGACGGCGATCATCGCCTGTCCCGTCCCCAGGATCTGGACCTGCTATGCCGCACGGTCGGTGCTCTGGTGGATGAAATCGGGGTGGATTGAGGCGTTGGGAAAAAAGTGTCGCCCGCGTGAAACGGAGGCTTGCATCGCCGTGAACCTCTGGCTATAACGCGGGCCTCTACGGAGGGGTGGCCGAGCGGTTGAAGGCGCACGCCTGGAAAGTGTGTATACGTCAAAAGCGTATCGAGGGTTCGAATCCCTCTCCCTCCGCCACGAATTCAGGCTGAAGCGTCGATTTGAGAAAATCCGCTTCAGCCTTTTTCTTTTTCCGGTCAGGCGATGATCTCATACCCTCTTGATCCTGACCTGTCAGGATCAAGAGCTTCGGCGGCATGGGCCGCCGCCGCGCCAGTCGGCGCGGATACCAGCGGTCATCATCAATGACCGCTGGTATCACAGCGGGTTTCCGCCGCTGCGTTGGCGGGCCGGTTCGACATGCAGACCGCTTGGATCGTTCGGCGCAGCCACTGGTGGGCGGGTTGGGCGTCCAGGCGGCGGTGCCAGCGCAGGCAGGTGGCGATTCGCGGAGACGGAAACGGCAGGTCGCTCACCGCCAAGCCTGTCCGGCCGCACATCGCCAAGGCCATCCGCCGCCGCATCACGATGAAGAAATCCTGCCGCTCCAGAACCGCTTCGCACCCCAACAGCGGTACGGAATGACGGACCTCGCGCCGGGCGCCGCGCTCCTTCAGCCAGCGGTCCACGAACTCCGTATCGTCGCCGGCCGATGACAGATGAAGGTGTGGCAGAGCCGTCAACGCCTCCGGCGTCAGCGGTGCGGCAGCCTCCCGCCTCCGGTGCAGCACGGCGAAATCGTCGGTGAACAGCTCCTCCGAGGCGAAGCGCTCCAGCGGGGCGCGGGCCTTGCCGATGAACAGGTCCAGGTCGGCCTCGTCGATCATGCGGTCGATGTCCAGCGTGCCGCTGGGCCGCAGGTCGAGCCGCAGCAGCGGAGCGGCGGCGGACACCGCGGCCAGAATCGGCGCGGAGAGCGACACCGCGCTCGCATTGTCGAGGGCGACGGTGAAACGCTGCGTCGCGGTGGCCGGGTCGAACGGACCCGATTGCAGCCCCAGCTCAAGGTAGCTCAGCGCCTGCCGTACCGGACCGGCAAGCTGTTCCGCACGGGGCGTCGGCAGCATTCCGCGCGCCGACCGGACGAACAGGTCGTCCTTCAAGGCATGGCGAAGCCGGGCGAGCGCGTGGCTGGCTGCCGGCTGGCTCATGCCCAGCCGCTCGGCCGCGCGCAGGATGTTGCCCTCCCGATAGATGCTGTCGAACACGCGCAGCAGGTTCAGGTCGATCGTCGCGATATTCGGGTGATCCATGACGGGCGGCGGCAGTGTTCAGAATGATAATCATATTCATCCTGTGCATATGGCAATGTCGAGCTTTCATTTCCGCCCCCCTGCCGAGCGGGGCATAACCATCCGCGCAAAAAGTCTGCCGTCCGGCAGTGACGGCGGTCAGCGCCCGGCACTGCCCAGAGAATGGAGCGTCCGTCACCATGCCTACCTCCGTCCGTCATCCCGTCATGGCCGCGTCGCGTGCCGCCGGCGCCGTCACCCTGGCCGCCGCCCTGTTCACGGCCGTGATGGCGCCGGCTTCGGGGCGTGCCGCCGAAGTCGTCGATGTGCTCGGCCGTCATGTGACGGTGCCCGACCATGTGGAGCGGGTGGTGCTGGGGGAGGGGCGGCTGTTCTATGCGATGGCGGTGCTGGACCGTGACGCGCCCTTCAAACGCATCGCCGGCTGGCAGAACGATCTGCGCAAGCTGGACGCCAAGACCTTCGACGGCTATGTCGCGCAATATCCCGAGGCGGCGAAAATTCCGCTGATCGGCGAAACCTCCGAACAGAGCGTCAGTGTCGAGCGGATTCTGTCGCTGAAGCCCGACCTTGCCGTCTTCAGCATCTCCGGCCATGGCCCGACCGAGCACAGCCCGGTGGCCGACGTTCTGGCGCAAGCGGGGGTGCCGGTCGTCTTCGTGGACTTCCGCGTCCATCCGATCGACGGCACTCGCCAGAGCTTCGCCGCGCTCGGCAAGGCGCTGGGGCGCGAGGCCGAAGCGACCGCCTATCTCGACTTCTACAACCGTCATCTGACGCGCATCACTGGTGCGGTCTCCTCCCTGCCGGACACCGCGCGGCCGAAGGTGATGCTGGAACTGCTGGCGGGCGCCTGGCAGTCGCCGGGCCATACCACCGGCAGCGGCGGGATGGGCGAGGTGATCGCCGCGGTCGGCGGCCGGAACATCGCCGCCGGCGTGGTGCCCGGCGCCATCGGCGACATCAGCGTCGAATATGCCCTGACCGCCGATCCCGACGTCTATGTCGCCACCGGCAGCCGCAATCCCGGCGTGCTGCTGGGCGCCCAGGCCACGGCGGACGAGGCGGCGAAAAGCTTCGCCAAGGTGCTGGCCCGTCCGGAATTCGCCGGATTGCGGGCGATCCGCGAGGGGCGTGCCCACGCCCTGTGGCATGAATTCTATAATTCGCCCTACAACATCGTTGCGATCGAGGCGCTGGCGACCTGGATCCATCCGAAGACGTTCGGCGACGTCAAGCCGCAGCAGACCCTGCAGGAGCTTTACAGCCGGTTCCTGCCGTTCACGCCGAGCGGCACCTACTGGATCGACGATGCGCCGAAGTCCTGAGCCGAAACCCGCCGTCATGTCCGTTTCCAACCAGAGTGTCGCCAGCCATCCGTCACTCCGCCGTCAGGGCCCCCCCGGTTCCGTGGGGAGTGCGACGGTGGATATGGACACAGCCATTGCCGGGCACCGGTGCCGCGTGGTCCGGCGCGTCACCCTGCTGGCGGTCTTCACCCTGGCCATGCTGGCGGCGGGACTCGCCGACATCGTGACCGGTCCGTCCGGCCTGACGCTGCATGACCTGTTGCGGGCCGTGCTGGCTCCGGGTGAGGTCGAGCGGACCACGGCGGTGATCGTCTGGACGGTGCGGCTGCCCTACGCGGTGATGGCCCTGCTGGTGGGGGCGGTGCTGGGCCTGTCGGGGGTGGAGATGCAGACCATCCTCGACAATCCCCTGGCCAGCCCCTTCACGCTGGGGCTGTCCTCCGCCGCCGCGGTCGGCGCCTCGCTGGCCATCGTCTTCCATCTGGCGCCGTTCGGCCTGCCGGAAAGCTGGGCGGTGCCGGCGCTGGCCTTTGTCTTCGCCTTCGGATCGATGCTTCTGCTCCAGGCCATGGCGCGGCTGGCGCCGGCCGGGCGGGAGACGCTGGTGCTGTTGGGCATCGCGCTGGTGTTCAGCTGCCACGCGCTCGTCGCCCTGCTGCAGCTGATCGCGCCCGAGGATGTGCTCCAGCAGCTGGTCTTCTGGACCCTGGGCAGCGTCACCCGCGCGACGTGGGAGAAGATCGGCATCCTGGCGGCGATCCTCGCGCTGGTGATGCCCTTTTCGATGGCGGCGGCCTGGAGCATGACGGTGCTGCGGCTGGGCGAGGATCGGGCGTTGAGCTTCGGCGTGGATGTGCGGCGGCTGCGCTACGCATCGCTCGTCCGGGTCAGCCTGATCTCCTCGATCGCCGTCGCCTTCGTCGGACCGATCGGCTTCATCGGACTGGTCGGGCCGCACATCGCCCGCATGCTGGTGGGAGAGGATCAGCGGTTTCTTCTGCCGACCAGCGCCATGGTCGGCGCGCTGCTGCTCTCGCTGGCGTCCGTCGCCAGCAAGGCGATCATGCCGGGCATCATCGTGCCGGTCGGCATCGTCACCGCGCTGGTCGGCGTGCCCGCCTTCGTCCTTCTCATCCTCCGGCAGCGGCGGTGATCGTCATGGACCAGGGTATGTCCAGCGGGCTGGTGGTCGAAGGGGTGTCCCTCGGCTACGGCCGCACGCCGATCATCCGCGACCTGACGCTTCCGGCCTTGCGTCCTGGCACGCTCACCGCGCTGATCGGACCGAATGGGGCCGGGAAATCCACCCTGCTGCGCGGTCTGGCCGGGCTGGGCGATTTGACGGGGAGCGTCCGGCTCGACGGCGAGGACCTCCTCCGCCTGCCGCGGTCGGAACGGGCGAGACGGCTGGGCTTCATGCCGCAGTCGCTGCCGCCGCCGATCAGCCTGTCGGTGCTCGAATCGGTGGTCGGTTCTCTGCGCGCCGTCCCGGCGCGCGATACCGGAGCGCGCGCCGGGACGGCGCGTGGGAGCGCGGAGGCTTCCCCTCCAACGGCGGGCGACCCGCTTCGGCGGGCCTACGCCACGCTTGCCGAGATCGGCATCGCCGACCTCGCCAACCGCGAGCTGTCGGCCCTGTCCGGCGGCCAGCGCCAACTCGCCGGCCTCGCCCAGGCGGTGGCGCGACGTCCGGGGGTGCTGATGCTGGACGAGCCGACCAGCGCGCTCGATCTGCGCCACCAGACCGTGGTGATGCGGGAGGTTGCGCGGCTGACGCGCGAGCATGGAATGGTGACGATCGTGGTCATGCACGACATCGCGCTGGCGGCCCGCCATGCCGATCAGGTCGCCGTGCTGCGCGGCGGCGCCCTCCAGGCCTTTGGCACGCCGCGGGAGGCGATCACCGCCCGTCTGCTGGCCGAGGTCTATGACATCGAGGCGCGGGTCGAGACCTGTTCGCGCGGCAGCCTGCAGATCATCGTCGATCACGCGCTCTGACCGCCGTCCGGCGGATGGCCCAAATAGAAAAGCCCGCCCCGCATCCGGCGATTGCCGGTGCGGAGCGGGCTGTCAGTCGTTTCCGGTGCCTGGAACGGAAGGGACGGTGCCCCTTACTTCGCCCGCGACACCCGGCGCAGGAAGTCGATGAACTGCGCCTGCTCTTCCGGGGACAGGTCCTTGACCATGCCCTGGTCGTGGGCCTGGACGCGCGGAATCAGGTCGTCCATCAGCGACTGGCCTTCGGGCGACAGGCGCAAGGCATAGGAACGGCGGTCGTTGGGCGAGGGAGCGCGGACGACGAGGCCACGCGACTCGAGGCGGTCGATCACCGCGACCATGGTCGACCGGTCGATGCCGACCGCCGTGCCCAGGTCGGACTGCGACAGCCCCTCGTTCTCGCGGATCATGATCAGCACGCCGAGCTGGCCGGGCGTGATGTCGTGCGGAGCGACCGCGTTCTGAAAGCTCTGGAACAGCGCGACCTGGGCCTTGCGCAGGTTATACCCCACGAGCTCGGGAAGGGGGCCAAGGGCGAGCTTGCCGTTTTTGCCGGGGCGCAGACGCGACCGCCGGTCGGCGGGGGTGGAACGCTCGTTTTCAGTCACCGTGGATGCCATATTTTGGATGAATTATCGGATGAACGGATAAAATGCGGGTATGGCTTTCGTTTGTCAGCAAGAACTGCGCGGTGGATATGGTATGCATACCAGATATGCGTGAAGCGTATTGGTTGGCGCCCGTACAAATTCCATTTTGAAGAGTCAAGAAGTGGTCGACGCCGATTTGACGCCGATCGCCCGCCCTGCGGTTTCCCCTGCCGCACGCGGGTTCCGCGAATCGGAGCTTCCGACGCCCGGTCCCCCCCAGACCGGGCGTCTTCGTTTCCGGGTTTCGGCATGCTCGGGATCGTCATGCCGGCCGTGCTTTCCAGACAGGAAAATCCCAGACAGGGAAATCGCCCCCGCCTTGCAGGGCAGGGCGGACGGGCAGGGCAGGGCGGATGGTTGGACGCTTGGTCCGTGGCCGGCTTTCGGGTTAGCTGTTCGGGAGCGTTCCAACCTTGAGAGCCGATGTCATGGCCTTCGCCATTCACCTGTGGTCCCAGCCGGCCGTCCCCGTCGTGGGCGGCGATCCATTTCCGGTGCGCCGCATCTATTGCGTCGGCCGCAACTATGCCGCCCATGCGCGCGAGATGGGCGCCGATCCCGACCGCGAGCCGCCCTTCTTCTTCATGAAGCCGGCCGACGCCATCGTCGCCGACGGCGCCACCATTCCCTACCCGCCCCGCACCGCCAAGCTGCACCACGAGATCGAGCTGGTGGTGGCGATCAAGACCGGTGGCCATGACATCCCGGTCGACCGGGCGCTTGACCATGTGTTCGGCTATGCCGTCGGGCTCGACATGACCCGGCGCGATTTGCAGAACGCCGCCAAGAAGGAAGGCAAGCCCTGGGACATGGGCAAGGGCTTCGACCGGTCGGCGCCGTGCTCCGCCATCCGCACTGTCGCCGACATCGGCCACCCGGACAAAGGTGCCGTCACCCTGCAGGTGAACGGCGAGCTGCGGCAGAAGGGCGACCTGTCCGACCTGATCTGGTCGGTGGCGGAGACGATCTCCTACCTGTCCGGGCTGGTCGAACTGCAGCCGGGCGACCTGATCTACACCGGAACGCCGGAGGGCGTCGGCCCGGTGGTGGCCGGCGACGTGCTGACCGGCGCGGTCGAAGGCGTCGGCACCCTGACCCTGACCATCGCCTGAGCCGCCGGACATGCGCATCGCGACCTGGAACATCAATTCGGTCCGCATGCGTCTGGACCTTCTCCTCCGCCTGATTGAGGAGGAGCGGCCGGACGTGATCTGCCTGCAGGAAACCAAGGTGGTCGATGCCGACTTCCCGCTGGCGCCGCTGGCGGAGCGCGGCTATGTCCACGCCCACATCCACGGGATGAAGAGCTACAACGGCGTCGCCATCCTGTCGCGCCTGCCCTTCTCTTCGCACGATGTCCAGCACTGGTGCGGCAAGCAGGATTGCCGCCACGCGCTCGCCCATCTGCCGGGCGGGATCGAGCTGCACAGCGTCTACATCCCCGCGGGCGGCGACATCCCCGATCCGGCGGTGAACGACAAGTTCGCCCACAAGCTCCAGTTCCTGGACGAGATGACCCGCTGGCTGGGCACGGAGCGGACGCCCGACCGTCCGATGGTGCTGGTCGGCGACTTGAACATCGCGCCGCTGGAACAGGATGTCTGGAGCCACAAGGAACTGCTGTCGGTCGTCTCCCACACGCCGGTCGAGGTCGAACGGCTTGCGGCGATGCAGGCCTCGGCCGGCTGGATCGACGCCATGCGCCGCTTCGTGCCGCCGGAGGAGAAGCTCTACACCTGGTGGAGCTACCGGGCGAAGGACTGGGCCGCCTCCAACCGCGGCCGGCGGCTGGACCACATCTGGGTGACTCCGCCGCTGGAAGGCGCGCTCCAGGGCATCAAGGTGCTGCGTGACGCCCGCGGCTGGGAACCGAAGCCGTCGGACCATGTGCCGGTGATCGTCGATCTGAACGTCTGATCGATGGGGAAGGGGGCTCCGCAGCCGCGGCCTCCCTTCCGCCCGCTTCTACTCCAGCAGCCCGATATTCATCCGAACCACTGACGGGGTGCCGTCCTCCGCCAGCCGGAACAGGTGGGCGCAACCGTTGCGCAACTCCTCCGCCGGATCGTCGCGCATGTCCCAGCCGGTGGCGAGCGCATAGAGGGCGCGCAGGATGCCGTTGTGGGCGACGGCGCCGGTCGCGCGGCCGTCGGAGGCAAGGTCGGCGAGCCAGCTGCGCAGGCGGGCCTGCACCTCGCGCGGGCTTTCGCCGCCGGGAGCCTTGTAATCCAGGCCCAGCCGGTCGTGGCGGGCGGGCATGCGGCCATCTGCGCGCAGATCCTCGGTGCACAGGCCTTCCCACTCGCCCCAATCCATTTCGACGATCCGCGGTTCCGGCGTGGGATCGAGGCCGAGCAGCAGCGCGGTTTCCCAGGCGCGGCGCTTCGGGCTGGCGACCCAGCGCAGACCGGCCGACTCGGGCGGCAAGCGATAGCGGGCGACCCGCGCGCGGCCGGCGTCGGACAGCGGCTCGTCGATGCTGCCCTGGATTCGCCCTTCGGCGTTCCAGGCGGTCGGGCCGTGGCGGAGGATCAGCAGAGTGGTCATGAGGCACCGGGACGCGGATGCGGGAAGGCGTCCGGAGTTTAGCGCTTCGCCGCCTTTTGCACCGGCATTTCCTTCACCTGGGCCAGGGCGACGCGGACGCGCACCAGATCGGGCGGCGGCGCCTTTGCTCCGGGAGAAACCGGGGCCTTGGCCGGAGACTTGACCGGCTTCGACCCCGCATCGGCCACCTGCACGCGCGTCTTAGCGTTACCGGACTTCTGCGCCAGCGCCTGGGATTGGGCCTTGGCGCGGGCACGGGCCTGCGCCTCCAGGATCTGCGGAGCGCGCGGTTCGCCGGTCTTCGGCACCCAGGTGCGGAAAGGGCCGGTGTCGACATGGACATGGCCGGTGTGGGCGTACATCGCATAGCCGCCACGCTGCATCGCCGCCGCTTCCTCCGCCAGCCGGGCGGGCGGGATGCCGGGGATGGAAAAGTCCGCCGCCTGACCGCGCAGGTGGTAGGAGTTCTCGGCGACGTTCGGGTTGCTGCGGGAAAGGCTGGCGTTGGTGGCGCTCGACCGGTAGCCCGAGGTGATGCGGATCGGCGACTCGGGCGCCGCGCCCACGCGCTGGCGCAGTTCCACCAGCATGTCGATCAGGGCCGGGTCGATCGGGATCATCTCGTCGCTGCGGCGGTCGCGGAACAGGACGGAGATCTCGCGCATCGCCACCGGGTCATAACCGTCGCCGGGACGCCAGTAGGTGACGGACACCGTCTCGCCGCTGCCGGGGTGGTGCAGGACCACGTTGCGCGGGGAGCCGTCCAGCTTCGAGTTTTCCAGCTGCGGCGCGGTGGCGCAGCCGCCCAGCTGCGTCGCGGCGGTCAGGACGGCAAGCACACCAAAGGCACGACCGGTCATGCGCATCGCTTTTCCCCCCAAGCTTTGCACGCCCCAACGATCCCCGCCCGCCCCAATCGTGGCGGGGTTGCAGGTCCGATCTAATACCAAGAATGTCACAAGAGACCAGTGTGACAAAGCAACCTGTGGCGCATTCGACACGCACAAGTCTTTTGCTGTGAGGGAATTGTTTTTGAACGTTCAACCCTGGCGGAAGGGTTGGTCTATAGGGACAGTTCCATCCCTTCGCGGGCCACCAGCGATCCGGGGCGCATTGCTTCCGCCTCTGCCGCGATGACGTCCAACTCGTCGTCGGTGCGGGCCGGGTCGTGGTGGAAGATCACAGCGCGGCCGACGCCGGCGGCCTCGGCCAGCCGCAGGCACTCCTGCCAGGTCGAATGGCCCCAACCGACTCGCATCGGGTATTCGGCGTCGGTGTAGGTGCTGTCATAAACCATCAGGTCGGCGCCCCGCAGCAGGTCGAGGATCACCGGATCGCGCCCCTCGGCCGGGTGCTCGGTGTCGGTCAGGACGCACAGGCTGCGGCCGCCATGTTCCACCCGATATCCGGTGGCGCCGTCGGGATGGTTCAGCGGGCAAGTGCGCACCACCACACCCGGCGCCGGTTCCAGCGTCTGGCCGGCCTGGAAGTCGCGGTACCGGCAATCGGCGCGGAAGATCTCCACCGGCACCGGGAACAGCGGCGCGGTCATCATGTCCGACAGCACGGTGCGGAAGGGACGGTCCGGCGGCAGATGCCCGGCCCACAGCCGCAGCCGGCTGCCCGGATCGAAGGCGGGGGCGAAGAAGGGCAGTCCGCAGATATGGTCGAGATGGCTGTGGGTCAGCAGCAGGTCGATGTCCACCGGCCCGCCGCTCCGCGCCAGCGACTCGCCGAGCGGGCGGATGCCGGTGCCGCAGTCGAACACGATGTGGGCGCCGCCGCACCGGACCTCGATGCAGGCGGTATTGCCGCCATAGCGGATGGTTGTCGGCCCGGGCGACGCGATGCTGCCGCGCACGCCCCAGAAGCGGACGGTGAAGGGGGAGGTGCCGCCGGCCTCTTCCAGAGCGGGCTGGGGAACGGAATCGATCGTATTACGGACGGTCATGACGGCGCCATGGTGGCGGTCCCGCCGGCCCAAGTCTAGCAAATCTCTTACTCCGGCCTCTCGTCCGGGGCTTCCCCTTCCGGGCGGGATGGTGGATGGTGGCGCGCCTTTCGAAAGGGTGCGCCGCGAGTCGCCGACCCACGAAGGGCACCTGTCCAAACCCATAAGATGTGGTAGGTTGGGGCTCGTCGCGCATTGCGCGGCATGACCTACCAGGGTCCCCGCGCGGGTGGGGACCGGCTCCGGCGGAACCCGACGCGGATGGATCCTGACAAGCTCGCCAAAGTCCTCGCCATGGCCGAGTCGGAGCATCAGGGCGAGGCGCTGTCCGCGCTGCGCGCCGCCCGGATCATGCTGTCGCGCGCCGGCCTGTCCTTCCGCGACCTTGCGGAGCGGGCACGAACGCCGGTGCCTCCCCCGGCCGCGGAACCGCCTCCCGCCGCCGAGCCCGCCGGTGCGCCGGCCCCGCCGCCGCCGGACGAACTTGTCCGCGGCTTGCGCCGGCAGGTGAAGGATCTGGAACTGGAGCTAGCCACCTTGCGCCGCCAGCTCGACAAGGTGTCGGGCGATGCCGACCGCCAGCGCGAGGAGGCCGACCGCTGGCGCACCCTGGCACGCGAGACGGCTGAAAAGCTGTGGGACATGGGCAAGGCGCTGGAGCGCAAGCACTCCCGCCACGCCGACACCGACAAGCGGCGCGCCGTGCTGGACCTGCTGCAGGACCCCGGCAGCGCCCTGCTGTCCGACCGCGAGATCGCACGCCGGGTCGGCGTGTCGCCGCATGACGTCAGCCACTGGCGCCGCCGGATGGCGATCGTCGGGCGCAAGCTGCGGCTGCTGCCGGTGGTGCCGCGCGGCCGCGGCCTGTGGGGCGGTCCGTCCGCCATCGGTCTGGGTGCCGCGCGGCTGGGCCGGCATCCGTCGGGCGAGCGCCAGCGCTGGCTGGGCTTCGCCGGCGAGGTCACCATCGCCGAACGGGGAAGCCGGCGGGGGCTGGCCCCCTATGGGCGGCGCTGAACCGCGAGCGGCCGAGCGCGGTTCGCTCCCTACGGAACCAGCCGGTAGCCGCCGGGTTCCGTCACCAGGATGCGGGCGTTGGACGGATCGGCCTCGATCTTCTGGCGCAGGCGGTAGACATGGGTCTCCAGCGTGTGGGTGGTGACCGCGGCGTTGTAGCCCCAGACCTCTCCCAACAGGGTCTCGCGTCCCACCACCAGATCGCCGGCCCGGTACAGGTATTTCAGGATCGCCGTTTCCTTCTCGGTCAGACGGATCTTCCTGTTGGCGGTCTCATCCAGCAGCAGCTTGGAGCCAGGGCGGAAGCTGTAGGGCCCGATGGCGAAGACGGCGTCCTCCGTCTGCTCGAACTGGCGCAGCTGGGCGCGCAGCCGGGCGATCAGCACCCCCAGGCGGAAAGGCTTGGTCACATAGTCGTTGGCGCCCGATTCCAGCCCCAGGATGGTGTCGGCATCACCGGCCGAGGCGGTCAGCATGATGATGGGGCAGCGCACGCCCTCGCGCCGCAACAGCTTGCAGACGTCGCGACCGTCCATGTCAGGCAGCCCGACGTCGAGCAGGATGGCGGAAAAGCCGGCTCCCGTCGCTCCTGCCTCTGCTCCGGCCCGGACCGCGGCCAATGCCCCGGCACCGTCGCCGGACTCCTCGGTCTCGAACTCCTCCAGCAGCCGCAGCTGCTCCGCCAGCGACCGGCGCAGGGCGGCGTCGTCATCAACGAGGAGGATGCGCTTTGCAGGGGTCATGGGGCGTGCGGCACGAAAGCGGGAAGCGGGCGGCGCCGGGCGGCAAGGCCGCGGCCGCGCCTTAGTAGCATGGCGGCGGTGGATTGTCGTGGTGGCTTGTGGGCTGGGCAGGGCGCCACCGTACAAGCCCCTACAGCGCGGCCAGCACCGTCATCAGCACCGCCCCGCCGCCGTCCGCGGCGGCACGCAACACGCGGTCCGGCTGTACCCCCAGCGCTTCCACCGCGGCGGCGGTTTCCTCATCCGGCACCACGATCCGGCGCATCAGGGACAGCGCGCCCTGTTCCAGATTGCGGTGAACCGCGGCTTCGTCGGCGGTCAGAGCCGGATCGGCCCAGTGCAGCCGGTCGACCAGCGCGACGAAGCGCAGGCGGCGGTCGTCGGCCGGCAGGCTGGCGGCCAGATTGAACAGGGCATTGCCGTCCAGTAGGACCCGCGCGCCATCGGGCAGCCGGGCCAGAGCGATGTCGGCCGCCAGGATCGCCGACGGATCGACCTGCGGATACGGGCCGGGCAGGGCGTGAACCGTCATGCCCGCCCCGGCGGCGCGCAGCGCCTCGATCATCCGGCGGCCATAGGCATCTGCGGGAAGCTCGGCCGGCATCACCGCATGGAGGGCGGCGGGCGGCTGTTGAGGCGGCAGGGGCTGGATCGTCACGGTGCGCGGGCTCTGGATATGGGGACGGTCAGGGCAGGCTAGCGGGATCGTTGCGCCTTCGGCAACGGTGTGGCGCGCGGGAATCGCTGGACAGGGGCGCGCCACCTGCGCTTTGCTTCGCCCGCCGAACGCACCATGTCCCGTACTTGCGCCGAAACCGGCGCGCCCGCTACGCAAAGCCGCTGACGATGCAAGCCGAACACCCGACCGACACCACCATGACGGCCACCCTGTCCGCACCGGCAGCCTCCCCGGCGCCCATCGACGAGGCTGCCGTGCGCGCCGTCGACCGGGCGCTGGCCGCGCTGCGCCGTGGGGAGGTCGTGGCGATCGAGACAGCCGACGGCACCGTCGGCGCGGCGGTGTCGGTGGAGTCGGTGGCGCTCGATGCCGTGGAACGGCTGAAGGCGCTGACCGGCGGCACGCCGCGGCTGGTGGTCACCCGCCGCCGCGCGGTGGTGCTGGGCCTTGCCGGCGCCGATGCGGCGCGGCCGGTGAGCGACATCGCCGGCGATCAGGCGCCGGGCTCCTCCACCGAGAGCTTCGGCGCCATGGCGCTCGACCGGCCGGGCGGGCTGAGCGCCGACCAGGCCCACGCGCTGGCCGATCCCGAACAGCATCCGCAGGCACAGGGCGCGCTCCCCGCCGGCCTCACCGCGACGCAAGCCAGTCCCGGCAGCCGCGAGGCCACGGCCGTCGATCTCGCCCGTCTGGCGCGTCTGCTTCCCGCCGCCATCACCGCCGACCTGCCGTCCTCCGGCCCGGCGGCCGGCATCGGTGCCGCGGATTGGGCTGCGGAAAACGACCTGCTGCTGGTGCGGGCATCGGACGTCACCGATTACCGCGTCCATGTGGTGCGCACGCTCCGCCGCGTCGCCGACGCGCGGGTGCCGCTGGTGGGGTCGGAGAACACGCGCATCTACGCCTTCCGCCCGGCCGACGGCGGACCCGAGCATCTGGCCATCGTCATCGGCGATCCCGATCCGGACCAGCCTGTGCTGGCCCGCCTGCATTCCGAATGCTTCACCGGCGACCTGCTTGGCTCCCTGCGTTGCGATTGCGGCGACCAGCTGCGCGGCGCCATCGCCGAAATCGCCCGGCAAGGCAGCGGCGTTCTGCTGTATCTGGCGCAGGAGGGGCGCGGCATCGGGCTGGTCAACAAGCTGCGCGCCTACCGCATCCAGGACCGCGGTTTCGACACCGTCGACGCCAACGAGATCCTGGGATTCGAAGCGGACGAGCGGGTCTATCTGCCGGCGGCGGAGATGCTGCGCCAGCTGGGCTTCTCCGCCGTGCGGCTGATGACCAACAATCCGGAGAAGCTGCACCAGCTTGCCCGCTGTGGCATCGCGGTGGTGGAGCGGGTGGCCCACATCTTCCCCGCCAACGGCCACAATGAAGGCTATCTGCGCACCAAGGCGGAACGCAGCGGCCACATGTTCTGAGGCGTATGTCCTGAACCGGGACGGCGGGGCATGATCTCCCCGCCGACCCGGCAGATCTTGCCGCCATCCGCCGCTGTCCCCGCCACTGGGAATCGGATTCCGGGTGCGGACCGCCTCGAACCTCCCGAATCGCGGGATTCCGGCCCGGACGGGGCAGAACTGGTTGGCACGAGGATTGCTGTACTCTGTGATGACCACCGAGCCGGGAGACCGCCCATGGCCATCGACGCCACCACCATCGACAGCAGCGCCGTCACCCGTCCGGCGCCGCGCGAAAAGGCGTCGCCGGTCATCGATGGCGGCCACAATGGCGGGCCGGTCGAAATCCAGGGCGACATGTCCTTCTGGGACTTCCTGGACATCATCAATCCGCTGCAGCACATCCCGATCGTCAGCACCGTCTATCGCGAGATCACCGGCGACACCATCCAGCCGTCCATGCGGATCATGGGCGGCATCCTGTATGGCGGCGTCATCGGCGGGATGGCGTCCATCGCCAACGCGGTGATCGAACAATCGACGGGCAAGGATGTCGGGGACACGGTCATGGCCTCGTTCGGCTTTGGGGACGGTGACCATCCCGCCACCCCCACGGCCGTCGCGGACGCCTCGGGGGAGGCGGTGAAAGCCGGCTCCCCCGCGGAACCGTTTCCCAAGGATGCGCCCAGGGCTGCAGGGGCAGTACCGTCCGCTGGCGGTCTCGCCGCGGCGTTGGCGGCGGCCAGACCGGCGGCTCCTTCGGAGGGGGCCGCGACGAACTCCCCCGCAGCGACCGGTCAGCCGGTCAGGCTCTCCGCTCCTGCAACGGCATCTGCTCCCGCCGCCGCTCCTGTGGCCGAGGGCTCGCCAGCCCTGGCGGCGCAGCTGGCGGGCGGCGGCGCGGTGCCGCACCCCAGCAAGATGCCGGCGCGCGATACGCCGCTCGCCAGTTCCGCTCTTGCCAAGCACAATGTGCCCCGCAATGCCGCGCCGCTCCCCGGATCGGTCATGGCCGCCGCGCGCGCCGCCGGTGCCGCTCCCGCCAACGGCAATTCTGGGGCGCCCGACCAGCCGGCCGCGGTGCAGCCGGCCAACGCCGCACCGGGCGATGCCGCCGCCGCGTCGGCGCCGGTTCCGCCGGACATGCTGTCGGAAACGATGATGCGCAATCTGGCGAAGTACGAGCGGTCGCGCAAAGCGGCCCAGGATGCCGCCAGCACCACGCGGGTATCGGGATGAGCATCGAGATCACCGTGACCGCTGACGGCGGTCCAGAGGCGACCACCGGCCGTCTGCGCTGGCCCGGCGGCGAAGTTCCTTGTGTGCTCGGCCGTGGCGGCGTGCGCTGCGACAAGCGGGAGGGCGATGGCGCCACTCCTGTGGGCCGCTTCGCGCTGCGCCGCATCCTCTGGCGCGCCGACCGGCTGCCGCCGCCGGAAACCGGCCTGCCGCTCGGTGCCATTGCCGAGAATGACGGCTGGTGCGACTCGCCGGAGGATCCCGCTTACAACCGTCCGGTCATGCGCCCCTATCCCGCGAGCCACGAGGCGATGTGGCGGGATGACCATGTCTACGACATCGTGGTGGTGATGGGCCACAACGACGATCCGGTGGTGCCGGGTCTGGGCAGCGCCGTGTTCCTGCACCTGATCCGTCCGGACCGGGCGCCGACCGCCGGCTGCGTCGCGCTGGCGCCCGAGGATATGCTGCGCCTGCTGAAGGACTGTGGGCCGGGCAGCGCGTTGAGCGTCACCGCGCCGGCGGACTGATGCGCCTGCCCGAGGAGTGCGGGCTCTTACGCCGCGGGATAGGGTCGCGCGCCGAAGATCGCCGTGCCGACCCGCACATGGGTGGCGCCGAAACGCACGGCCGTCTCGTAATCGCCGCTCATGCCCATGCTGATCTCGGCCAGTCCCAGCCGGCGCGCCATCTCCGCCAGCAGCGCGAAATGCATCGCCGGCTCCTCGTCCACCGGCGGGATGCACATCAACCCGGTGACGGGCAGTCCCAGACGGTCGCGGCAGTCGGTGAGGAAGGCTTCGACTTCGGCCGGGGCGATGCCGGCCTTCTGCGGCTCCTCGCCGGTATTGACCTCGATGAGGCAGCGCGGGCGGCGGCCGGTCTTCGCCATCTCGTCGGCCAGGGCTTCCGCCAGCTTGGGGCGGTCCAGGGTCTGGATCACGTCGAACAGGGCGACGGCGTCCTTGACCTTGTTGGTCTGCAGCGGCCCGATCAGATGCAGTTCCAGATCGGGAAAGCGATCCTTCAGCGCCGGGAACTTGGCCTTGGCCTCCTGCACGCGGTTCTCGCCGAACACGCGCTGGCCGACCGACAGGGCCTCCTCCACCGCCTCGGCGGGGTGGGTCTTCGACACCGCGACCAGCGTCACCGCCCCGTCGCCGCGACCGCAGGCCGCTGCCGTTTCCGCGATGGCGCGACGCACCGAGTCGAGACGGCCCGTCACACAGTCCGCAACCGCGGAACCGCCTGTTCCGCCGCCGGTTTGCGTATCCTTGCCAGTGCCCTGCGTCGTCGTCATGGCCGCCCCCAATCCGGTCGCTGCGGGTGTACAGCGCTTCCGCGGCGTGTTAGCGGACGGTCCGCGGAAACGCAAGCGCCCCAACGCTCCCAACCCAACGCACTTGGACGGGGGGCGCAATTGATGGGGGCACCGGCATCGTCATCGTCTGCACATCGAGGAGACCTCCGCATGCGGAGTCCGTTTCGTTCCCTGCTCTCCGCCAGCCTGCTTGCCGCCGCGGCCGCCTTGCCGGCAGCGCTGGGCGCGGGCCTGATCGCCGCCACACCCGTCCGCGCCGAAGAACCCGCTAAGTCGGCTCCGAAGGCTGCGGCCCCGGCAAAGCCTGCCGGAAAGCAGGGGAAGGCCAAGCTCATGGAGGGGTCGCCGATGACCAAGGTGCGCTTCAGCGAGCCGGCCTATCCGCTGACCGATGATGGATCCTACCGCAGCTATATGGACAAGATCCTGGACGAATACGGCCGCCGTTGCTTGCGCCAGGAGCAGTTCGGCTGGGAGGTCGCCAAGGACGACCAGGA
Organism: Azospirillum humicireducens; assembly: GCF_001639105.2. Taxonomy (NCBI): domain Bacteria; kingdom Pseudomonadati; phylum Pseudomonadota; class Alphaproteobacteria; order Rhodospirillales; family Azospirillaceae; genus Azospirillum; species Azospirillum humicireducens. The sequence continues at coordinate 51,233 of NZ_CP015285.1, forward strand.
GCGGCTCGACTTCATCTTCCAGGGCACGATGACCAACTATGGCCGCATCGGCTACCTGCTGGGCGAGATCCGTCCCAAGGCCGTGACCGATCCCGAGACGATCGCCTTCCTGGCGGACCGAGAGAAGTCACGCTATCTGCTGGTCTGGACGCCGCTGGAGTCGTCGGTGCTGTTCATGATGTGCGAGACCGCGGACAAGAACGCCAAACCGGACGCACCCAAAACCGCTCCGAAGAAGTGAGCGGCCTGAGAGACGAACAGGCGGCGGATCGCTCCGCCGCCTTTTCCATGTCCGGTCCGGAACCCGCCGTTCAGAAAGCGAAGCGGGTGTCCCACAGGACGATGTTGGCGTCGTTGTTCACGCCGCCGACCTTGTTGTCGAGATAACTGTATTCCAGGCCCGTGGTCAGGCCCGGAGCGACGGTGTAGGTCACGCCGGCCTGCCAGACATGGGCGCGGGAATTCAGGCCGGTGAAGTTGCTGTCGATGCCCTGGGCGTCGGTGTAGTTGGCGGCCAGGATGACCGGACCCATGGTGTAGTTGACGCCGACGATCCAAACCTGCTGGTCGTCCACCCCGCGGGTGCCGGTGGCATAACCGCTGTCGCCGCTGAAGGCGTAGCTGCCGCCGACCTTGAACCCGGCATAGGACACATTGGCGCCGACATGGACAGAGGAGAGATCCTCAAGCCCGCTGGCCGCCTTGGCGAACTGGTAGGCGGCGCTCGCCTCCACACCGAAGCCGCTGAACTCGCCCTTGTAGCTGGCCTGGATTTCGGCCATGTCGCGGTAGGCGGTGCTGTTCTTGACGCGGTTCACGTCGGTGTTGCTGCTGCCATAGGTCGGCGTGTAGGCGGCACCGACCTGGAAACCGGAGAAGCTCGGCGACAGGTAGACGATCTTGGAACTGGCGTCGCCCGACTCCAGCGTGCGCAGGTTGCCCAGCACATAGGGGGCGCCATTGGCATTGACGTAATAGTTCAGGTACTGGGCGTCCGGCGATCCTTCGATGCCTTCGACGTTCGGGCCGATGATGCCGTATTCGTCCGACAGGCCATTGATCACGCCGGCCTGGATCGTGCCGAAACTGCCATTCACGAACATGAACGCGCGGTCGCTGTCGGTGCTGCGATTGTTGCCGCTGCTGGTGGTGCCGGCAGCGCGCAGGCGCAGGCGGGCGCCGTATTCCAGGCCGTTGTCGGCCTTGGCCGTCGGCGTGATGGTCAGGCGGAAGCGGTTGGCGAACTCGGTCTGACGCAGGCCGGTGTCGGTGTCCTGATCGACATAGGCGCCCTGGAAGAAGGCGTCGCCGCCCAGCAGGATGTCGAATTTGGACTGGGCCGAGGCGGTGCCGCACCCGGCGGCGAGGGCGACAGCGGCGCAGCCGATCACGAGAGAGCGCTTCATGGATGTCATCCTTGGTGCATGCATCCCGGCGGTCCTGAGTACGATCGCGGGGTGTCAGCGGTGTCTGTGTATCCCATGACTTAATCCTGCATCCATCGGACCGGCAAGCGGTGAAGAGACAGGCAGTCTTTGCATCCAGTCTACAGTTGCTCGAAAAGCACGGAATCCCGGATCATGTCGATTTTGATGATAAAAAACCGTACCAATTCAAATAATAACTTCATCGAATATCGCTGAAGCATCACCAGAACGAGGTAGTCAACTTGGATACAGGCGGAGGTCGTGTTGGAAAGTTTGGAAACAATTCAGGGAGCTGGAAGCTCTGCCTTGATGGACTGCCGCCCTGTTGCGGAGCCCGATCGTCGAGGCGGTGCACATGAAAAAGTCCGCCGGAGCGGACCAAAAAAAGAGGCGGCGGATTGCTCCGCCGCCTTCACGTTTGCTGCCAGGAAACCCGTCCCTTAGAAGGAGAAGCGGGTATCCCACAGAACGATGTTGGCATCGTTGTCGCGTCCGGCGACCTTGTTGTCGACGAAGCTGTATTCCAGACCCGTGGTCAGGCCCGGAGCCACGGCGTAGGTCACGCCGGCCTGATAGATGTGGGCGCGGGTGTTGACGCCAAGCCCGAGGTTGTCGATGCCCTTGGCATCGGTGTAGGTGGCGGCCAGGATGACCGGACCCACGGTGTACTGGGCGCCGACCAACCAGACCTGCTGGTCGTCAATGCCGGTCGTGCCCTTGGCGTAGCCGCTGTCGCCGCTGAAGGCATAGCTGCCGCCGATGGCGAAAGCGCCGTAGGTGATGGTCGCACCGGCATGGACCGACGACAGATCTTCCAGGCCGCTGCGGGCTTCGGCGAACTGATAGGCAACGCTGCCTTCCAGGCCAACGCCGCTGAAGGCACCCTTATAATAGGCCTGGATTTCGCCCATGTCCTTGTAGGCGGGGCTCAGCGCGCCCGTCTTGCGGCGGTTCACGTCGGTGTTGCTGCTGCCGTAGGTCGGCGTATAGGCCGCGGACAGCTGGAAACCCGAGAAGCTGGGGGTCGAGTAAACGATCTTGGTGCTGGCGTCACCCGATTCGAGCGTGCGCAGCGCACCGGTCACGTACGGCAGCGCGGTAACGCCGTAGTAGTTGGCGTAGAAGCCGTCGGGGCTACCCGAGATGCCGTCGACGTTCGGGCCGATCACGCCGGTGTTGTCCGACGGACCGTTGGTCACACCGGCCTGAACCGAACCGAAGGTGCCGTTTACGAACATGTAGGCACGGTCGGCGTCGGTGTTGCGGTTGTTGCCGCTGCTGGTGGTGCCGGCGGCGCGCAGGCGCAGGCGGGCGCCGTATTCCAGGCCGTTGTCGGCCTTGGCGGTCGGCGTGACGGTCAGGCGGAAGCGGTTGGCGAACTCGGTCTTGCGCAGGCCGTTGTCGTTGTCCTGGTCGACGTAGGCGCCCTGGAAGAAGGCGTCGCCGCCCAGCAGGATGTCGAACTTGGACTGGGCCGAGGCGGTGCCGCAGCCGGCGGCGAGGGCAACGGCGGCGCAGCCGATGACGAGAGAGCGCTTCATGGATTGTCCATCCTTGTGCGTACGCCCCGTAAGACCGGGAGCGCGCGGTTGTCTTTGTGGTTATGACTTAACCGCGCGCTGTTTCCGCCGGCAAGAGGCAAACTGCAGCGCATCTATCTGCCCGCAACACAGTTGCAACAAAAGCACACAGCTAACCCGTTGTAATATATAAGAAAATGCAGCGTGCTGAATTATTGGCAAATTCACGGCCTTGAATTTGGGCGGCTTGCCCGGAAAATGCGCAAGAAAAAAGGCGGTGGCCGAAGCCACCGCCCTTCTTGTCCGTTGCCGGACGTCCGATCGGAAGACCGATTAGAACGCCAGGATCGAGCGGAGCAGAACGACGTTGCCCTTGTCGTCCGCCGCCGAAGCGTCGTTGTTCAGGTCGAAGTAGTCGTACTGAGCCTGCACGGTCAGGCCCGGAGCGACGGTGTAGCCGACACCGATTTCGTAGACCTGGAGCTCGCGCTTCCCGCGGGTGCTGAGATCGCCGCCATCCGTGCCGTTCTTGTAGTTGGCGCCGACGACGATCGGGCCGGTGGTGTACTGAGCGCCAACCGTCCAGTTGCGGGTGGTCTCGGTGAACACGCCGGTACGCTCGTTCTGGCCCGACTTGCCATAGTCGATGTAGCTGCCGCCCAGGGTGAAGCCGGCGTAACCGACGTTCAGGCCGGCCTGCCAAGCGTTCAGGTCCTTGTAGTTCGAGCCGGCGACGTTGCTGGCGGCCTGACCCCAGAAATAACCGGCGCTGGCCTTGACGGTCACACCACCGAAGGTGTTGTTGTAGTTCGCGCCAATTTCAACCAGGTCGCTGAAGGTGCCGTTGCTGTTGTTGACCGAACCCGTAACCGACGGCTTGGTGCGGGAAACGTCGGTGTTGGAGCTGTCGTTGCGCGGGGTGTAGCTCGCGCCCAGCTGCAAGCCAGCGAAGCGAGGAGAGAAGTAGACGATCTTCGTCGCGTTGCCGTCCTGGGCGAGCGACGGGTTCACCAGGCTGTTGCCCGTGATGATGTTCGCGGAGCTACCGGCCGTAGCGGACGGCAGGTTGATCCAGGCGGTGATGTCGTCGTAGGCGCCGAGCTTCAGGTAATCCATCGACGCCGTGACATAGGTCTCGTCGTTGAAGGAGTTGGTCACGCCCATGCGGACCTGGCCGAAAGTGCCCTGCGCGTAGAGGTAGGCGCGATCGGCATCGGTCTGACGGCTGCCGCCGCTGTTGGCACGCAGACGCATGCGGGCACCGTACTCCAGGCCGTTGTCGGCCTTGGCGGACGGGATGATGTTGATGCGCATGCGGTTCCGGAATTCGGTCGAACGCAGGTTGGAGTCCACATCCTGATCGACGTAGCCGGCTTCGAAGTAGGCGTCGCCGCCGATCTTGACATCGAACTTGGCCTGGGCGTTGGCGGCGCCAGCGCCGAGAGCGAGAGCGGCGGCGGCAGCGCCGGCCAGCAGATAACGGTTCATGATTGTTGCCTCCATCCTGGCAGCAGATGTTTCAGCCTGGTTGACGTCCTGGCTGAGACTTTCGTACGCACCCCGGCCCTTGCCAGCAAGCGGCAAATCTCCGGAATTGCTGCATTGGGGGGACAGTGTGTCGAACGGAGCACACCCAGAAGGGCCCCTCCGGCCCGCCCGCCACAGTCGAGCGGGGCAGGGGTGGACTGTTGTCGTCCTGTTGTTGCGGGGCGGGGCAAAGACGCATCCGTTGTTGCGTGCAGCCGTCCACTTATGGTCTGTTCAGCGGCATTCCGCGCGTGACTCGCGCGCGGCAACCCCTTTTCTGAACCGGGTTCCCGACCATGCGCCGTTCGACCGCCCTTCGCCTTGTCCCTGTACTGCTCGCGGCTTCCGTCTCGATCGCCGGCTGCGCAAGCTGGGGCGGCAAGACCGAAACCGTCGAAGAGCAGATGAAGAACAAGGACTACAAGTTCGGCAGCCTGCTCGGCACCGAAGGCGGCATCAACCTGTTCGGCAAGAACAAGCGCGGCGGCGACCAGGACAGCGCCGGCGGCATCGGCGTCAACAGCTTCCTGTGGCGCGCCTCGCTCGACACGCTGTCCTTCATGCCGATCGCCTCGGCCGATCCGTTCGGCGGCGTGATCCTGACCGACTGGTACACCCCGCCCGATTCGCCGAACGAGCGCTTCAAGGTCAACCTCTACATCATGGACCGCCAGCTGCGCGCCGACGGCGTCCGGGTTTCGGTGTTCAAGCAGCAGCGCACGGGCAACGACTGGCGCGACATCAGCGTCGGTCCGGAGACCGCCGGCCAGCTGGAGGATGCGGTGCTGACCCGCGCCCGGCAGCTTCGCGTGTCGCAGAACGCAGCCACCCGCTGAGGCGGCGGCCGGCCCCTCGGGCGGCCCCCCCTGGGGGGGTGGTCCAAGGGGCCCTTTGAACATCTGGTCCAACGGAATACGGCGTCGCGCTCATGTCGCGTTACAATGTCAAGGAAACCGAGGCGAAGTGGCAGGGCGTGTGGGACGGCAAGGGCTGTTTCACTGCGCGCGAGGACGCCTCCCGGCCCAAATACTATGTGCTGGAGATGTTCCCCTACCCGTCGGGGCGCATCCACATGGGCCATGTCCGCAACTACACCATCGGCGACGTGATCGCGCGCTTCAAGCGCGCCAAGGGCTTCAACGTCCTGCACCCGATGGGCTGGGACGCCTTCGGCCTGCCGGCCGAGAATGCGGCACTGGAGAAGAAGGTCCATCCCGCCGCCTGGACGCGCGAGAACATCGCGACCATGCGCGGGCAGCTGAAGACGATGGGCCTGTCCATCGACTGGGACCGTGAGATCGCCACCTGCGACGTGGAATATTACCGCCACGAGCAGAAGATGTTCCTGGATTTCCTCAAGGCGGGCCTCGCCTACCGTAAGGAATCCTGGGTGAACTGGGATCCGGTGGACAACACCGTTCTGGCCAACGAGCAGGTGATCGACGGCCGCGGCTGGCGCACCGGCGCGCTGGTGGAGAAGCGCAAGCTGTCGCAGTGGTTCCTGAAGATCACCGCCTTTGCAGAAGACCTGCTGAAGGGGCTGGAGACGCTGGACCGCTGGCCCGAGCGCGTCCGCATCATGCAGGAGAACTGGATCGGCAAGTCCACCGGCGTCCGCTTCCGCTTCAGCATCAAGGGGCGCGAGGACGAGCTGGAGGTCTTCACCACCCGGCCCGACACGCTGTTCGGCGCCTCCTTCGCCGCGATCTCCCCGAATCACCCGCTGGCGGCCGAACTGGCCGCGTCCAGCCCGGAACTGGCCGAGTTCATCGCCGAGTGCAACCGGCTGGGCACCAGTGAGGAGGCGATCGAAACGGCGGAGAAGCGCGGCTTCGACACCGGCCTGACGGTCGTGCATCCCTTCGATCCGTCGTGGGAACTGCCGGTCTATGTCGCCAACTTCGTGCTGATGGAATACGGCACGGGTGCGATCTTCGCCTGCCCGGCGCATGACCAGCGCGACCTGGATTTCGCCCGCAAGTACGGCCTGCCGGTCCGTCCGGTGGTGATCTCGGCCGACGCCGACCCGGCAGCCTTCGAGGTCGGGACCGAGGCCTATACCGGCCCCGGCGTGCTGCGGAACTCCGCCTTCCTCGACGGACTCGACACCGAGTCGGCGAAGGAGGAGGCCGGCAAGCGGCTGGAGGCGGCGGGCCGGGGCGAGCGCACCACCCAGTACCGCCTGCGCGACTGGGGCGTGTCGCGCCAGCGCTATTGGGGCTGCCCGATCCCGGTGGTCCACTGCGAGTCCTGCGGCATCGTCCCGGTTCCGGACGACCAGTTGCCGGTCGTTCTGCCGGAGGATGTGACCTTCGACAAGCCCGGCAACCCGCTGGCCCACCATCCGACCTGGAAGCACACCAGCTGCCCGACCTGCGGCAAGCCGGCCCTGCGCGAGACCGACACCTTCGACACCTTCATCGAGTCGTCCTGGTATTTCGCCCGCTTCTGCTCGCCGAAGACCGAGGATGCGGCCTTCACCCGCGAGGCGGTCGATTACTGGCTGGGCGTCGACCAGTATATCGGCGGCATCGAGCATGCGGTCCTGCACCTGCTCTACAGCCGCTTCTGGACGCGCGCGCTGAAGACCTGCGGCTACCTGAACCTGGACGAACCGTTCACCGGCCTGTTCACCCAGGGCATGGTCAACCACGAGACCTACAAGGACGCCGGGACCGGTGCCTGGCTGGCCCCGACCGATCTGACGAAGAACGACAAGGGCGAGTGGGTCCGGACCGACAGCGGCGCGCCGGTCACTGTCGGCCGCGTCGAGAAGATGTCGAAGTCCAAGAAGAACGTGGTGGACCCGGCGCACATCATCGGCACCTACGGCGCCGACGCCGCCCGCCTGTTCATGCTGTCCGACAGCCCGCCGGAACGCGATCTGGAATGGACCGAGTCCGGCATCGACGGCGCTTGGCGCTACATCAACCGCCTGTGGCGGATGGTGACGGAGGCGCCGGTGGAACTGCCCGCCGCCGGCGCGCCGAAGCCCGAGTCGCTCGGCCCCAAGGCCGAGGCCGCCCGCCGCCTGGTTCACAAGACCATCGCCGGCGTGTCGGAGGATCTCGACAAGTTCCGCTTCAACAAGGCGGTCGCCCGCGTCCGCGAGCTGTCCAACGCGCTGGGCGAACTGGACGGCAAGGGCGAGGGCGATGCCTGGGTCCTGCGCGAAGGCTTCGAGTCGCTGGTCCGCCTCGTCGGCCCGATGATGCCGCATCTGGCCGAGGAGTTGTGGGCCCAGCTGGGTCACACCGACCTGCTGGCCGACCAGCCCTGGCCGGAGGCCGATCCCGCCCTGGTGGTGGAGGACAGCGTCAAGGTCGCGGTCCAGGTCAACGGCAAGCTGCGCGCCACGCTGGATCTGCCGCGCGACATGGACAAGGACGCGGCGGAGCAGGCGGCGCTTGCCGATGCCAATGTCCAGCGCGCCATGGACGGCAAGCCGGCCCGCAAGGTCATCGTCGTCCCGAACCGGGTGATCAATGTCGTCGTCTGATCCCAGACTGTTCAGCCGGAGCCCGCTTCGCCGGGCCTCGTTCCGTCAGGGTTTGACGCGGGGGCTGTTCGCCCTCGCGCTCGGCCTGTCCGCCATGTCCCTGTCGGGATGCGGTTTCCAGCCGCTCTATGGCGGCAAGGGCGTCGGGGCCGAGGCGGCGGACCGGCTGATGGAGGTCGACATCGCGTCGATCCCCAACCGGGAAGGGCAGAAGCTCCGCAACCTGCTGATCGACAACTTCTATCCGTCGGAGCGGCCGAACAATCCGCGCTACCGGCTGGACGTGTCGCTGTCGGCGTCGGAGCAGAAGCTGGCCCTGCAGAAGGACGCCACCGCGGTGCGCGCCCAGCTGCTGGTCAACGCGCCCTACCGGCTGACCGACACCCGGACGGGGCAGGTGGTGTTCCAGTCCAGTTCGCGGTCGATGATCAGCTACAACACGCTGGAACAGCACTACGCCGCCATCGTGACGGTGCAGAGCGCCTATGACCGGGCGCTGGAGGACATCTCCAACGACATCACCACCCGCGTCGCCATGTATCTCGGCCGCGGGTCCTGACCGGCGGGAGATTGTCGGGTGAAGCTCCAGCCCAAGGCGATCGACGGTTTCCTGCGCAGCCCGGACCCCAAGGTCCGGGCGGTGTTGCTTTATGGCCCCGACTCGGGCCTCGTGCGCGACCGTGCCCAGACCTTGGGCAAGACCGTGGTGCCGGACCTGTCCGACCCCTTCCGCGTCGCCGAGTTCCTGGGCCGTGCGCTGGCCGACGATCCGGCGCGGCTGGCCGACGAGGCCGCGGCGATCTCCTTCACCGGCGGCCGGCGCCTGATCCGCGTCCGCGACGCCGAGGACAACAGCACCGCCGCCTTCACCGCCTTTCTTGAAAACCTGCCGCCGGGCGACAGCCTCGTGGTGGTCGAGTCGGGCGACCTGTCGGCCCGCTCCAAGCTGCGGCTTCTGTTCGAAGGCGCCGACGGTGCCGCCGCCATCCCCTGCTATGTGGAGGAGGAGGCGTCGCTCGGACGCGTCATCGCCGACATTCTGCACGGACATGGTTTGACCGCCGATCCCGACGCGCTGGGCTTCCTGGCCGCCAACCTCGTCGGCGACCGCATGGTCGCCCGCGGCGAGGCGGAGAAGCTGGCGCTCTATATGGGTGACGGCAAGCGCGTGCGGCTGGAGGATGCCCAGGCCTGCATCGGCGACAGCGCCGCCCTGTCGATGGACGAGCCGGTGTGGGCGGCGGCGGAGGGCGACTTCGCCACGCTCGACCGCTCGCTGGCACGGCTGTTCGCCGAGGGCACCTCGCCGGTGCCGATCCTGCGCGGCGCCCAGCGCCATTTCCAGCGCCTGCAACTGCTTTGCGCCCAGGTCGCCGCCGGCAAGTCGCCGGAGGCCGCCGTCGAGTCGCTGCGCCCGCCGGTCTTCTTCAAGCTGAAGACCCGGCTGGTCAGACAGGCCCGCCACTGGTCGCCCGGCCATGTCCGCCAGGCGCTGGAACGGCTGGTCGACGCCGAAGCCGACTGCAAGCGCACCAACATGCCTGACGAGACCCTGTGCGCCCGCGTTCTGTTCCAACTCGCCTCGCTGGGGGCGCGGCGATGACGGGGCGCTGACTTGACCATTGGACGGCGCGCGCTATCTCGCGGGGCATGAGCCACGCCACCCACACCACGCCACCGCCGGCCCCCTTCCGGGTCCGCTGGTGGCAACCCCTGCTGTTCTGGGTCATCGTGAACGCCTGGGGCTTCATCGAGCGCGGCGGGCAGCCCTTCGCAGGGCACCAGCCGTCACCGCTGCAGCCGCCTGGATGGGCGTTTCCGGTGATGTGGTTCACGCTGAACGTCTTCCAGATCTGGGGCGACATCCGCCTGCTGGACCCGGCGCGGCGAATCCGCGACCGCGGCATGCTGATCGGGCTCCAGGCGGTGACCTGGATGATCTACGCCACCTTCAGCCTCGTCTACTTCACGCTGGGCAGTTCGATCCTCGCCGCGCTCTGGACGGTGTCCTTCTTCATCATCACGTCGATCTGCATCGGGCTGGCGGCGCGGGACGACCGCAGCATCGCGCTGATCTGGACGCCGCTGATCCTGTGGACCGGCTTCGCCTCGGTGGTCGGCATCCACAATGCCCTGATCAACCCCGATCCGCTGTTCGGCACGCCGGCCTTGTGGTGACGCCCGCGTCTCAGCCCCGATAGCCGTGGGCCCGGCCGGTGAAGTCGGTCACACGATAGCTCCCATCATCCTGTTCCTCGATCCAGGCCGGCGCGGCCGGAGCCTTGCCGTGGCCGCCGGGAATGTCGAGGACGTAGGTCGGCTGGCACAGACCGGACAGCCGGCCGCGCAGGCCGGTCACCAGCGCCTGTCCCTCGGCCAGGGTCGGGCGGAAATGGCTGGTTCCAGCGGCAAGGTCGGGATGGTGCAGGTAATAGGGCTTCACCCGGTTGCGCACCATGCCGCGGAACAGGGCCTCCAGCGCCGCATGGCTGTCGTTGATTCCCTTCAGCAGCACGGTCTGGCCGACCAGAGGGATGCCGGCCTCCACCAGCCGGGCGAGGGCCGCGCGCACCGGTGCGGTCAGCTCGTCGGCATGGTTGACGTGGACGGCGATCCAGGTGGCGAGGTCGGGGGCGGTCAGCGCCTCCACCAGTTCAGGCGTGACGCGTTCCGGATCGGCGGCGGGGATGCGGCTGTGCAGGCGGACAACGCCGACATGGGGCATTTCCGACAGCGCCTGGACGATTCCGCGCAGCCGGCGCGGTGACAGCAGCAGGGGGTCGCCCCCGGTGATGACGACCTCCCACACCTCTTCACGGTCGCGGATATAGGCCAGGGCGGCGTCCAGTTCGTCCGCGGTCAGCGCCTCCCCACCCGGACCGACCATCTCGCGGCGGAAGCAGAAGCGGCAATAGACCGCACAGGCATGCAGCGGTTTCAGCAGGACCCGATCGGGATAGCGGTGGACGATGCCCTTCACCGGGCTGCGCGCCCCGTCGCCGATGGGGTCTTCCAGTTCCTCCGGCGTGCTGTACGCCTCGGCGGGGGACGGGACGTATTGGGCGTAGAGCGGGTCCTGCGGATCCGTACGTCCGGCCAGCGTCTCGCGCAGGTACGGGGTCAGCGCCACGGCGTAGCGGTCGGCGACCGAGCGCACGGCGTCGCCAGCCTCCGGTGTCATCAGCCCGGCGGCCACCAGATCGGAAACGCTGTGCAGGGCCTTCATCGCTCTTTCCCGTCTCGACGGAATGGGTCATGTAGGAAAGCGACCGCTCTTACTCCTGCGAGACCCATGCTGTCGACTCTTCCCCGCCTGATCGGCCATCGCGGCGCCAAGGAAAATGCGCCGGAGAACACGCTCGCCTCGATCCGGGAGGCCGCCCGCCAGGGCGCCCGCTGGGTGGAGGTGGATGTCATGCTGACCCGCGACCAGCGCCCGGTGCTGATCCATGACGACACGCTGGACCGCACCACCACCGGCACCGGCCCGGTGCCGCTGCTGGATCTGGCGGACCTCCAGCAGCTCGACGCCGGACGCTGGTTCGATGCCGGCTTCGTCGGCGAACAGGTGCCGACGCTGGAGGCGGCGGTGGCGCTGATCCACGACCTCGGCCTCGGCCTGAACCTGGAGATCAAGCCCTATCCGGGGCAGGAGGAGATCACCGCGGAGGTGGCGCTGAACAGTCTGCGCCCGCTCTGGCCGGCCGGCCGGCCGCTCCTGTTGTCCAGCTTCGAGGTGTCCTGCCTGGAGGTTGCCCAGCGCCTGTGGCCGGAGATTCCCCGCGGCTACCTGCTGTGGGATCCGCCGTCCGACTGGTCGGCCATCGCCGACCGCATCGGAGCTGCGACCCTGAATGTCGATCAGGAGCGCCAGACGGCCGAGACTGTGGCGGAATACCGCGCCACCGGACGGCCGGTGCTGAGCTATACCGTCAACGACGCCGGCCGGGCGCGAACGCTGTTCGGCTGGGGCGTGTCCGCGGTCTTCACCGACGCACCGGGCCGGCTGGCGCGGGAGTTGGGTGCGGATGCCTGACAGGCGTGTCTGACAATGGGCCGGAGGAGCGGTCGACGGGCTGACGCTTCCGTTCGCGACTGCGGCAAATCGTGAACGTTTTTTGCGCGGCGGGCTGAATCCGCTCGTAGGGCGGGCCGATTCCTCATATATAGAACCGCATTGGCGATCCCGCCGGAACCCATGTGGATTCCGGCGGAGCTTTTCGTCGTCTGGTTGTCCGCCGCTTTTGATCCGGTGTCCCACGGGGCGCCACGTTCGGTCTTTGGAGGGTTCGTTGAAGGCGTTGAAGCCGTTGCAGATGTCCGGCCGGGAGGTTCTGCCGCTCGTCGAGGGTGGCAAGGGTATTGCCGTTTCCAACGGCGAAAGCTCCGGCGCCTGGGCGGCGGCCGGCGGAATTGGCACCTTTTCGGGTGTCAACGCCGACAGCTACGATGAGAACGGCAACCTTCTGCCGCAGATCTACAAGGGCAAGACCCGGCGCGAGCGCCACGACGAGCTGATTGCCTTCGGCATCGAGGGCGGCATCGCCCAGGCGCGCATCGCGCATGAGACGTCGAACGGCCAAGGCCGCATCCATATGAACGTCCTGTGGGAAATGGGCGGCGCGGAGCACATTCTGCATGGCGTGCTGGAAGGCTCGCAGGGGCTGATCCATGGCGTCACCTGCGGCGCCGGCATGCCGTACAAGGTTGCCGAGATCGCGGTGCGCTACGGCGTCCATTACTACCCGATCGTGTCCTCGGCCCGCGCCTTCCGGGCGCTTTGGCTGCGCGCCTATCACAAGTTCCGCGAACATCTGGGCGGCGTGGTCTACGAGGATCCGTGGCTGGCCGGCGGCCATAACGGCCTGTCCAACTCCGAAGACCCGCAGAAGCCGGAGGATCCGTTCCCCCGCGTCCTGGCCCTGCGCCAGATGATGAACAGCTTCGGGCTGAACGATACCCCCATCGTGATGGCGGGCGGCGTCTGGTGGCTGTCGGAGTGGGAGGACTGGATCGACAACCCCGATCTGGGCCCGGTCGCCTTCCAGTTCGGCACCCGTCCGCTGCTGACCCAGGAGAGCCCGATCTCCATGGCGTGGAAGCGCAAGCTGGTCGCGCTGCAACCGGGCGACGTCTTCCTGAACCGCTTCTCTCCGACCGGCTTCTATTCGTCGGCGGTGAAGAACCCCTTCCTGCTGGACCTGATGGCCCGGTCGGAGCGCCAGATCGCCTATCTGTCCAAGCCGGTGGGCGAGCATTCGGCCGAATTCCCGGTCGGTCCGCGCGGCCGTCCAGTCTATGTGACCGAAAGCGACAAGCAGCGCGCCGAAGGCTGGCTGTCCCAGGGCTTCACCACCGCGCTGAAGACGCCGGACAGCACGCTGGTCTTCGTCACCCCCCAGCAGTCGGAAAAGATCCTGCACGATCAGGTCGACTGCATGGGCTGCCTGTCGGCCTGCGGCTTCTCCAACTGGGCGCAGAACGAAGAAGGGACGACGGGCAAGCGCGCCGATCCGCGGTCCTTCTGCATCCAGAAGACGCTTCAGGCGGTGAGCCACACCGACGACTGCGAGAACCAGCTGATGTTCGCGGGGCACAACGCCTACCGCTTCGCCAGCGATCCCTACTACAATGACGGCTTCATCCCGACGGTGAAGCAGCTCGTTGAGCGGATCGCCACCGGTTACTGACCGGTTGCGGTCCCGGACCGACAGGGCCGCCGGCGGGTGACTGCCGGCGGCCTTCGCATTGGACCGGTCCGGTTGACGCCTGTCCGGTCGATGCCTGTCCGGTTGACGTCGGTGCGACAATAACTTGCGCCGTCTTTCCGATTGGTTTTACAGTTGAACGGTCTGCGGCCTTGTGCCGCGGTCCTGTCCTGGACCTTCGTGTCCGCCCCCTGTGTCGACCGAACGGGTGCCGCGCCCATGATGACCGCCGAACGCCCTTTCAAGCGAGCTCTCGACCGGCTGAACGGTGCCGGGCTGCGCCCGACCCGCCAGCGCCTTGGTCTCGCCCGGCTGCTGTTCGAAGGCTGTGACCGGCATGTGACCGCGGAACAACTGCATGGCGAGGCGCTGGCCGCCGACCTGCCGGTGTCGCTGGCGACCGTCTACAACACGCTGAACCAGTTCACGTCCGCCGGTCTGCTGCGCGAGGTTGTGGTGGAGGCGGGCAAGTCCTATTTCGACACCAACACCAGCGACCACCACCATTTCTTCGTCGAATCCACCGGCCGGCTTGAAGATATCCCCGCCGATCGCCTGATGGTGCGGAACCTGCCCACCGCGCCGGCTGGCACCCGCGTCGCCCGCGTCGACGTGATTGTCCGCCTCATCGAGGATGATGGCAGCGTCTGATCCACTCCTGCCGTTCGGTGCCAGCCGGCGTTCAGGCCTCGTCGCCCGTCACGCTCGGACTGGCGGGGCGGTCGACGAAGGGCCAGCGCATATAGGCGAAAACCCAGACGGCCACGACGTTCAGGTACGGGAACAGCAGCAGCAGGATCCACAATGGGCTGCGCCCGGCTTTCGCCAGCACCCAGCCGCCGGCGATCAGCGTATAGGTCGTGACGATCGACCCGATCAGCAGCTCCCAGAAGCCCAGATGGATGATGGTGTCCGTCATGCCGTCCTCCGCGCCTTGACCTTGCGGGCTTCGCGCACCGGCAGAACCGGCCAGCGGCTGTGCGCCATCACGCCGATCGCGACCACATGGCCCAGCGGCAGCAGCGCGAACAGCGCCCACAAGGGCGAGAAGCCCGCCCGGCGCAGGATCCGTGCCATCGGCCAGACGATTGCGACCTGGAACAGCATCAGCCCCAGCAGCGGGCTGTTGACGTAATCCTCAAGCATGCCGGCCCGGACCCTCCTCCCCATGGTTGAGGGGCAGAGAAGCGCGGGCCGTCGGCTTTGTCGAGCCAAACTTTTCCAGCACCGGCTTTCCGGTACTGCCCGCCGCCCCACAAGTTCCCTCCCGCATCGGGAGTACACGAGCGTGAAATCAATTGGTAGGGCATGCTACAGTTCGTCGCGTCCGGCCCAACCGGCTTGACGTTCTCTGGAATTCAGCTGCGGCGGACTCTTGCCTTTGACGGATTTCTCCGAACCGGCCGGCGCCGCGCGCGGATGGTGGCGGCAGCGGCGACCGGGCGCGGCGCCTCGATCACCGGTCGCTGGCATGCGCATCGGCTTGCTTGCGGCGGTGATCGCCGGCTTCTGGCTGGTGGCCTATGCCGATCTGGAACGTGCGCGCGACCGGGCGCTGCAGGATGGCCTGCGCCAGACCGCCAACCTGTCGCGCCTGTTGGAGGAGGATGCCCGCCGCATCCTCGTTGTTGCCGGACGCGCGCTCTACGCGGTGGCCGAAGGCGGGCGGATTCCCCCCTATCTGCTGGCTGACGCAGTCGGGTTTTCCGGGGCGGAGACCGGTCCTGGACTGGCGCTGCGCAGCCTGCTGGTGGTGGAGCCGGATGGGCGGGTCAGGGAGGCCGTCGGGCTGGATGCCCCGACCTCCGTTGCCGGAACCCCGCCGGCCGAGGCGGCGCGCACCGGATCGGCGGCCTTTGTCGGTCCCTACCAGGAGCCGGGTGGAGGCTGGCGCGCCGCCCTGGTCCGGCCGCTCGCCGACGGCGGCGGCGTCGTCATGGCGATACTCGACCTCGACCGCTTCGCCCGGCTCTACGCCACGCAGGATATCGGTCCGCGCAGCTACATTCTGCTGTATGGCGAGGACGGGGTGGTCCTGGCCTATTCACGGCCAAGCGAGTTTCTGGATCGCGACCGTGCCGCTTTCGCTGCGTTCGTGCCTCGCCTGCCAAGTGGGGAAAGCATCCGGACGCTGTCCGGTTTCGATCCGTCGCAAGGGCGCGACCGCATCGGCACGGTCCGTCGCGTGGCCGACCTGCCGCTCTATGTCTATGTCCGCATCAGCGCCGAGGATGTTCTGGCCGGCTGGTATGCCGACCGCTGGAAACGCGTGCTGGAAACCACTGCTGTGTCGGTGGTTGTCATGCTCCTGGCTCTGCTGGCCTTGCGGCAGCTCGGCCGGCTGGAGACGACGACCCAGGCGTTGCGGGCCAGCGAGCGCCGGTCGCAGGCCCTGTTCGACAGCAGTTTCCAGATCATGGGGCTGCTGTCCCCCGACGGGCGGGTGCTGGCCTTGAACCGGCCCGCCTGCGCCCTGGCCGGCCTGCCGGCGGAGGCGCTGATCGGGCGCCGCGCCTGGGAGTTCCGTGGTTGGGCCCGCACCGACGAATTGGCGGAGGCCTTCCGCCAGTCGATCGGAAAGGCGGCTTCCGGCCTCTTCGTCCGCTATGAGACCGACGTGATCGCCGACGGCGTCACCCGGGTGATGGATGTGACGATCAAGCCGGTCTTCGACGACCGGGGGGACGTGAGCGTGCTGGTGGTCGAGGCGCGCGATATTACCGAACGGGTGGAGGCGGCCGGCCGGCTCGCCGCCGCGCTCGACCAGGCGGAGGCCGCCAATCGTGCCAAGAGCGCCTTCCTCGCCACCATGAGCCACGAGCTGCGCACGCCGCTGAACGCGATCATCGGCTTTTCGGACATCATGTTGCATGAGCTGTTCGGCCCGCTGGGCAGCCCGCGCTACCAGGATTATGCGCGTCATGTGCAGAACAGCGGACGCCATCTGCTGGATCTCATCAACGACGTGCTGGACATGTCGAAGCTGGAGGCCGGGCGCTACACGCTGGACGAAAGCTGGATGGAGCCGGCCGCCGCCATCGAGACCTGCCGGGCGCTGGCGGCGGTTCCGGCCGATGCGGGCGGGGTGACGCTGGCGGTCGACTGCGCCCCCGACTTGCCGGGATTGCTGGCCGATGAGCGGGCCTTGCGGCAGGTCCTGCTGAACCTGCTGTCGAATGCTGTGAAGTTCACGCCGCGTGGCGGCCGGGTGACGGTGACGGCAGGGGTGGAGGCGGGGGGCGGACTCGCCATCGCCGTGTGCGACACCGGCATCGGCATCCCCGCCGACGCGCTGGCCCGAATCCTGGAGCCGTTCCAGCAGGCCGACAGCAGCATCCCCGGCCGGTTCGGCGGCACCGGGCTCGGCCTGTCGATCTGCCGCGACCTGATGGCCCTGCATGGCGGCAGCCTGTCCATCGACAGCGAGCCGGGCCGCGGCACCACCGTCACCATCCGCTTCCCCGCCGCCCGTGTCGCCCAGCCGGTTGCGGCCGACGGGATGCAGGCGTAAGCCTGTCGCCGGTGAAACGGAGCGAGAGGCGGACGGGATGATCGGGAATGACGGAAAGCCGGTGTCCAAGGAGGCGCTGCGCCAGCATATCGCCGCCTACAACGGCCAGTCGCGCGGCTCCAAGGAGTTTGCGGCGATCCCGCGCGCTCTGGTCACCATCCTGGACGGGCTGAAGCCTGGCAAGACCGGCTACGTCAAATGCCTGGACGGTCAGGTGCAGCTGTCGCGCCGCAAGGACAACAGCGTCTCGGCCGGCTGACGAAAAAAGCGCCCCTCCCCGGCGTGGGGAAGGGCGCTTTCCATCGGACCATCAGCCCCGGCGGTCAGTGCTTTGCCGCAGCAGCGGCGCCGATGCCGGTCTGGGAGCGGACGAACTGGTCCTCGAAGGCCTCGCGCTCGGCGCGTGCCGACGCGCTGCTGTCCAGCTTCGACACGATGATGGTGACGATGAAGGCCAGGGTCATCGAGAACAGGGCCGGCTGCTCGTACGGGAAGATCGGCTTCGGGTTGTTCAGAACCACGACCCACACGGCGTTCGACAGGATCACCAGCGTCACCGCGGAAATCAGGCCGGCGATGCCGCCCGCCAGCGCGCCGCGGGTGGTCAGCCCCTTCCAGTACATCGACAGGATCAGCACCGGGAAGTTCACAGACGCCGCGACGCCGAAGGTCAGGCCGACCAGGAAGGCGACGTTCTGCTTCTCGAACGCGATGCCCAGCACGACGGCCAGCACGCCCAGGACCAGCGAGGCGATCTTGGACACGCGCATCTCCTCGCGCTCCGTCGCCTCGCCCTTGCGGATCACGCGGGCGTAGAGGTCGTGCGCGATGGCCGAAGCGCCGGCCAGAGCCAGGCCCGACACCACCGCCAGGATGGTGGCGAAGGCGACCGCCGACAGGAAGCCGAGGAACAGGTCGCCGCCCAGCGCCTTGGCCAGATGCATCACCGGCATGTTGCCGCCGCCGATCAGCTTGCCGCCGACCTTGCCGCCTTCGAAGAACTGCGGGTCGGTGCCGACGATGGTGATCGCCGCCATTCCCAGCACGCAGACGATCAGGAAGAAGAAGCCGATGAAGCCCGACGCGTAGAAGACCGACTTGCGGGCCTCGCGCGCGTTGGGGACGGTGAAGAAGCGCATCATGATGTGCGGCAGCGCGGCGGTGCCGAACAGCAGGCCCAGCGACAGCGACACCGCCGACACCGGGTCGGCCAGCAGCGTGCCCGGCCCCATGATCTTCACCCCGTCCTTGTGCGAGGCGATGGCGCTCTGGGCGATGGCCTCCAGGCTGAAGCCGAAACGCGACAGGGCCAGGAAGGCCAGGATCACGCCGGCGCCCAGGAGAAGCACCGCCTTGATGATCTGCACCCAGGTGGTGGCGATCATGCCGCCGAAGGTGACGTAGACCACCATCAGCACGCCGACCACGATCACGGCGACGTTGTAGTCCAGCCCGAACAGCAGCTTGATCAGCTGGCCGGCGCCGACCATCTGGACGATCAGGTAGAAGCACACCACCGTCAGCGAGCCGATGGCGGCGAAGGTGCGGATCTTGCCCTGGTCCAGCCGGTATGAGGCGATGTCGGCGAAGGTGAAGTGGCCCAGATTGCGCAGCCGCTCCGCCAGCAGGAACAGGATGATCGGCCAGCCGACGAAGAAGCTGATGGTGTAGACGAAGCCGTCATAGCCCTTGGCGAAGACCAGGCTCGACAGGCCCAGCAGCGTCGCGGCCGACATATAGTCGCCGGCGATGGCCAGACCGTTCTGGAAGCCGCTGATGCCACCGCCGGCGGTGTAGAAGTCCGAGGTCGAGCGGGTGCGGCTGGCCGCCCAGTAGGTGATGCCCAAGGTCATCACGACGAAGGCGAGGAACATGGCGATGGCCGACAGGTTGACCGGCTGCTTTTCCAACTGCCCGACATCGCCGGCGGCAAGCGCCGGCAGGGCGAAGAGGGTGGCGGCAGCCGCGGTCAGGAGAATCCGGCGGCCGGTCATTGCAGCGTCTCCCGCGTGATCTCGTCGGTCAGGTCCTGGAAGCGGCCGTTGGCGAAATGGGAATAGACGCCCGTCAGCAGCCAGGACAGGATGATGATCGCCGCTCCGATGGGGAACCCGACGCTGAGGGCCGAATCGTCGGACATCGGCTTGTGCAGCAGGTCCGGCGCGAAGGCGACCACCATCATGAAGCTGTAGTAGCCGACCAGCACGATGGCCGACAGGATCAGGGCCAGCCGGCTGCGCTGGCGGACCAGCTCCTGGAATTTCGGGTTCCGGCGGACCCGCTCGTAGACCGGAGTGTTCGCGGGGGAGTGCATGTTTCCTCCAGACGCTAATCGTCCTTGTGGCACCCTGTTCGGGCTTATGGTCTTCCGGCTAACAAAACACTGTTTCGCAAATTTCCCGGAAATATGACGAATTGTTTCAGCGCGATTCAGGTAACAATCTCACGCGATTCGCGTTGAGCCACAGCGGCGAAGCTGGGATGATGCGTGGACCTCCCTGATCCCCGCATCCTGCCGCCCTCGCCCGGAAAATGATCCGCTCGCCCCTGTTCCTCCGGCTGTTCTCGGCGATCCTGATCTCGCTCGGGCTGTTCTCCGCAGCGGCCTATGTCTTCTCCGTCCCCTTCATCGAGGAGAAGGCCTACGAGATCGAACGCGACGCCAGCCGCACCATCCTCGACAACGTGTTCGAGCTGGTCAGCCGCATCCGCGGCGGGCTTGAGGAGCAGCGGACCGCCACGGTGGACTCCTACAAGACCCGGCTGCGCGACGTGCTTGAATTGGCCGTCGGCTATATCGAGCATGTCTACGCCCGCGCCGACCGCGGCGAGATCACGATGGAGGAAGCCCGTCGGGAAGCGATGGAGGGGCTGCACGCCTTGCGCTACGGCAATGGCGACTATGTCTGGGCCATCGGCTACGACTCGGTGATCCTCTCCCATCCCTCGCCCGATTATCAGGGGCGGAAGGCCGACGATCTGCGCGACAATCTGGGCCGTCATATCCTTCCCACCATCGTCGCCACCGCCAAGCGGGAGGGGGAGGGGTTCCAGACCTATCCATGGTGGCGCCCCAATGGCGACGAGCGGGCGCCGAAGCTCAGCTTCTTCAAGGATCTGCCCAAGCGCGGCATCATCGTCGGCACTGGCGCCTATCTCGCCGACGTCGACGCCGAGGTGGAACGGCGCAAGGCCGAAGCCATCGAGGATCTGCGCCAGGCGCTGCGCAAGCTGCGCATCGCCCGCACCGGCTATCTCTACATCTTCGATTCGGCGAACCGGATGATCATCCACCCGAATTCGAACATCGAGGGCACGGCCTTCGGCGACCGGCTGAATTCGGCCACCGGCCGCCCGATCGCCGAGGATCTGAAGGTCGCCGCGGCGAAGGGGGAACCGCTGACCTATCTGTGGGACAAGCCCGACGATCCCGGCAATTACGCCTACGAGAAGATCAGCTGGGTCCGGCATTTCGAAGGCTTCGACTGGTACATCGCCTCGTCGGTCTATGTGGATGAGCTGCGGCGGTCGTCGGTGGTGCTGGGCAACCGCATCCTCGCCATCGGCATGGCGCTGATGGCGGCGGGCAGCCTGCTGGGCTATGTCGCGGTCGGCCGTCTGGTCCGGCCGCTGCGCCGGCTGGCCGACACCGCGGCGCAGGTGCGGGCCGGCGATCTCGGCGCGCAGAGCGGCATCCGCCGCGGCGACGAGATCGGGCTGCTGGGCTCCGCCTTCGACGGGATGGTCCGGCAGCTGCGCGATACCGTTGCCACGCTTGACAGCCGGGTCCGAGACCGCACCGCGGCGCTGGCGGAGGCGGAAACGCGCCAGCGCGTGATCCTGGACGCGATCCCCGCCAGCATCGCCGGGCTGGACCGCGACGGGCGGCTGACTTTCGCCAACCTGCGCTGGGCCGAGCTGGTCGGCCGCGACAAGGCCGAGGTGATCGGCCGCGAGCTTGCCGCCGTGGTCGGCCGGCGCGCCATGGCGGCGCTGCGTCCCCATCTCGACCGTTGCCTGTCGGGGGAGGTGGTGACCTTCGAATACACCTTCCCGCGCGACGGCCGCGACATCGTCACCAAGACCACGCTGATTCCCCATCGCGGCGAGGGCAGGGCGGAGGGCGGTGCCGTCACCGGGCTGTTCGTCCTGACGCTCGACATCACCGACGAAAAGCAGACCGAACGCCAGCTGGTGGAGGCGCAGCGCCTGAAGGCGGTCGGCCAGCTGTCGGGCGGGCTGGCGCACGATTTCAACAACCTGCTGTCGATCATCATCGGCAATCTTGCGGCGGCGCGCGACCGCTACGCCGCGGTCGAGGGGCTGGACGCCTATCTGGAGCCGGCCCAGCGTGCCGGCCGCCGCGGCGCCGACATCACCGCCCGGCTGCTCGCCTTCTCGCGCCAGCAGCCGCTGAAGCCTGAGCCGATCGAGCTGTGCGGGCTGCTGCGCGACATGGCGGTGCTGTTGCGCCGCTCCTTTCCCAGCTCCATCGCCATCGGCGTGCCGGAGGAGGGGCGGGAATGCTGGACCATCGCCGACCAGACCCAGCTGGAGAATGCGCTGGTCAACCTCGCCATCAACGCGCGCGACGCCATGCCGAACGGCGGCCGGCTCGACATTGCGGTCGGCATCCGCCGGGTGGAGGACACCCTGTCCTTCGACGAGCCGGTCCGCCCCGACGATTACCTGGAAATCCGCGTCTCCGACACCGGCACCGGCTTCACGCCCGAGGCGCTGGCCCGTGCGGTGGAGCCCTTCTTCACGACGAAAGCTCTGGGATCGGGGCTGGGGCTGTCGATGGTCTACGGTTTCGTCAAGCAGTCGCGCGGCTATCTGCGCATCGACAGCCGGCCGGGGGAGGGCACCGCCGTCACCCTGCTGCTGCCGCGGGCCGAGCCGGTGGCCCGCCTGCTCGATGACGAACCGGCGACTGCCGAACCCCTGGGCGGCGGCTGGTCCGGCCAGTTGGCGCTGGTGGCGGAGGACAATGACGATGTCCGGCAGGTGATGCGCCAGCAGCTGGTCGACCTCGGCTTCTCGGTGGTGGAGGCGGCGAGCGGCGACGAGGCGGCGGAGCTGGTGGAGCAGATCGACGGGCTGTCTCTGCTGGTCTCCGACATCGTCATGCCCGGCCTGTCGGGGGTGGAGCTGGCGCGGCGCGCCCGGCTGCTGCGTCCGGACATGCGGGTGGTGCTGGTCAGTGGCTTCACGGTCGAGTATGGCGACATCCCGGCCGATGCCGTCATACTGGGCAAGCCATGGGACAAGCGGGATCTGGTGGCGGCCATCGGCCACGCCGCCCAACCCGCGCCCGCCTGATACATTCGGGCCAAACGAAAGCACCTGGGAAAAAGCAGGGCGAAGAGTGAGGGGAAACGCGCGTGGCACAAAAGAAGCGCATCTACCTGATCGAGGACGAGGCCGACATCCGCCGGCTGGTGAAAGAGGTGCTGGAGGGGTACGGCTACGAGGTGTCCTGCTGGGCCAGCGGGCGGGAGGCGCGGGCCGCGATCCAGCGTCAGGCCCCCGACCTCTGTCTTGTCGATCTCGGTCTGCCGGACATGGATGGGCTGACCCTGGTTCGCGAGCTGTGGGAGGATGTCCGCTTCGGGGTGATCATCCTG
This sequence comes from Azospirillum humicireducens, assembly GCF_001639105.2. NCBI lineage: Bacteria > Pseudomonadati > Pseudomonadota > Alphaproteobacteria > Rhodospirillales > Azospirillaceae > Azospirillum > Azospirillum humicireducens. The sequence goes on from NZ_CP015285.1 coordinate 74,052, forward strand.
TCCGGGCGCGGCGGCACCTCCGACCGGATCCTCGGGCTGGAGTTGGGCGCCGACGATTACATCGTGAAGCCCTTTGAGCCGCGGGAACTGGTCGCCCGCGTCAACAGCGCCATCCGCCGCCGCGAACAGCTGGCCGGCGCCACGGCTGCGACGGAGACCGCGCGGGCGCGCTTCGGCAATTGGGTCTTCGACCTCGGCAACCTGACGCTGAGCGCCGATGACGGCCGTCAGGAGAGCCTGACCGCGGCGGAGGCCTCGCTGCTGCTGACCTTGCTGAAGGCGCCCAAGCGCGTGCTGTCGCGCGAGCATCTGCAGGGCCCCGACCAGGACCGCGACGATTTTCCCTACGACCGCAGCATCGATGTCCGCGTGTCGCGCATCCGCAAGAAGATCGAGGAGGATCCCCGCGCGCCGCGGCTGATCAAGACGGTCTATGGCGCCGGATACCTGTTCGCCGGCGACGTGACCTGGCTGCGGTGACCGGGAGGAGGGTGAACGGGGCACCTCGTTTGCCCGGTGCCGAACCACCACCAATAACAATTGGTCATAATCCAGAGAAAGTTGCGCAAAGCTGATCTGGTACAGGCTGTTTCCAACACAGCCGCGTCCAATGCCGGCGCGTAACAAGAACCCCTGGGGAGAACGGTCCGATGAATGCACCTGCCGCCGCAGTCGACGCCAGCGTCAACCCGTATGAGCGCGACCTCGACCGCAACGCCGCCAATTTTGTCGCCCTGACGCCGCTGACGTTCCTGGAGCGCGCCGCTTCCGTGTGGCCCGACCGGTTGGCGGTCGTCCATGGCCCGGTCCGCCGGACCTGGGCCGAGACCTTCGGCCGCGTGCGCCGTCTGGCCGCGGCGCTGGCGAATGTGGGTATCGGCAAGGGCGACACCGTCGCCATGCTGGCCGCCAACACGCCCGAGCTGTTCGAAGCGCATTTCGGCGTGCCGCTGGCCGGCGCCGTGCTGAACGCCGTCAACACCCGCCTGGATGCCGAGGCCATCGCCTTCATCCTGAAGCATGGCGAGGCGAAGATCCTGATCGTCGACCGCGAGTTCTCCGGCGTCGCGAAGAAGGCGCTGGCCCTGCTCGACGCGCCGATCCCGGTGGTGGACATCGACGATCCGACCTACAGCGGCGGCGAGCTGATCGGCGACCGCGATTATGAAGCCTTCATCAGCGATGTCGGTGCCGAGCATCCCTGGACCCTGCCGGCCGACGAATGGCAGGCCATCGCGCTGAACTATACCTCCGGCACCACCGGCAACCCGAAGGGCGTCGTCTATCACCACCGCGGCGCCTATCTGAACGCGGTGTCGAACGCGCTGTCCTGGAACATGGGCGACGCGCCCGTGTATCTGTGGACGCTGCCGATGTTCCACTGCAACGGCTGGTGCTTCCCCTGGACCATCGCGGTCACCGCCGGCACCGCGATCTGCCTGCGTCAGGTCCGCCCGGACGCCGTTCTGAAGTTGATCCGCGAGGAGCGGGTGACCAACTTCTGCGGTGCGCCCATCGTTTTGAACATGCTGAACAATGCGCCGGCCGAGTTGAAGCAGGGCATCGGGCAGACGGTGAAGGTGATGGTGGCCGGCGCCGCCCCGCCCGCCGCCGTCATCGCCGGCATGGAGCGCATGGGCTGGGAAGTCACCCATGTCTACGGCCTGACCGAATGCTACGGCCCGACCGTGGTCTGCGTCTGGCACGATCGCTGGGATGGCCTGTCGCTGGACGAGAAGGCGGCGATCAAGGCCCGCCAGGGCGTGCGTGGCCCGATGCTGGAGGCGGTGATCGTCGCCGATCCCTTCACGCTGGAGCCGGTGCCGAAGGATGGCCGCACGATGGGCGAGATCATGATGCGCGGCAACAACGTCATGAAGGGGTATCTGAAGAACCCCAAGGCGACCGAGGAGGCCTTCGCCGGCGGTTGGTTCCACACCGGCGACCTCGCCGTCTGGCACGAGGACGGCTATGTCGAGATCAAGGACCGCTCGAAGGACATCATCATCTCCGGCGGCGAGAACATCTCGTCCATCGAGGTGGAGGACGTCCTCTACAAGCATCCGGAGGTGCTGGAGGCCGCCGTCGTTGCCCGCCATGACGAGAAGTGGGGCGAGACGCCCTGCGCCTTCGTCACCCTGAAGGACGGCGCCACCGCGACCGAGGCCGACATCATCGCCTTCTGCCGGTCGCACATGGCCCACTTCAAGTGCCCGCGCACCGTGGTGTTCGGCCCGCTGCCGAAGACCTCGACGGGCAAGATCCAGAAATACGTCCTGCGCAAGCAGACCGAGGGGCTGTAACAGCCTAAGCCGCTTACCCCCACCCGAACCCTCCCCCGCTGGGCGGGGGAGGGAACTGCCGCCGCTTTCCGGCTAGAGCACCTAAATCCCCCTCTCCCGCCCAGCGGGGGAGGGCCGGGGTGGGGGCAAGCGCCCCGCCATGCCCGCACGCCGCCCAATTTCAAAGGGACCCGCGCCATGAAGATCCTCTGCGCCGTGAAGCGCGTCGTCGATTACAACGTCAAGATCCGGGTCAAGACCGACCAGTCCGGCGTCGAGACGTCCAACGTGAAGTTCTCGATGAACCCCTTCGACGAGATCGCCGTCGAGGAGGCCGTCCGCCTGAAGGAGGCCGGCACCGCGACCGAGATCGTCGTCGTCTCCGTCGGCCCGGCCCAGACGCAGGAGACGCTCCGCACCGCGCTCGCCATGGGGGCCGACCGCGCCATCCTGGTCCAGACCGACGTGGCCACCGAACCGCTGGCCGTCGCCAAGGTCCTCAAGGCGCTGGTCGGGAAGGAGGCTCCCGGCCTCGTCATCCTCGGCAAGCAGGCGATCGACGACGACTGCAACCAGACCGGCCAGATGCTGGCGGCGCTGCTCGGCTGGGGCCAGGGCACCTTCGCCTCCAAGGTCGCGCCGGCTGGCGATGCCGTTGCAGTGACACGCGAGATCGACGGCGGGCTTGAGGTCGTGTCGCTGAAGCTGCCGGCGGTGGTTACGGCCGACCTGCGCCTGAACGAGCCGCGCTATGCCTCGCTGCCCAACATCATGAAGGCGAAGAAGAAGCCGCTGGAGACGGTCACGCCGGATGCGCTCGGCGTCGATGTGACCCCGCGCCTGAAGACGCTGAAGGTCGCCGAGCCGGCCAAGCGTCAGGCCGGCATCAAGGTGCCGGACGTCGCCACCCTGGTCGACAAGCTGAAGAACGAGGCGCGGGTGATCTGAGGACTGGTCGTATCGGGGTGCCCTTTCCCAACCCTCCCCCGCTTCGCGGGAGAGGGTTGGGAAAGGGCATTCCAAGCAGACACCTCGCCACCCTCCAACCAAGGACCCGCCCCATGCCCATCCTGATCCTCGCCGACCACGACAACGCCAGCCTCAAGCCCGCCACCGCCCACGCAGTCACCGCCGCCGCCAAGCTGGGCGGCGACATCCACCTCCTGGTCGCCGGCCGCAACGCCGCCCCCGCCGCCGAGCAGGCCGCCAAGCTGGCCGGCGTCGCCAAGGTGCTGCTCGCCGACGATGCAGCCTACGAGCATGCCCTGGCCGAGCCGGTGGCAGCATTGCTGGTGTCGCTCGCCCCCGGTTACAGCCATCTCCTCGCCGCCGCCACCTCGGTGGGCAAGAATGTGCTGCCGCGCGTCGCCGCCTTGCTCGACGTGGCGATGATCTCCGACATCACCGCCGTGGTCTCCGCCGATACCTTCGAGCGGCCGATCTATGCCGGCAACGCCATCGCCACCGTGCAGTCGGCCGACGCCGTAAAGGTCGTCACCGTCCGCACCACTGCATTCGAGGCTGCCGCCGCCACCAACGCCGCCCCGGTCGAGAGCATCGCTGCCGCCACCGACCCCGGCCTGTCCAGCTTCGTCTCGGCCGAGCTGTCGAAGTCGGAGCGTCCGGAGCTGACCTCGGCCCGGATCGTCATCTCCGGTGGGCGCGGCATGCAGTCGGGCGACAATTTCCACCTGCTGGAGGCCATCGCTGACAAGCTGGGCGCCGCGGTGGGCGCCAGCCGTGCAGCGGTCGATGCCGGCTTCGTTCCGAACGACTATCAGGTCGGCCAGACCGGCAAGATCGTGGCGCCGGATCTCTATGTCGCCGTCGGCATCTCGGGCGCCATCCAGCATCTGGCCGGCATGAAGGACAGCAAGATCATCGTCGCCATCAACAAGGACGAGGAGGCGCCGATCTTCCAGGTCGCCGACTACGGCCTCGTCGCCGACCTGTTCAAGGCCCTGCCGGAGCTGCAGCAGGCCGTCTGATCCCGTTCATTTCCTCCGCCACCCGAAGAGGTCCCCCATGACCGCCGCCGCGATCCCCTATAGCCCGCCGTTGAAAGAGATCCGCTTCGTCCTCGACCACCTCGCCGGCATGGCCGACGTGGCGGCTCTGCCGGGTTTCGAGGATGCCAGCCCCGACATGGTGGACAGCATCCTGGGCGAGGCGGCGAAGATCGCCGAGAACGTCCTGGCCCCGCTGAACCGCATCGGCGATGTCCAGGGGGCCAGGCTCGACGCCGACGGCATCGCCCGCACGGCGGAGGGCTGGGGGGCGGCGTGGCAGGCGCTGGTCGAGGGCGGCTGGAACGGGCTGCCCTTCGACCCGGCACGCGGCGGCATGGGGCTACCCAACCTGCTGAATACCGCGGTGCAGGAGATGTGGCATTCCGCCAACATGGCCTTCGCGCTCTGCCCGATGCTGACGCAAGGGGCTGTGAACGCGGTTCAGCTCTATGGCTCCGACGCGCTGAAGGACCTCTATTTGCCCAAGATGATCTCGGGCGAGTGGACCGGCACCATGAACATCACCGAGCCGCAGGCGGGGTCCGACCTTGCCGCCACGCGGTCTCGCGCGGTTCCGAACGGCGACCATTACCTTGTCAGCGGGCAGAAGATCTTCATCACCTATGGCGACCATGACCTGACGGAGAACATCGTCCATCTGGTGCTGGCCCGCCTGCCCGATGCGCCTCCGGGCGTTAAGGGCATCAGCCTGTTCGTCGTGCCGAAATTCCTGGTCAACGCCGACGGCAGCCTGGGCGCCCGCAATCAGGTGAAATGCGTGTCGCTGGAGCACAAGCTGGGCATCCACGGCAGCCCGACCGCCGTGCTGTCCTTCGGCGACGAGGGCGGGGCGACCGGCTTCCTGGTGGGCGAGCCGAACCGCGGCCTGGAATACATGTTCGCCATGATGAACCATGCCCGGCTGAACGTCGCCATGCAGGGCCTGTCGATTGCCGAGCGCGCCTACCAGCAGGCGCTGGCCTATGCCCGTGACCGCGTGCAGGGCAAGCCGCTGGGCTGGACCGAGGGCCAGTCGAAGGGCATCGTCAACCATCCCGACGTCCGCCGCCTGCTGATGGGCATGAAGGCGCGGATCGAGGCGATGCGTGGCATCCTCTACACCGCCGCCGCCGCGGTCGACGTGGCGCATCACCATGCCGACGAGGCCACCCGTGCCCGCGCCGCCCTGCTGGTCGATCTGCTGACCCCCATCGCCAAGGGCTGGTGCACCGAGACCGGCCAGCAGCTGGCGTCGGACGGCGTGCAGGTCCATGGCGGCATGGGCTTCATCGAGGAGACGGGGGCCGCCCAGCATCTGCGCGACGCCCGCATCACCACGATCTACGAGGGCACGACCGCCATCCAGGCTAACGACCTGATCAACCGCAAGCTCCTGCGCGACGGCGGGGCGACCGCCAACGGCCTGCTGGACGAGATCTCGGCGCTGGGCGGCGAGCTGTCCGGCCACGCTGATGAGGCGTTGCGCGTCACCGGGGCGGAACTGGTCAGCGCGGTCCGTGAGGCCAAGCAGGCGATTGCCTGGGTGCTGACCGCGGCGAAGCAGGACCCGCGCCTGCCGGCTGCCGCATCGGTGACTCTGCTGGAACTGATGGGCGTGGTCGCCGGCGGCTGGCAGCTGGCCCGCGCCGCCAAGGTCGCGGTGGAGCGGCTGGCGCAGCGCGACGCCGATGCCGCCTTCCTGTCGGCCAAGCCGCTCACCGCCCGCTTCTACGCCACCCATGTTCTGCCGAAGGCGGCGGCGCTGCGGGCGACCGTGGTCAACGGCTCCGCGAGCGTGATGGCGCTGAGCGAGGAGCAGCTGTTCGGCGCGGCTTGACGGGGGGGCGCTTGCCGGTTGGTGCCGGGGCCTTTGGCCCTTTGGTGGGAGTCGCGGGCGGTTGGGGGACCTCCCGCCACTGCCCCGGCGCCAGCCCGTCCAGCGTCCAATCGCCGATGGACCAGCGGATTAGCCGCAGGGTGGGGAAGCCGACCGCAGCGGTCATGCGGCGGACCTGCCGGTTGCGTCCTTCGCGCAAGGTCAGCGCTATCCAGCTGGTGGGGATGGCTGCGCGGTAGCGCACCGGCGGATCGCGCGGCCACAGCGACTCCGGCTCCTCCATCCGCAGCACCTCGGCCGGCAGGGTGGGGCCGTCCTTCAGCGTGACGCTGCGGCGCAGCGTCTCCAGCGCCTCGTCGGTCGGGATACCTTCCACCTGCACCCAATAGGTCTTCGGCATCTTGTTGGCCGGCGAGGCGATCCGGGCGATCAGCGGGCCGTCGTCGCTCAGCGCCAGCAGCCCCTCGCTGTCGCGGTCGAGCCGGCCAGCGGCATAGACCCCCTTCACCGGCACCAGCTCCGCCAGGGTCGGGCGGCCCTGGCCGTCGGTGAATTGCGGCAGCACGCCATAGGGCTTGTTCAGCAGGATCAGGCGCGGCACGGGCATGCGTCCTTGTGGATTGCGGAGTTGTGGAAAGGCGCTATCGTTCGCGCCCCAAACACTCACCTACATAGCAGGGGTTCGGCCGTGACGCTTCTGTTCTGCTCCGCCAGCGACAGCGCCGAGGATTGGCGCCGGGAAATCTCCCGCCATCTTCCCAACCTGGAGATGCGCGTCTGGCCCGAGACCGGCGATGTCGCCGACATCGAGGTGGCGGTGGTGTGGAAGCCGCCGGCCGGCATGCTGGCGACCCTGCCCAACCTGAAGCTGATCGTGTCGCTCGGCGCCGGGGTGGAGCCGATCCTGCAGGACCCGACCCTGCCGGATGTGCCGCTGGTGCGCATGGTCGCGGACGGGCTGACCGTCGATATGGCCGGCTATGTCGTTTATCAGGTGCTGTACTGGCACCGTCTGATGGACGAATACGCCGCCCTCCAGGCAGAGGCGCGGTGGGAGCAGCTGGACCATCGCCCGGCCTCCGAGGTGACGGTCGGCTTCCTGGGCATGGGCGAGCTGGGGGCGGCGTCGGCCGGCACGCTGCGGACCCTGGGATACCGCCTGATGGGCTGGAGCCGCAGTCCCAAGAGCATCGAGGGGGTGGAGAGCTTCTCCGGTGCCGATGGGCTGGCGGCGATGCTGCCGCGCTGCGACCAGTTGGTCTGCCTGCTGCCGCTGACCGACGAGACCCGCGGCATCCTGAACGCGACGCTGTTCGCAGCATTGCCCAAGGGGGCGGTGGTCATCAACGCGGCGCGCGGGGGCCATCAGGTCGAGTCGGACCTGCTCGACGCGCTGGAGAGTGGGCATCTGCGCGGCGCCAGCCTGGATGTCTTCGTGAAGGAGCCGCTGCCGGCCGACCATCCGCTCTGGCGCCATCCGAAGGTCCGCGTCACCCCACACGTCGCCGGGGTCACCCACCCGTCGCGCTGCGTCGATCAGGTGGTGGCGGCGGTGACCGCCCTGCGCGAGGGCCGGCCGCTGCCCAATCTGGTGGACCGCAGCCGGGGCTATTGAGTTTAAAGGCAGCCCTTACAGCATCTGGACGGCGATCACCGCCAGCAGGGCCGCGATCACCCACAGGGCGGCGCGGTCCGAGCGGCGGCGGGTTTCCCAGCCGTTCAGCATCTGGCGGACGGTCTGCGGGTGAAGGCGCACGCCGCCTTCCGAGATGTCGCGGGTCACCCGCTCCGCCTCGCTGACCAGGGCCGGGAGGCGGCGGACGGTGGACAGGATGGCGCCGGCATCGTTGATGAACTGCGCCTCCGGTCCGCGGTTCTCGCGCATCCATTCCTCGATCAGCGGCCGGGCCAGCTCCCACATGTTGATGTTGGGGTTCAGCAGCCGGCCGACGCCCTCCGCCGTCAGCATGCTCTTCTGCAGGAGAAGCAGCTGCGGCTGGGTTTCCATCTCGAACTGTTCGGTGACGGCGAACAGCTGGGCCAGCAGCCGGCCGACCGAGATGTCGGCCAGCGGCTTGTTCTGCAACGGCTCGCCGATGGCGCGGCAGGCCTGGGTGAAGATCTCTATGGACTGGTGGCGCGGCACGTAGCCGGCCTCGAAATGCACGACGGCGACGCGGCGGTAATCGCCGGTCAGGAAGCCGATCAGCATGTCGGCGAGGTAATAGCGCGTCTCGCGGTCCAGCCGGCCCATGATGCCGAAATCGACGGCGGTGATGGTGCCCTGTTCGTTGATGAACAGGTTGCCGGGATGCAGATCGGCGTGGAAGAAGCCGTCGCGGAAGACCTGATTGAAGAAGCTGGCCGAGGCCATCGCCAGGATCTCGTCGCGGTCGAAGCCGGCGGCGGAGATGCGGGCCGGCTCGTCCACCTTGAAGCCGCGGATGCGCTCCAGCGTCAGCACCCGGCCGCCGGTCCGCTCCCAATCGACCCGCGGCACGTTGAAGGTGTCATCGTCCTTGAAGTTCGCCGCCAGCTCCGACGCGGCAGCGGCCTCCATCCGCAGATCCATCTCCAGCCGCGAGGTGCGGGCGAAGGTGTCGACCACCTCGACCAGCCGCAGCCGCTTCAACCGGGGCAGCACCCATTGGGCGAGGCCGGCCAGCCGGTAGAACAGGTCGATGTCGCGTTCGAAGGCCTCTTCGATGCCCGGACGCAGCACCTTGACCGCCACCTCCTGCCCGTCGGCGGTGACGGCGAAATGGACCTGGGCGATGGAGGCGGCGGCGACCGGCTTGTCGTCGAAGCTCTGGAACAGCGCCTGGACCGGCTGGCCGAACTCCGCCTCGATGATGGCGCGGGCCTGATGGGCGGGGAAGGGCGGCAGCTTGTCCTGCAGCTCGGCCAGATCGACCGCCATCCGCTCGCCGACCAGATCGGAGCGGGTGGACAGCAGCTGCCCGAGCTTGATGTAGGTGGGGCCGAGTTCGGCCAGCGCGCGGGCGAGCCGCTCGCCCTCGCGGCCGGGCACGTCCTTGCGGGCGACCCGGCGCCACAGCCAGAGCAGGCCGGGAGCGGTGCCGAGCAGGCTGGTGGGCAGGGCGTCGTGACGGGCGACCGTCCGGCCGATGACGGCCATCCGGATCAGGTTGCGCAGGATACGGAACACGGGAGCCTAGATCCGCCAGCCGGAATGGATGGCGGCGATCCCGCCCGACAGGTTGCGCACGCGCACGGCACCGAAGCCTGCGGCCTCGATCCGCTTCGCCAGATCGGCCTGCTGCGGGAAGCGGCGGATGCTCTCGGCCAGATAGCGGTAGCTCGCCTCGTCCTTCGCCACCACGCGGCCCATGAAGGGCAGCACCTGGAAGGAATAGACGTCGTACAGCTCACGCAGCACCGGCAGCACGACGTGGCTGAATTCCAGGCAATAGAACTTGCCGCCCGGCTTCAGGACGCGGTGGGCCTCCTTGATCGCCTCGTCGATGCGGGTGACGTTGCGCAGGCCGAAGGCGATGGTGTAGGCGTCGACCGAGCGCGGGGCGATGGGCAGCTTTTCCGCATCGCCGACCGTCCATTGCACGCCGGACAGGATGTTGCGGTCGATGGCGCGGTCGCGCCCGACCCGGACCATCGCCTCGGTGATGTCGCAGACCACGGCAGCGCCGCCGCCCTTTTTCAGGAAGCGGAAGGCGATGTCGCCGGTGCCGCCCGCCACGTCGAGCAGGGTCATGTCCGGCTTGGGCGCCACCATCTCCATCAGCGTGTCCTTCCACAGCCGATGGATGCCGCCCGACATCAGGTCGTTCATCAGGTCGTAGTTGGTCGCCACGCTGTCGAAGACGGCGCGGACCAGCCCGGACTTGTCGGACGGATCGACGGGGGTGAAGCCGAACCAGTTGCCTTCGGCACCGGACGCGGGCTTTTGCGGGTCGGGGATGTGGTCGCTCATGGCCGGGAAGATAGCGCGGGCAGGGGCCATGCGCCAGCGGGGGCGTGCAATGCGGAAGGCGCTGCGGCGAATGGCGTAGGGGGCGTTGGTGGCGAGATTGAGGGGATGGAACAGTGTGGAACAGTTTTGCGTGTCTGTTCCATGGGGTGCGGTTGGGCGGTGTGCCGACGACACGGTGGGGGATGGAACGGCGTGAAACAGTTTTGCGTGTCTGTTCCATGGGGTGCGATCGGGCGGTCCGCCGGCGACACGGTGGGGATGGAACAGCGTGAAACAGTTTTCGGCCAATGTTCCAACTGACTCTCCATCGCATGGATAGGTCCGAAATCCTAGCATGGGCAGCGCGTTCACGGCAGGGGGATCGGCAAAACAGGTGCCGCCCGACCTTCGCGGCAATGATGGTCGAAGCGGAGTCTTTGGGTCTGCTGCATTGCAGAGGGCCATTCAGCCACATCCCCCTTGCATCCGGCCCTCCCCGCGCGTATAAGCGCATCCTTCCACGGGCGGCGAGGCTGGGCCGTAAGGCTCAGGGCATGCCCACCCGTCCGTTGGAATTCCGCCTCATTTCCATCTAGGAAACGAAAATGCCCAAGCTGAAGACGAAGAGCGGCGCCAAGAAGCGCTTCAAGGTGACCGCCACGGGTAAGGTTCGCGCTCAGGCCGCCTACAAGCGCCACTGCCTGGAACAGAAGTCCCCGAACATGAAGCGCAACGCGCGCGGCATGATGACCCTGTGCGACTCCAACGCCCGCACGGTGCTGAAGAACTGGCTGCGCAACGCCTGATCTCGGCACATCATAGAATTCGGAAGGACTGAACCATGGCTCGTGTTAAGCGCGGCGTCACGACGCACGCCCGTCACCGCAAGATCCTGAAGCTCGCCAAGGGCTACCGGGGTCGCAATTCCAAGAATTTCCGCATTGCGATCGAGAAGGTCGAAAAGGCGCTTCGTTACGCCTACCGCGACCGTCGCAACAAGAAGCGCGATTTCCGCGGCCTGTGGATCCAGCGCATCAACGCCGGTGTCCGTCAGTACGGCCTGACCTACTCGCGCTTCATCAACGGCATCAAGCTGGCCGGCATCGAGATCGACCGCAAGGTTCTGTCCGATCTGGCCGCGCGCGAGCCGGAGGCCTTTAAGACCCTGGTGGACAAGGCCCAGGCCGCGCTCGCCTCCAAGGCCGCCGCGTAACGCGCCTCGCGTTTCCCGAATTCAGGGAACGCTTGCCGTCACGGCGTCAGTTGTAAGAGAAGGGAGCCGGGCCGCTGGGCCGGCTCCCTTTTTCTTTTTGCACCGTTTTCTTCCCCACGCTTGCCGGGAACCGCCATGCTCGACGCGCTGAAAGACGAACTTCTGTCGCAGGTCAACGCCGCCGCCGACCTCTCGGCGCTGGACGAGGTGCGGGTCTCCGCGCTCGGCAAGAAGGGGCGCATCACCGGCTTCATGAAGGAGCTGGGGAACCTCACCCCCGACGAGCGCAAGGAGCGCGGTCAGGCGCTGAACGCGCTGAAGGACGAGATCGCCGCCGCCATCGACGCGCGCAAGGCCGACCTCGCCGCCGCCCACCTGAAGGCGCGGCTGGAGGCCGAGCGGGTCGACGTCACCCTGCCGGTCCGTCCGGAGACCGAAGGGCGCATCCACCCGATCAGCCAGACGATGGACGAGATGATCGCCATCTTCGCCGAGATGGGCTTCTCGGTCGCCGAAGGGCCGGACATCGAGGATGATTTCCACAACTTCACCGCCCTGAACTTCCCGCCCGGCCACCCGGCGCGCGACATGCACGACACCTTCTATCTGCCCGATTCGGGCGATAAGAAGATGCTGCTGCGCACCCACACCAGCCCGGTGCAGGTCCGCACCATGCTGAACAACAAGCCGCCGATCCGCATCGTGGCACCGGGGCGGACCTACCGCTCCGACTACGACATGACCCACACCCCGATGTTCCACCAGATCGAGGGGCTGGTCATCGACGAGGCGACCAACATGGGGCACTTGAAGGGCTGCCTCGTCGAGTTCTGCCGCGCCTTCTTCGACGTGGACGACTTGCCGCTGCGCTTCCGCCCCAGCTTCTTCCCCTTCACCGAACCGTCGGCGGAGGTCGATATCGGCTGCTCCCGCAAGGGCGGCGAGCTGAAGCTGGGCAATTACGGCGACTGGCTGGAGATCCTCGGCTGCGGCATGGTCCATCCGAACGTGCTGGAAGCCTGCGGCATCGACAGCACCAGGTACCAGGGCTTCGCCTTCGGCATGGGGGTGGAGCGCGTGGCGATGCTGAAATACGGCATCCCCGATCTGCGCACCTTCTTCGAAGCCGACCTGCGCTGGCTGAAGCATTACGGCTTCGCCTCGCTCGACATTCCCAACATCGCCCACGGCCTGACGCGCTAAGGAGCCGGACCCATGAAGTTCACGCTGTCCTGGCTGAAGGACCATCTGGAGACCGACGCCTCGCTCGACCAGATCACGGAGAAGCTGACCGCCCTCGGGCTGGAGGTGGAAGGCGTCCATGACCGGTCGAAGGAGCTGGCGCCCTTCCGCGTCGCCCATGTCGTCTCGGCCGAGAAGCACCCGGACGCCGACAAGCTGCGCGTGCTGATGGTCGATACCGGCGCCGGCACCCTGCAGGTGGTCTGCGGCGCCCCGAACGCGCGCGCCGGCATGAAGGGCGTCTTCGCGCCGGAGGGAACCTATGTTCCCGGTTCCGACATCACGCTGAAGAAGGGCGTCATCCGTGGCGTCGAGTCGAACGGCATGATGTGCTCCAAGCGCGAGCTGAAGCTGTCGGACGAGCATGAGGGCATCATCGAGCTGCCGGACGATGCTCCGGTCGGCGCGGCCTTCGCCGACTATGCCGGGCTGAACGATCCGGTCATCGACATCAACCTGACGCCCGACCGCGCCGACTGCGCCGGCGTGCGCGGCATCGCCCGCGATCTCGCCGCCGCCGGCATGGGGAGGCTGAAGCCGCTGACCGAGGGGCGGTTGAACGCCATGCCGGTTCCCGGCGCCTTCAAGAGCCCGATCGGGGTCGAGATCGAGTCGCTGGACGCTTGCCCCTACTATGTCGGCCGTTATTTCCGCGGTGTGAAGAACGGCCCGTCGCCGCAGTGGCTCCAGGACAAGCTGACCGCCATCGGCCTGCGTCCGATCTCCATCCTGGTCGACATCACCAACTACATCACCTTTGACGTGTCCCGTCCGCTGCATGCCTTCGACGCCGACAAGGTCAAGGGCGGCATCGTGGTCCGGCTGGCGCGCGAGGGCGAGACCCTGCCGGCGCTGAACGGCAAGGAATACCAGCTCGACCCGGCGATGACGGTGATCGCCGATCATGAGCGGGCCGAGGCGCTGGGCGGCATCATCGGTGGCGAGACGTCCGGCTGCACCGAGGAGACCACCAACGTCTTCCTCGAAGCCGCGATTTTCGACACCGTGCGCACCGCGCAGACCGGCCGCAGGCTGGGCGTGGAATCGGATGCCCGCTACCGGCTGGAGCGTGGCGTCGATCCCGCCGCGGTGGTCGAGGGGATCGAGCGGGCGACCCGGCTGATCCTCGATCTGTGCGGCGGCGAGGCGTCGGAGATCGTGACGGCGGGGGCCGAGCCGGAGTGGAAGCGCAGCTTGACCCTGCGTCCGGGCCGCGTCGCCGCACTGGGCGGCGTCGAGTTGCCGCGCGACCGTCAGGTGCAGATCCTGACCGATCTGGGCTTCACCCTGGAAGGCGAGGATGCCGAGGGCCGTCTGGTCGTCGGCGTTCCGTCCTGGCGCGCCGATGTCCATGGCGAGGCCGATCTGGTCGAGGAGGTGCTGCGCGTCCACGGCTTCGACGCCATTCCGGCGACGCCGCTGCCGCGCGAGACGGTGCTGACCCGCCCGGCCCTGACGCTGAAGCAGCGCCGCGTCGCGCTGGCCAAGCGCACGCTGGCCGCCCGCGGCCTGTCGGAGGCGGTGACCTGGTCCTTCCTGTCCGGCCCGGTCGCCGAGCTGTTCGGCGGCGGCCAGCCGGGCCTGCGGCTGGTCAACCCGATCAGCAGCGATCTGGACGTCATGCGCCCGTCGGTCCTGCCCAACCTGATCCAGGCCGCCGGCCGCAATGCCGACCGCGGCTTCGCCGACGTGCGCCTGTTCGAGGTCGGGGCGGCCTTCCGAACCCCGGCGCCGGACGGGCAGGATACGGTTGCCGCCGGCATCCGCGCCGGGGCGGCGGTGCCGCGCCATTGGGCGGAGAAGGCCCGCGGCGTCGACGTGTTCGACGCCAAGGCCGATGCGCTGGCGGTGCTGGAGGCGGTCGGCGCCCCGGCCGGCAACCTGCAGGTCACCACCGACGCGCCGGGCTGGTATCATCCCGGCCGCTCCGGTGTGCTGCGGCTCGGCCCCACCGTGATGGCCCGCTTCGGCGAGATCCACCCGTCGGTGTTGGAGACGCTGGGCGTCAAGGGGCCGGTCGTCGGCTTCGAGGTGATGCTCGACGCCGTGCCGCTGCCCAAGAAGAAGGGCGGCACCGCCAAGCCGATGGTCCAGCTCTCCGCCTTCCAGCCGGTGGAGCGCGATTTCGCCTTCGTCGTCGACCGCAAGGTGGAGGCCGACAAGATCCTCCGTGCCGTGAAGGGCGCCGACAAGGCGCTGGTCAAGGATGTCGCGGTGTTCGACGTCTATGAAGGGCCGGGCGTGGGTGAGGGGCGCAAGTCGGTCGCCGTCTCGGTCACCTACCAGCCGACCAGCGCGACTCTGACCGACGAGGCGATCGAGGCGGTCGGCCAGAAGATCGTCGCTGCCGTGGTCAAGGCCACCGGAGGTGGCTTGCGCGCCTGATAAGACGCATCTTTTGGTTGAAGTTAAGATTGAGCAACACAAAGACCCCCCGGCGACGCTGAGGGGTCTTTTTTTTGAAGCGAAAAAAATCGTAGAGAGTCGCTTCTCCGCTACCCGATCATACAAGCATATGATGAATCGCTGATTGAGGAAGCCCGAGTGCTTTCGGTATGGGAAGACCGCGGCACTGTTCGGTACAATTCAATGTTTGACGAAAGCGTGGGGCTCTGTGGAAAGATCGGGCTGCCGGACAATTTGTCTGCGGATGGCCCGCAATTCGACCGATGTCACCCCTATGGCACAGCCAACGTTTCCATTGCCTTGGCGTGTTCGGTGGCAGACACAATGCTGATGATGAAGCTGGGGTAGCCAATGGCTGAGCCGAAAGACGATCAAGCAAACAAGCCGGCGTCGGTAAAACCACTTATCGTTGTTGTCGACGATGACCGGTCGATCGTTGAAGGGCTGGCGATCCTGCTGGACGGCTGGGGATACGAGGTGATGACCGCGGTCAGCGCCGCCGCCCTGGAGGCGCAACTCGGCGGTCTGACCAGGACGCCGAACCTGATCATCGCCGACCACTATCTGCCGGCCGGCCGGACCGGGCGCGAAGTGGTGGAGCGTGTCCGCATCGAAACCGGGCAGCAGATCCCGGCCATCATCCTGACCGGCGACAGCACTCCCGAACGACGGGACGAGGCTGAACTGATGGGCTGCCAACTGCTGTTGAAGCCGGTGCAGGTCGGGCCGCTGCGCGACGCGGTGGAATCGCTTTGCCGTCCCTGAGGAAGCGCCCTTCGTCCGCTGAAAGCGGGATTCCAGCGTCTTCCATGTGATTCACCCGTCATGCGATTCCGCTTGAAGCGATCACACTCTACAGCGTCGTGCGTTTAATATGAAACGCACGACGCTGTAGCTTTATGTTTGGCGATCGGATTCACGCTCCAAATCGATCCCGATTTTACGCGATCCGATCTAGCGAGACGCCGGACCCATCCGGTCGATGTCCGGCAGCACCGCCAGGAAGGCATCGACCACCGCCGGGTCGAACCGCAGCCCCGCCAGCCTCCTGATCTCCGCCACCGTGTCGTCTCGGGACAGTGCCTTGCGGTAGGGGCGGTCGCGCGTCATGGCGTCAAAGGCGTCTGCGACCGCGACGATGCGGGCGCACAGCGGGATCGCGGCCCCGGTGCGGCCGTCGGGATAGCCGGTGCCGTCCCAATTCTCGTGATGCCAGCGCGCCACCGCCGCCCCCAGATGCAGATGGGTCGGGCCGTCGGCCAAGTGGCTCGCCTGGTTCAGCAAGGCGGCGCCGGCCACCGTGTGGGTCTGCATAAGGCTGCGTTCCGTCGGGTCGAGGGGACCTGGCTTCGACAGGATCTCCGGATTGACGGCAGCGTTGCCGATGTCGTGCAGGATCGCCGCCAGCCCGATGATCTCCAGCGTCGCTTCGTCCAGCGACTCGGAGAACAGCCCTTCTGCATGCAGGCGGCGGGCAATGCATTCGGTGATTGCCGCGATGCGCAGCGAGCGGCTGAAGCGTCCGCCCTCCCCCCTCTCCGCAGCCGACCCGTCCAGGATCAACGCGCTGCTCCCGGATTCGGCGAGGTCGGCCAGTGCCGCCAGTGTGCCCTGCTGCGCCCGGTAGAGCTGTTCGTAATGGTGCAGGTTGTCGAACCCGACGGAAATCTTGCCGCAGAACACCTCGATCAGCTTGCGGTCCAGGTCGGACAGCGGCCGGTTGGAGCGCAGGTAGACCACCGTCTCGCGGTCGTTCGGCGTGCGGATATAGAGCGTGCAGTGGTCGCCGGCATAAAGGTGCGTTCGCTGTTCCAGACAGGCAGTCACCGCCGTCAGCACCGCCGGGTCGACATGGCCGGCGGCGGGCTCGTTGATGAGATCCTCGTACCGGCCGGAACCGGCCAGCACATAGAGGCCATTGCCGCCGCAGCCGTTGCCGTTGCTGCCGCTGAAGGCCGGGTTGCAGCTACCCTGGCCGCCGGAACCGCCGCGCTGCACGCAGAGGATCGCGTCCGGCCCCACCCCCAGCAGGCCCGACAGCTGGGTCAGCACGCCGGCGGCGAACAGCTTCATCGAGCGGGCGCGGAACAGCGACGACGACGCCTCGATGATCTTTTCCAGACCGCGGCGGTTGGCGTCGATCGCCACGATATCCTCGTAGGACCGCAGCGCCGCGACCGTGGTGGTGAACAGCTGCTGGGCGGTCAGCTGGGTCTTCGCCTTGTAGTCGTTGATGTCGTAATCGAGGATCACCGCCCGTTCCGGCGCCTGTCCCGGCTGGCCGGTGCGCAGGATGATGCGGACGTTGCGGTTCCGCAGCTCCTCGCGGATGTGGTGGACCAGCCGCAGGCCGGCATCCTCCGTCTCCATCACCACGTCCAGCAGGATCAGCGCGATGTCGCTTTCCTGCGCCAGGATCCGCCGGGCCTCCGCCGCCGAATGGGCGGACAGGAAGCGTGCCTTGCGTCCCTTGTAGGCGAAGTCGGACAGCACGAGCTTGGTGATCGAATGGACCTCCGGCTCGTCGTCGACGATCAGCATGGTCCAGCGGTTGCCGGGATCCCGGTCTTCCGGCGGACCGGCAGCGGGAGCCGCATCGTCGAGGAACACCAGATCCTCGTCGCCACTGTCCGGGACGCCGGTATCCGGCGGGGGATCGGGCTTCGCGTCGTCTTCTGGTTCGGTCGGGTCGGCGTTGGTCATGGCTCTTCGTTCGTGAAGGGGTCATGAGGGAGGGCGCGGCCGGCCCGTCTGGTGCAAACTCGTCAAAACGTATCCAACTCGATCACCGTACAATCGAGTCCGCGTTGCGCCAACGTGCCGCAGGCGGTGTCGACCTGCAACCGCGTGAAGGGAGCCACCCCCACCTCGTACAGCAGCCGGCCCTTGCGGAACACCGGCCACACCATCGGCGGCAGGTCGCGGTAGGCGCTGCCCGGCCCGGCGGTGAACTCCTTCCAGGCGCGCAGCCCCTCGGTGTAGCTGACATATTCGCCGAGCTTGATGCCATAGAGCATGCCCGGCTCGACCGGCGGCATTCCCGGCAGCGGATAGGGCGCCACCACCCCGACCAGCCCCTGCACCGGTGCGACCGCGCGGGTGCCGGCGGGCAGGGCCAGCGTCGCCTCGCCATTGGCGGCGCCGATCAGCGCCACCACGTCGCCCTTGCGCAGGGTGAAGCCGCGCCGCTTGCGGTTGGTCAGGATCTCGGTGGCGGAGATCGGGCCGGCGGCGACGACATAGCCTTCCGCCGGGGTCTGGGCCGCCTTGTCCCAGGCGGCGCGCGGAACGACGGCGGCGCTGCGGTGGGGCGGTGGGGCGTCCGCCGGCTGGCTGGCGGCGGGCTTGGGCGGGCGCGGACCCTCGCCGCCGATCGCCGGCCGCCCGGTGACCATCAGCGCCGGGTCCAGCGAATCGGCGGGCACATAGCCGATGGGCTGGCCGCCGATGGCGACCTCCGTCCAATAGGTGCCGCGCGGGGTGCCCAGCGCGTTCAGCGCCTTGCCCTGCTTCAGCGTCATCACGATGCGGGCGTCCTCGCCGGGGCCGATCCGCACCTCGATGTCGCGGTTCAGCACCACCTCGCCGGTCAGGGGGGCGCCGATGGCGACCGGGCTCTGCGCCTGCGTGGGCCGGGCAGCCGTCATTGCACCGCCGAGAGCCAGGAGGCCGAGAAGGACGGCAAGCGCCGGCAGCGGCGCGCGGAGAATGGGTGTGGCGGTCATGGTGCGGCTTCCGCAGCGGATGCCGGCCCAGCGCGGTCCGGCATCCGGCGGCCCAGCATCTGCCCACCGACAAGATCGTGGATGGCGTCGGCCAGCAGGCGCACCGGCTTGGCTGCCGTGCCGCGGGCACGGTGCAGGGCGATGTCGACGTCGGGCAGGTCGGGAAACCCTTCCGCTGCGCCGATGCGGCGCAGGCTGGCCGGGACCGTGCAGGATTCCATCGCCGTCACCCCCAGACCGCCCATCACCGCGCCATGGACGGCGACGACGCTCTTGCTGGTGAAGGAGACGCGCCAGCCGCGCCCCATCCCGTCCAGGGCGGCGACGGCGATGTCGCGCACGACGCAGCCCTTGGGGAACAGGGCCAGAGGCAGCGGATCGAGGCTTTCGACCGGCCGGTGGCCCGTCATCGGCGCCGGATCCCGCGGCGGGGCAACCCAGGACACCGGCTCCTGCCGCACCAGCTCGCCGCCGGCCTCGCCGGCCTTGCGGGTGATCAGCGCCAGATCGTAGCGGCCCTTGTCGATCTCCGCCACCAGATCGGGGCTGTTGTCGCAGATCACCTCCACCATCACCTCGGGATAGGCGGCGTTGAAGCGGGCCAGCACGTCGGGCAGCAGCATGGTGGCGTAATCGTCGGGCGTGCCGATGCGGACGCTGGCCACCGCCGGGCCGCGGTGCATCAGCGCCATCACCTCGTCGTTCAGGGTCAGCATGCGCCGGGCATAGGCCAGCAGGACCTCGCCGTCACGTGTCATGCGCACGCCGTGGGTGTCGCGTTCGAACACCCGCTTGCCCACCGTGTCCTCCAGCCGGCGCACCTGCTGGCTGACCGCCGCCTGGGTGCGGCCCAGCCTTTCGCCGGCACGGGTGAAGCTGGCGCTGTCGGCCACGGCGACGAAGGCGCGGAGCAGGTCGGTGTCGAGGTTGGCGGGCATGGCGGGGAACCGGAAGTTGCCTCCCATTCAAGCAGAGCGCCCGCCCATCCGCAACGTCGCGGTCATCACGGATCGTAATGACGGCATAATGCCTATTCGTTTCCAAGGGAATGGCGCGCGGCCCATGTTCGGTCTCCAACCGCTTTGGAGTTTCGGCCATGTCCCTGTTCGCCGCCTGGACCGGCGTGGTTCTCGCTGCCGCCCGGATCGATCCGCCCGCGGTCCCCCCGCCGGCAGTGCCGGAACCGCGGCGTTTCCGTCTTGCCCACAATCCGGTTCCCGCACCCGCACCCGCACCCGCACCCGCCCGGCGGCTGGTTGCGGAGGAGGCCCCGATGTCGCTGCGGAGCCCGCTGGCGATCCGGGACCGGCTGTGTCTTGAGAAGTAGGGGGACGTCCGCCTATCCTGCCGCCGACAAGAATGCGGGAGGAGCGCAAAATGGCGCGGGTCTATGTGCTGTACACCGGGGGCACCATCGGGTGCGTCACCAATGCCGACGGGGCGCTGGCCCCGGTGCCGGGGCCGGAGTTCGAACGGCTGGTCCTGTCGATGCCGGGCCTGTCCGGCCATGGGGTGCAGGATTACAAGGACCTGACCTGGACCATGGGCTGGTTCGACCGCACGCTCGACAGTTCCAACATGACGCCGGTGGACTGGATCGCCATCGCCCGGCGGCTGCTGTCGGTCTATGACCGGTATGACGGCTTCGTCGTGCTGCACGGCACCGACAGCATGGCCTACAGCGCGTCGGCCCTGTCCTTCCTGCTGCCCGGCCTGACCAAGCCGGTGGTGTTCAGCGGGTCGCAGGTGCCGCTGTCCTTCACGCTGAGCGACGCGCCCGCCAATCTGGTCGGCGCCGTCGTGGCGGCGGGGACCTTGCCGGTGCCGGAGGTCTGCGTCTATTTCGACACCAAGCTGCTGCGCGGCAACCGCTCGTCCAAGGTCGACGCCAACCGCTTCGCCGGCTTCGATTCGCCGAACTTCCCGCCGCTCGCCACCATCGGCAGCGTGGTCGCCCGCAACGAACCCTATTGGCTGCCGATGCCGGGTGCGGCGGTCTCGCTGGACGATGCGGAGAACCGGGGTGCGCGGCTGGCTGCGCTGGACGCCCAGGCGGCGGCGCTGGCGGACTTCTCGGTCGTCATTCTGTGGCTGTATCCGGGCATCCGCGCCAGCACGGTGTCGGCGATGCTGACCGGCACCAGCCCGGCGGCCAAGGGGGCGGTGCTGCTGGCCTTCGGCGAGGGCAACGGTCCGACCGACCCGGAGTTCCTCGACGCGCTGTCGGCGGCGGTGACGGCCGGGGTCGTGGTGATGGACAACACCCAGGTGCAGCGCGGCGCGGTGCTGCCCGGCGCCTACGCCACCGGGTTGGGCGCGGTCGGAGCCGTCGGCGCTTATGACATGACGCCGGAGGCCAGCTACGCCAAGCTGGTCTGCCTGCTTGCCGGTGGATTGGATGCCGCGACGGTCAAGGCGGAGATGCCGAAGCCGCTGGCCGGAGAGCTGACGGCGATCGAGGGCTGACGCCTGTCCGGAGGCGGGGGCCATTGGGCTTCCCGCCTCCGCCGGTGACTTACTGCATGCCGGGCTTGTTCGGCGACAGGGTGCGCTCGTCCATCGTGCCCCGGCCCATCGAGCCGCTGCTCATCGAGCCCTGGTTCATGGTGCCCTGGTTCATCGTCCCCTGGCCCATGGAGCCGGCGCCCATACCGCCCATGGAGCCGCCCATCGACCCATCCATGGCCCCGCCGGTCGAGCTGCCGTAGCCGGTGTTGGCCTGGCTGCTGTATTGGGCGAGCTGCTGCAGCTCGGTCTGGTCATGCATGATGACGACCTGACGTCCGCGCCGTTCGAAGGACGATGGGGTGAGCATGAGGGGCTGGCCGGTCTTGGCCATCTTCATCTCCACCATCGTCTGGCCCTGGGCGTCGGTGGTGACGTTCTGGATGGTGCCGGCGACCGGCCCGCCATGGCGGTGGACCACCCGCTTGCCGATCAGGTCGCGGCTGGCCTGAACGTCGCGGTCGCCGCTCTGGGCTTCGGCCGGCATGGTGCCGGCCAGCAGCAGCAGGGCGGGCACGGTGGCGGCGAGAAATTTGCGCATGTCATCCTCCCGGACTTCAACCGAATTGGATTTCAACCGAGTGCGGGAAGGCCGGGGGCGCCGATGCGCCACCCGATCTCCCTTCGCAGGTGATGACACGTCAGCGGCGGGTTTGTTGCGCCGGCAAGCCGCCATTTCTCAGCTTTGTCATCGGATGGGCCGGCAGATGGCAGGGCTGAAACCACAGTTCGCTTTAAGTGCGAACAAATTTCTGAGACTCTCCTCCTCGCAGAACCGTCAGTCGCGAGGCTTCAGTTATGGTGTCCCTTTCTCCAGCCTACCGGCCCGGTGACATCATCATTGCCGATGGAACGGTGTCCCATTGCGCGATCGTGATCGGCGAAAAGGTGAAATACAGCAGCGGCGTGCGGACCGACTGGATGGTGCTGCATGCCAGCGGCTTCGGCAGCGAACAGCCGCGTGACGGCATCAAGAAGGGCGATGTCGTGAACATGGGCAAGGGCCGCCTGTTCCGGGCGCGGGCGATGAGCGATGCCCAGGCCCAGCTCGTTCAGGAAACCGCCCTGAGGCTGCACAAGGCATCCTCCTCCTACGGCACCGCGCGGGCGGTGTTCGCCTGGGCGGGAAGCACCGGTTTCGGCACCGGCGCGTTCGGGCGGCTGCAGAAATACAAGGAACGGCTGTCGCACACCGAACATCAGGGGGCGGTGAAGAACGTCTTCTGTTCGGAATTCGTCATTCTCTGCTATCAGCTCGCCTTTCTCGACGAGGCGCAGAAGACGCGGCAGGCCAACCCGCTGTTCATCAATCTCGACGCCAAGCACAGCTATCCCAAGCACCTGCGCCAATATCTGCGGACCAACGCCACGATCTGGGAGGAGGGCGAATTCCCACCCTGAGCGGCCGCGGCCGTCAAAGAAAAAGGCGGGCTTGAGCCCGCCTTTTTCGTATCCTTACTCGTCGCCCATCTTGAGCGCGGCGATGAAGGCGCTCTGCGGGATTTCGACCTGCCCGAACTGGCGCATGCGCTTCTTGCCTTCCTTCTGCTTGTCCAGCAGCTTGCGCTTGCGGCTGATGTCGCCGCCATAGCACTTGGCGAGCACGTCCTTGCGCATGGCGCTGATCGTCTCGCGGGCGATGACGCGCCCGCCGATGGCGGCCTGCACGGCGATCTTGAACAGCTGGCGCGGGATCAGCTCCTTCAGCCGCTCGCACAGCTGGCGGCCGCGGCGCTCGGCCTGGCCGCGGTGAACGATCATCGACAGGGCATCGACCGGCTCGGCATTGACGAGGATCGCCATCTTGACGAGGTCGCCCTCCTCATAGCCGTCCATCTGGTAGTCGAAGCTGGCATAGCCGCGGCTGATCGACTTCAGACGGTCGTAGAAGTCGAACACCACCTCGTTCAGCGGCAGGCGGTAGACCAGCATGGCGCGCGAGCCGGCATAGGTCAGCTCGATCTGCTGGCCGCGGCGGTCGGTGCAGAGCTGGAGGATGCCGCCGAGATACTCGTCGGGCAGCATGATGGTGGCCTTGATCCAAGGCTCCTCGATGCGGTCGATCTTGACCACGTCGGGCATGTCGGCCGGGTTGTGCAGGTCCTGCACCGACCCGTCGGTCATGTAGAGCTTGTAGACCACCGACGGCGCTGTGGTGATGAGGTCGAGGTTGAACTCGCGCTCCAGCCGCTCCTGGATGATCTCCAGATGCAAGAGGCCGAGGAAGCCGCAGCGGAAGCCGAAGCCCAGCGCCGCCGACGTTTCGGCCTCGTAATGGAAGCTGGCGTCGTTCAGCTTCAGCTTGCCCAGGCTGTCGCGCAGCCGCTCGAAATCGGCGGCATCGACCGGGAACAGGCCGCACCACACCACCGGCACGGACGGCTTGAAGCCGGCCAGGGCCTCGGTCGCCGGCTTGCGCTCGTCGGTGATGGTGTCGCCGACCTTGGTCAGGGTGATGTCCTTGATCGCGGCGGTGATGAAGCCCATCTCGCCCGGCCGCAGCTCGCCGGTCAGCAGAGCCTTCGGCGTGAACACGCCGACGCGGTCGACGTCGTGGGCGGAGCCGGCGGCCATGAAGCGCACCTTCTGCCCGACCTTCAGCACGCCGTCGACCACGCGCACCAGAATGACGACGCCGAGATAGGGGTCGTACCAGGAATCGACCAGCAGCGCCTTCAGGGCGGCGTCGGCATCGCCCTTGGGCGGCGGCAGCCGCTTGACCACCGCCTCCAGCACCGCGCCGATGTTGAGGCCGGACTTGGCCGAGATCTCCACCGCGTCGGAGGCATCCAGCCCGATCACGTCCTCGATCTGCTGCTTGACCCGCTCCGGCTCGGCGGCGGGCAGGTCGATCTTGTTGAGGACCGGGATGATCTCGTGGTTGTTGTCGATGGCCTGATAGACGTTGGCGAGCGTCTGCGCCTCAACGCCTTGCGAGGCGTCGACCACCAGGATCGAGCCCTCGCAGGCGGACAAGGACCGGCTGACCTCATAGGCGAAGTCGACGTGGCCGGGGGTGTCCATCAGGTTCAGCGTGTACTGCTTGCCGTCCTCGGCCTTGTAGAGCAGGCGGACGGTCTGGGCCTTGATGGTGATGCCGCGCTCGCGCTCGATGTCCATGCTGTCGAGCACCTGTTCGCGCATCTCGCGCGCGTCGAGGCCGCCGCACTGCTGGATCAACCGGTCGGCAAGGGTCGACTTGCCATGGTCGATGTGGGCGATGATCGAGAAATTGCGGATGTGCGAAAGGTCAGTCATCGGGGCCCGGACAAGCGAGAGTTTGCCGGGAACATAGGGCGGTCGGGGGATGGGCGCAATGATGGTGTGAGCCGGCTATGGTGGCAGCAACCCTTTGTCGCTCGCCCATGCCAACCAGTCGATGGTTTCGGTTTCGATCACGTCCAGGCTGTTGCCGGGATCGTGGCCGTGATTGTCGGTGAACAGGATCAGGTTGTCGCAATGCCAGCGCGCCGACGGAACGAGAATGCCGTCGCAGCCGAGGAAGGCCGCGGCGGCGCCGATGGCCTGCGTGCGGTCGTAGGCTGATCCATCATAGCCCTCGGTCGGGA
The DNA here is from genome assembly GCF_001639105.2 of Azospirillum humicireducens. Lineage (NCBI taxonomy): Bacteria > Pseudomonadati > Pseudomonadota > Alphaproteobacteria > Rhodospirillales > Azospirillaceae > Azospirillum > Azospirillum humicireducens. The sequence goes on from NZ_CP015285.1 coordinate 98,771, forward strand.
CCGACAAATCCTCCAGCGTGGTGCGGATGAGGCGGAGGGTCTTGCCGGCCGTAACGGTCAGACGGTGGAGCTTTGCCGGCTTCGACGGACGGGGGATGAAGCGGCTCCAGTGATAGGTGATCTCCGCCAGCGCGCCTTCGCGCTCTAGGCTCGTGTAAAGAACCACGGGCCCCCCTGCGGGCGCCCAACGTCCACCGTTGGTGGAGGGCGCTAATGGATGCAAGCCGGCGCGGGTGGCGCGGAATGTGCTACCGGAAAAGCATTCAGTAGGGCGTGCCGATAAACCTTCCAATAAGTTTGGGTCGTGGATCACGGCAGCCTCGCCTCGTCACATCGAAATCGTTATGCTGATTGCGCTTTCCGGTACGCCAAGCCCTAGAGCCAAGCCGCGTTTGGCTTCGGCTATCGTTAATGGACGAATAACAGTCGTGTTTTCAGCGTGGGAAGAAGATGGTTGAGATGAGGGCAATGGTGAGAAAATGAGATCTTTGAATTCAATATCATTGATGAATTCAAATGTGTCCTTGCCTTCATAGCGGACAGGGTTGCGCCATCCGCCCCAGCAATTTGGGATACTGATTTCAGCGAATTCTTTGAACTGAATTAGCCAGCGGCCCTCTCCTTCTTTTGAAGGGATAACCCCGGAAATACGTCCAACCAGAAAGCCTTCGCCGTGCTGATGATCAGCGCCGCCCCATGCGCCGTTGTGTCTGTTTTGTACGCAAACAACAAATTGACACTTCAGGACTCGATTTGGATCAAGGACCCAAGCTTGCGAGCCTCCATCGCTGAGGATTCGGTCTCGTCCCCTTGCCGTGTAGACCAGTACAATCTCGTCGGACATGTCAACCTCCCACGCACAGCAACACCTATGCTAGGCGATCGGCACGAGGAAGTCAACTTGTCCTGAGTTACGGCGCGCATACTTTCTGATACTTTTGTCAGACGTATGTCCCATCTAAAAGTTGATTCAACACCGCTTGCACCTCGTCGACCCGGCCCTGCTGGATCAAGGTGGCGGGTATGGCATGGTTCAGCCGTGGTTGTGGTGTGAACAGCCATTGCCGAGCCTCCTCGGGTTCGTAGAGATCGGAAAGTTGATCGACGATGAACTCTGCATCGACCAGCCTTTTGCGAGCCTCGGGCACGGGAAAGTCGCGGCCCTGATCCCAGCGTGCAACCTGGTCTGGGGCTGCCCCCAAAAGATTGGCGACATCCACATTGCGCATCGCCCCCTTGCGGTGGAGCGATTCCAATTTCCGGGCAATGGCGTTGCTCATGATGTCACGCCTCTCCGCACCAAATCACACATCAACACTAGCATCGCTTAGGAAATGGGACAACGCGCGGCGTCTTTCCAGGTTTCCGGGCACACCCGGCCTCACCGCCCCCCAAGTCCCCGATACAACTCCATGTACTCCTCCGCCGGGCCGTGCCAGCCGAAGTCCCGCGTCATGGCGCGGCGCTGCATTGCCTGCCAGCGGTCGGGCTTGCGGTAGACGGTCATCGCGCGGCGCAGCGCCCACACCAGTTCCTGGCCGGTCGCGTTGACGAACTGGAACCCCGTCGCGCTGCCGTCGGCGCTGGCGGCGGGGTTGGCGTCGATCACCGTGTCGGCGAGGCCGCCGGTGCGGCGGACCAACGGCAGGGTGCCGTATTTCAACGCGTAGAGCTGGGTCAGGCCGCAGGGCTCGGAGCGCGACGGCACCAGGAACAGGTCGGACCCGGCCTGGATTCGGTGGGACAACGGCTCGTCATAGCCGATGCGCACGCCGATGGACTGCGGATGCCACTGGGCGAGCTGGCGGAAGCCGGCCTCGCTGGAGGCGTCGCCGCTGCCCAGCACCACCAGCTGGCCGCCCCAGGACACCCATTGGCCCGCCGCCTCCAGCACGAGGTCCAGGCCCTTGTGCCAGGTCAGGCGGCTGACCACGGCGGCCAAGGGCGCGTCGGCGCGGCGGTCCAGGCCGAAGGCGGATTGCAGGTCGGCCTTGCAGGCGTCCTTTCCACCGAGGTCGTCGGGGGTGTAGCGGGCGGGCAGATGCGGGTCGGTGGCCGGATCCCACACCGCGTAATCGACGCCGTTCAGGATGCCGGTCAGCACGTCGGACCGGCTGGCGAGAAGGCCCTGCAGGCCGGTGCCGTGCTCCGCCGTCTGGATCTCGTTGGCATAGGTCGGGCTGACCGTGGTCAGGCGGTCGGCGTAGAAGCAACCCGCCTTCAGGAAGCTGATGTTGCCGTAATACTCGACACCATCGACGCGGAAGCTGGCGGAGGGCAGGCCGATGTCGCCCATCATCCACGGGCCGAACAGGCCCTGATAGGCGATGTTGTGGATGGTCAGCACCGTGCCCGGCCGGAAGGGGCCGGCGAAACGGTCGGGGCGCAGCGCCAGATAGGCGGGGATCAGTCCGGCCTGCCAGTCATGGCCGTGCAGGATGTCGGGCCGCCACCAGGGATCGTAGGACTTCTCGGCGGCGAAACCGGCGGCGACCCAGGCGAGTGCGGCGAAGCGCAGGGCGTTGTCGCCCCAATCCTTGCCGTCCGGCCCCAGATAGGGATTGCCGGGACGGTCGTACAGCGACGGCGCCTTCAGCGCATAGGCGAGAACCCCGTCGGCGGTGCGGCCGATGCACAGCTGGGCGCGGTCGCAGCCGGGCAGGTCGGTGATCAGGTCGCCGACGTCATGCAGGTTCTGCAAACTGTTCAGAACGGCGGGATAGCCCGGCAGCAGCAGGCGGACATCGGCGCCCGCGGCGTTCAGGGCCGGCGGCAGGGCGGCGGACACGTCCGCCAGCCCCCCCGTCTTGACCATCGGGTAGCATTCGGACGTGACGTAGAGGACGCGCATCGGGAAGGCACTCGGATGAAAGGCGGGAGGGAGAGGCGGAGAGCTGAACGGCTGGCCTTCCGCTCACCCGGCCGTCATCCCCGCGGAGGCGGGGATCCAGGCTGTTCCGAAGGGCCGGCTTCGGGGGCTGGAGTCCCGCCTGCGCGGGAATGACGGCTGAGGGGGGAGGGGACGGCTTCGGTCGGAGGGGGAAGGGGGGCTCCCTAGTCCTTCGGCAGCTTCTCGATCATCTCGCGGGTGATCAGGACGACGCCGCCCTCGCTGCGGTGGAAGCGCTTGGCGTCCAGCTCCGGATCCTCGCCGACGACGAGGCCGTTGGGGATGCTGACGCCGCGGTCGATCACCACCTTCTTCAGGCGGCAATGGCGGCCGATGTCGCATTCCGGCAGGACCACCGCCTCGTGCAGCTCGCTGTAGGAATTGACGCGGACCGAGCTGAACAGCAGCGACCGCCGCACGGTGGACCCGGAGATGATGCAGCCGCCCGACACCAGGCTGTCGATCGCCGTGCCGCGCCGGTCATTGTCGTCGAAGACGAATTTGGCGGGGGGAAGCTGTTCCTGGTAGGTGAAGATCGGCCAGTCGCGGTTGTACATGTTCAATTGCGGCGTGACGTGGCAGAGGTCGAGGTTGGCCTCCCAATAGGCGTCGATGGTGCCGACGTCGCGCCAGTAGGGGACGTCGTCCGGCGCGTCGATGATGGCGCTGTCGGCGTAATCATGGGCGATGATGCGGGCGCCGGTCTTCACCAGATGCGGGATGATGTCCTTGCCGAAGTCGCGGCTGGAGCCGGGGGTGGCGACGTCGCGCTCCAGCTGGTCGTAGAGGAACTGGGCGTTGAAGACGTAGATGCCCATGCTGGCCAGCGCCATGTCCGGGCGGCCCGGCATCGGCGGCGGATCGGCCGGCTTTTCGACGAAGTCGATGATGCGGCGCTCGTCGTCGATGTGCATCACGCCGAAGCCGGTCGCCTGTTCGCGCGGAACCGCGATGCAGGGAACGGTGACGTCGGCCTTGCGGTCGATGTGGTCGAGCAGCAGCGCGCCGTAATCCATCTTGTAGATGTGGTCGCCGGCCAGGATCAGGACATATTCCGGCTCGTGGTCGCGCAGGATGTCCAGGTTCTGGAATACGGCGTCGGCGGTGCCCTGATACCACTCCGTCTCGCTGACGCGCTGCTGGGCCGGCAGCAGGTCGCAGAACTCGTTCATCTCGCCGCGGAAGACGTTCCAGCCGCGCTGGAGGTGGCGCAGAAGGCTGTGCGACTTGTACTGCGTCAGCACGCCGATGCGGCGGAAGCCGGAATTGACGCAATTGGACAGCGCGAAGTCGATGATGCGGAACTTGCCGCCGAAATATGTGGCCGGCTTCGCCCGCCGGTCGGTCAGCTGCTTCAGACGGCTTCCGCGTCCCCCGGCCAACACCAGCGCCACCGCACGTCGCGGTGCAAGGCGCAGATCCCGTTTGTCGAGCATGGCCGTTACCCCCTTTGCCTTTTTCTTGCGGCCGCCCGGCGGCGGCCTTCCCGATGGAGGCGTTGACGGTGCCACATCTCGCCGCCATGTCCAATAGGCCCGGCGGTGGGTTCGCCTCGGCTGACCCGCCGCATCGCCCGTTCCGCCCGCCTAGGCGGAAAGAGGGGCTGGCCGTTCGGACCGGATGGACGGAGCAGACGGGCTGCCCCATTCCCGCCGCTCCTCGCGGCAGTGACCGCCGCGTGGGCCATTTTCTGCACATTTTTTGACCAACTGCCGGAATGGCAGCCAGACGGCTGCGCCAAAGCTGCGCATCCGGCCCATTCATTCGGTCGAAAGCCCGAAAATTGCGGCGGAATGTCGGCTCCGGCATCTGCCCATTTCCTGTGCAAACCCACCTTGCGACTCGTAGGGGGGTGCCCGTTCGGGGGTCCTGCGCCGGGACAACCCTGACGATTCCAAGCCGTTTTGGACTGGCACGCTTCTTGTAACGATCGAGGCGTCCTCGGTCCCGTCCGCCGCCCCGTCTTTGCCGGGGACGGGGCGACCGGGACGGGGTCGCCCCAGTGCGGCGTTTGCGCGCGGAATGCCTCCGGTGCCGCGCCGGCCATGCAGGGGTGGGAGCGATTTTGGAGAAAGAGGAGCCTCGATGAACCGTCTGTTCCTTCTGGCCGCACCGATGATGGCGGTTGCTCTGGGCGCGGTCGGCATGCCGGCCGCAGCCCTTGCCCAGGACGCGGCGGCTGCCGCCGCTGCTGCCGCGCCGGCGGCTCCGGCGCTGAATGGCGGCGACACCGCCTGGATGCTGGTCTCCACGGCGCTGGTGCTGATGATGACCATTCCGGGTCTGGCGCTGTTCTACGGCGGCATGGTCCGCAAGATGAACGTGCTGGCGACGGTGATGCAGAGCTTCGCCATCACCTGCCTGATCAGCGTCCTGTGGTACGTGATCGGCTACAGCCTGGCCTTCACCGGCACCGGCGCCTACATCGGCGGGCTGGACCGGCTGTTCCTGAACGGTCTCGACTTCTCGAAGGCGTTCGTGCTGGGCGAGGCGACCGGCGCCGGCGTGCCGACGACGATCCCCGAGCCGGTCTTCATGATGTTCCAGATGACCTTCGCGATCATCACCCCGGCGCTGATCACCGGCGCCTTCGCGGACCGCATGAAGTTCTCCTCGCTGCTGGTCTTCACCACCCTGTGGTCGATCGTGGTCTATGCGCCGATCGCCCACTGGGTCTGGTATCCGTCGGGCTTCCTGTTCGGCATGGGCGTGCTGGACTTCGCCGGCGGCACGGTCGTCCACATCAACGCGGGCGTCGCCGGCCTGGTCGCCGCGCTGGTGATCGGCAAGCGCAAGGGCTACCCGAAGGAAGCCTTCATGCCGCACAACCTGGTGCTGTCGCTGATCGGCGCCTCGCTGCTGTGGGTGGGCTGGTTCGGCTTCAACGCCGGTTCCGCCCTGACCGCCGGTCCGCGCGCCGGCATGGCCATGGCCGCCACGCACATCGCCACCGCCGGCGCCGCCATGGGCTGGCTGTTCGCGGAGTGGATCGTCAAGGGCAAGCCGTCGATCCTCGGCATCATCTCCGGCGCCGTCGCCGGCCTGGTCGCCGTCACCCCGGCCGCCGGCTTCGTCGATCCGACGGGCGCCATCATCATCGGCATCGTCGCCGGCGTGATCTGCTTCTGGTCGGCCACCAGCCTGAAGCACATGCTGGGCTATGACGACAGCCTGGACGCCTTCGGCGTGCACGGTGTCGGCGGCCTGATCGGCGCCATCCTGACCGGCGTCTTCGCCAAGATGTCGGTGTCCAACGCGGAAGGCGCCTTCGCCGCCGTCCTGCAGGCCGACCCGTCGGCCACCCTGGGCCTGCTGGAAGGCAACGCCGGCGCGGTGTGGATCCAGATCCAGGGCGTCCTCTACACCATGGTCTGGTGCGCCGTCGCCACCTTCGTCCTGCTGAAGGTCATCGATGTGGTGATGGGCCTGCGCGTGGACGAGGATGTGGAGCGCGACGGTCTCGACCTCGCCCTGCATGGCGAGAGCATCCACTAAGAACACTCCCTTTCCCACGGGTCTCTCCGAAAGGGCCGCCGGGCTTCCCGGCGGCCTTTTTCGTTTGCCGCCGCCGGAGTGTTGCGCAGGGATTGTTGCGCCGGCGGAAACGCTGTGGCGCGGGCGTGCCGGCTTCACGGCGGGGCCGCGGCGGACTACCTCTGGTCCATCGTCAGCGCTCTTCTTTCGGGAGTCCCCGCCATGTCCGCCCAGTCCGCCACCCCCGGTGTCCGTCCGGTCCTCGCCGCCGTGGAGGGCATGGCCACCTCCGACGGCGCCGGGGTCAGCATGACCCGCATGCTGGGCACGCCCCGCCTGCGCACGCTCGACCCCTTCCTGATGCTGGACCTGTTCGGGTCCGACCGGCCGACCGACTATCTGGCGGGCTTCCCCGACCATCCCCACCGCGGCTTCGAGACGGTCACCTACATGCTGGCCGGCCGCATGCGCCATGCCGACAACCACGGGCATGAGGGCGTGATCGAAACCGGCGGCGTGCAGTGGATGACCGCCGGCCGCGGCCTGATCCATTCGGAGATGCCGGAGCAGACCGAAGGGCTGATGCGCGGCTTCCAGCTGTGGATCAACCTGCCGGCCCGGCTGAAGATGACCGAGCCGCGCTATCAGGAGTTCCCGGCCGCCTCCATCCCGGTGGAACGGCGCGAGGACGGCGCCACCGTCACCGTGATCGCCGGCGACACCGCCCGCGGCACTGCCGGTCCGGTGCGGGCCGAGGCGACCGACGCCCGTTACTTCGACGTCAATCTGCCGCCGTCGGTCTCCTTCGCCGAGCCGCTGCCTGCCGGCCACACCGCCTTCCTGGTGCTGTTCGAAGGCACGCTGGATGTCGCCGGCGAGGGGCTGATGTCGGGACCGCGGGTGATCGTGCTGGGCGACGGCGAGCGGGTGGAGGCGACCGCCGGGGCCGGGGGGGCGCGCTTCCTGCTGCTGGCCGGCGAGCCGATCGGCGAACCCATCGCGTGGGGCGGTCCCTTCGTCATGAACACGCGCGAAGAGGTGATGCAGGCCTTCCGCGATTTCGAGGAGGGGCGCATCTGAGGCGCATCTGATCGGGGGATGCCGCGCGCCAACCCGTTCTTCGGGGGAGGTGCGCGGCATCTCGTGCCTTGCACCCCCGCCACCGCCGGTTATCATGGCGCACTCGGTGTTAATACGAACGATGGCGGGGAGCTGGGGCGATGCGTGCAAAGGGGCTGTTGGGTGGGTTCAAGGGTGTTGCCGCCGCCGGCGTTCTGGCCCTGACGCTGGCGGCAGGCCTGTCGACCGCCAAACCTGCCGCCGCGGTGGACCTGTCCAAGGCCGCCGCCGATTTCGGGCCGGAGGGCGCCTGGACCAACCAGTGCGACATCGACCGGATGACCGACAGCAAGACCTGCCGGCTGATGATCTACCGCCTGTTCGACGACGGGAAGGATGTCGGCTTCATCGCGCTCAGCGTCATCCCGACCGGCAACGACTTCCACCTGTTCCTGACCACCAGCCAGGGGCTGGTCGACCGCTGCGCCATCCGCGTCGACCGCCAGCCGCGCATCGAATCGCATGTCGCGACGCTGAACATGTGCATGTTCCCGAATTTCGTGTCCGGCCGCGTCGCCGACCAGTTCCGCAACGGCTCGACCATCCTGGTCCGCGTCAGCTCGCCGCGCCTGGGCAAGCGCGACATCGATTTCCCGCTGAACGGCTTCTCCCGCACCTTCGAGGAGATGCAGCGCAGTCTGCAGTGAGCGGCACGGCGCCGGTCTCTCCCATCGCCTTCATCCCGCCAGCCGGAAGCCAGCCGCCGGTTCTCGCATCGGGCAGCCGTCGCGGTGAATGCGGAAGCCGGAGGAGCGGGCGTAGGCGATGCGGCGGGCGCGCATGATCGAGCCGAGAGGCCGGTGCGCGGGGCCAGTCCGTGCCAGGGGCTGAAGGCCAGCCGGTCGTCGCCGGCGCGCTGATGCGGGCCACGGTGCGGTGGGGGCACAGTTCCTCCGGCCACCGCACGCTGGCGTGCTTGTGCCGGCGCCGCAGGCCACCGTCATGACGTGCCACCAATTTAGAATGATAATCAGAATTATACACAGAGTTAACAAACACCGGACCGCAATTATCGCGTGATAAAGCGGTAAATACAACCAATCAAATATAGAAATTAACCATTAAAATGCGGGTTAACTTTATCGAAGACCTGTGGTGCCCGCATGATGGCTGCGCCTATCCTTTGGTGACGAAGAACCGGCATCATCCGGCGGCGTTGCAGCCGACGGAACGCGTTGCGGGGAGTCGATCGAGGGGATTTCATGACCGGTTGGTCCGCTACCTGGATACGCGGCTTTGCCCTGCTGCTGGTGCTGCTGGCGATGGCGGCTTCGTCCCTGCCGGTGGAGGTGTGGGCGACGGCGCCGAACCGGACCGTGCTGGTGCTGCATTCCTACCACCAGGGCTATGAATGGACCGACGATCAGGCGGCCGGCATCGACGAGGAGCTGGCGGCCTCGGCGCCCAACGCGATCGCCATTCCCTATCACCTCGACTGGAAGCGCTTTCCGGATGTGGCCGGGCTCCATCGGTTACGGGCGTTGGTCGGCCACCGGCACCCAAAGGGCACCGTCGACGCCATCATCGCCACCGACGACGCGGCTTTGGCCTTTGCGGTCGAGTTGCGGCGGGAGATTTATGGGCCGGTGCCGCTGGTGCATGGCGGCGTCATCGGCGCCTCGGCCCGCCTGCTGACGGAGGGCGAATCGAATGTGATCGGGGTCGCCGAAGCCAAGGACGTCGAAGGCACGCTGCGCATGGCGATGGCGGCCAATCCCGGACTGCGCCGCCTGTTCGTCCTGCGCGACAACACGGAATCGGGAAGGGCGCTGGATACCCTGATCGATGACCTTGCCGCTTCCGGCCGCTTTCCCGCCGGGCTCGAACGGCAGATCCTGCCAGACATGGCTTTCGCGCGGCTGGAGGAGCGGCTGACGACCCTGCCGCCGGACAGCGCCGTGCTGCTGGGCACCTATGCGACCGACCGTGACGGTCTGGTCCTGCCGCCCGAGCAGTTCCTGCAGCTGATGAGCGAGAAGAGCAGTGTGCCGATCTATGGCCTGCAGGAGTATCTGCTGGGCCGGGGCATCGCCGGCGGCAGTCTGCTGAGCGCGCAGGCGCATGGACGGGCGGTCGGCGCGGTGGCCGCGGCGATCATGAACGGAAAATCCACCGCTTCGCTGCCGACGGAGAGGGCGGACTCGGTCATCCGGGCAATGGATTACCGGCAGGTACAGCGGTACGGGCTCGATCTGTCGCGGGTGGGACCGCTCGACCAGCTGCTCAACAAGCCCTTCTCCTTCCTGGAGACCTATCGCTCGCTGGTGGTGACGGTCGGCATCGTCATCGTGGTGCTGACGGTCATGGTGCTGATCCTGTCCTTCGCGCTGCGCCAGCGCCGGGCGGCCGAGGCGGCCCTGCTGCACAGCAATCTGGCGCTCGCCCAGTCGCGCCGGGATCTGCAGGACAGGCTGGACGAACTGACCGCCAGCAGGGAGGCGTTGTGCGAACGCGAGAAGCGGATGCGGCTGGTCGCGGAGGCGTCGCGCGACATCATCTGGACCTGGGACATCGCCGCCGACAGGCGTGTTCTCTCCGGCCGGGTGTCCGAACTGCTTGGGGTGGAGGCGACCAGCATCGCTTCGCGGGCGGCGTGGTGCGACCGCATCCACCCCGACGATTGCGACCAGGCGGAAGAGGCGCTGCAGCGCCACCTGTCCGGCGAGCTGCCGGAATACCGGGCCGAATACCGGGTCCGCCATCGCGATGGCAACTATCTGTGGTTCTATGCCACCGGCAAGGCCATGCATGACGGACAGGGCAGGCCGGTGATGATGGCCGGGTCCTACACCGACATCACGGCGGAGAAGCGGCAGCAGGACTGGCTGGATCATCTGGCCCATTTCGATCCGCTGACCGGCCTGCCGAACCGCTTGACCCTGGAGCAGCATGTCGGCCGGCTGATCGCCGACGACAAGGCCGGAGGCACCGCCAAGCCGCTCGCCCTGCTGTTCATGGACATGGACAATTTCAAGTTCATCAACGACAGCTTCGGCCACAAGGCGGGCGACGAACTGCTGATGGCGCTCGGCCTGCGGATTCGCCGGGGGGTGGGCGAGGGGCTGTTCATCGCCAGGTTGGGCGGCGACGAGTTCGTCGTTGTCGTCCATGGCAGCGAGGCCGGCGAGCCGGCCGATGTGGCGCAGCGGCTGGAATATGCGTTGGCCGCCCCCTTCCTGGTGGAAGGCCAGCATTTCTTCGTCACCTGCAGCGTCGGCATCGCCCGCTATCCCTGGGACGGACGCTGCTTCGACGATCTGCTGCAGAATGCCGACACCGCCATGTACCGGGCCAAGGACAGCGGGCGCGGGCGCATCTGCACCTTCACCCCCGACATGAACCGGCGGGTGGTGGAGCGCATGCGGATGCTCAGCCGGGCGCGGCTGGCATTCGACCGCCAGTCCTTCAGCCTGCAATATCAGCCGCAGGTGGCGACGTCCGACGGCCGGGTCCGCGGATTCGAGGCGCTGATCCGTTGGACCGATGCGGAGCTGGGGCCGGTCTCCCCCGACCGTTTCATTCCGGTCTGCGAGGATTCGGGCCTGATCGTCCCGCTCGGCCTGTGGGTGCTGGAAACGGCCTGCATCGAGGCGATGGGGCTGGCCTGCCGCGGCATCGGCGGCATCACGATGAGCGTCAACATGTCGGCGGTCCAGCTCGCCCAGAACGACTTCGTGCCGCGGGTGCTTGAGGTGCTGGACCGCACCGGGCTGCCGCCGAACCGGCTGGAACTGGAGATCACCGAAACGCAGATGATCGGATCGCTGGACGCCGCCATCGACAAGCTGGACGCGCTGCGGCAGGCCGGCGTCCACATCGCCTTGGACGATTTCGGTACCGGCTATTCGTCGCTGACCTATCTGCGGACATTGCCGATCAACACGCTGAAGCTCGACAAGGCCTTCATCGACGACGTCCATCGCCGGACCGACGCGCGCAGCATGGTGGCGTCCATTTCGCGCATCGCCCACGACCTGAACCGCAATGTGGTGGCCGAGGGGGTGGAGGAGCTGGCCCAGTGGGAGGCGTTGTCGCGCATGGGCTGCGATCTGATCCAGGGCTATTTCGTCAGCCGGCCGCTGGCTGCCGACCGCATCGATGGTTTTCTGGCGGCATGGGAGGAGCGGCGGAAGTCCCTGCCCATCGTCTCGCGCGACGACGTGGTGGTCGGCATGTCCAGCGCCGGGGCGAACCGGCAGCCGAATGGCCGCGAACTGGTCTGACCGGAGGCCGGACGCCATCCTGCCGGCTGCCGCGGCCAACGAAAAAACGCCCCGCAGGCTGGCTGCGGGGCGTTTTCCGAAAGCGGGGCTCTGTCTGCCGGGGGCGGTGCCCCGGGATCAATGCCGGGTGCGGGCTGGGGTGACGTAGACGCCGTCCCAATCGACGCCGAACAGGGCGTCGTCGCCGGCCTCTTCGACCAGATCGTCATATTCCTGGGCCTCGATCAGCCCGAAGATGGACGCGGTGCCGGAGGCGTCGAGGTCGCAGGTCACCACATGGCCGCCCACCTCCACCGAGGTGAAGAACACTTCCGGCAGCTCCATGCTGTCCAGGTCGGCGGTGACGGCGCTTTCGATCTCGTGGATGGTGCGGGAGGAGAGGGAGACCCGGAGCTTCGCCGCCTGGGAGGCCCAGACGATGCGCTTCACATGGGCCGGCTCCTTCATCTCCGCGACGCCCGGCGCCTCGTCGCCTTGGCCGGCCATCGCAATCATCCGGGAAACCAGGGTCGAGGTGCTGCTCGGTGCGCGCATGGAAGCCTCCGCTCGTTCGATGGCGACAGAGTTGCGCGCAGGCGGTTAACGGGGCCTTAAGCCGGGACCGGGGCCAAAGCCTTACTCCCACTGAGGTATGGCCTATCCGATCGGTTCTAGCCGGCGGCGAGGGCGGAGGCGACTCCGGCGGCGACCCGCGCATTGTTGCGGATCAGCGCGATGTTGGCGGTCAGGCTGCGCCCGCCGGTGAGGTGCTCCAGCGCCGCCAGAAGATGGGGGGTGATGTCCTTCCCCTTGATTTCCTTGGCTTCCGCGTCGGCCAGCGCCTGGGCGACGGCGGCCTCCATGGCAGTGGCGTCCAGCTCGTCGGCGGGCGGGATCGGGTTCGCCAGCAGCACGCCGCCGTCCAGGCCAAGCTGCCATTTCGCGCGCAGGATGTCCGCCACCTCGGTCACGTTGTCACAGCGATGATCGACGGGCAGGCCGCTGCGGCGGCTGTAGAAGGCAGGAAATTCTTGCGTGCCGAAGCCGAGAACCGGGACTCCGCGGGTCTCCAGCACCTCAAGCGTCTTGGGCAGGTCGAGAATCGACTTGGCCCCGGCGCAGACAACGCAGACCGACGTGCGCGCTAGCTCGTCGAGGTCGGCGGAGATGTCGAAGCTGGTCTCCGCCCCGCGATGGACGCCGCCGATGCCGCCGGTGGCGAAGACGGAAATGCCGGCCAGCCCCGCCCCGATCATCGTCGCCGCCACGGTGGTCGCCCCCAGCGCCCGAGTCGCGATGGCGACGGGCAGGTCGCGGCGGCTGAGCTTGCGCACGGCATGGCCGCCGGTCGCCAGCCGCTCCAGCGCCTCGTCGTCCAGCCCGATGCGGATGCGCCCGTCCATCACCGCGATGGTGGCGGGGATGGCGCCGGCCGCCCGTACCTCCGCCTCCAGCGCGCGGGCGGTCTCCAGATTGCGGGGGTAGGGCATGCCGTGGGAGATCACCGTCGATTCGAGCGCCACCACCGGGCGCCCCATGGCAAGCGCGTCGGCGATCTCGGGCGTCGGCAGCAGGATCGGGTGCATGCGCTGTGTCTCCGCTGTTGGGCGCCCTATATTAGGACGCATGTCCGCTGCACACCAATCCAATCCCGGCCAATCCAATCCGGGCCGCCCGCACCCCGACAGGTGGATCAGGGTCCTTCCCGAAGGGCTCTATGTCGAGCCGGGGGGCTTTTACATCGACCCGGTGCGACCGGTGGAGCGCGCGGTCGTCACCCACGGCCATTCCGACCATGCGAGGCCGGGAAACCGCCATGTGCTGGCGACGCCCGGCACGCTTGCCATCATGCGCCAGCGGATGGGGGAGGGGGTGGGGGGAAGCCTGCAAGCGCTGGAGTATGGCGAGACCTTGCGCATCGGCGATGTCGATGTGCGGCTGGTGCCGGCCGGCCATGTGCTGGGCAGCGCCCAGGTTGTGCTGGAGCATGCCGGGTCGCGGGTGGTGGTGTCGGGCGATTACAAGCGCCGCCTCGACCGCACCTGTGCGCCGTTCGAGCCGGTGCCCTGTGACGTCTTCGTCACCGAGGCGACCTTCGGCCTGCCGGTGTTCCGCCACCCGCCCGACCTGGGCGAGGTGGGGAAGCTGCTGCATTCGATGGCGCTGTTCCCGGAGCGCAGCCATGTCGTCGGCGTCTATGCGCTGGGCAAATGCCAGCGGCTGATCACGCTGCTGCGGGCGGCTGGATACGACCGGCCGATCTGGCTGCATGGCGCGCTGGAGCCGCTGTGCCGGCTCTATCGCGATCTGGGGGTGGAACTGGGGGAGCTGCGGCCGGCGACCGTGGCGGCGAAGGAGGAGCTGAAGGGCGCCCTGGTGCTGGCCCCGCCGGCAGCGGTGGCCGACCGCTGGGCGCGGCGGCTGGCCGATCCGGTGGTGGCGGTGGCGTCGGGCTGGATGCGGGTGCGCCAGCGTGCCCGCCAGCGCGGGGTGGAACTGCCGCTGGTCATCTCCGACCATGCCGATTGGGACGAGCTGTGCCAAACGCTGGCGGATGTCGGCGCGCCGGAGGTGTGGGTGACGCATGGGCGGGAGGAGGCGCTGGTCCATTACGCCAGCAGCCGCGGCATCCGTGCCCGCGCGCTGGCGCTGATCGGCTTCGAGGACGAGGATTCGGAAGGGCTGCCGGGAGGAGAGGCGTCGTGAACCGCTTTGCCGCGCTGATCGACGCGCTGGTCTTCATGCCGTCGCGCAACGGCAAGATCCGCCTGCTGGTCGAGCATTTCGCCACCGCGCCCGACCCCGAGCGCGGCTGGGCGCTGGCGGCGCTGACCGGAGCCCTGAGCTTCCGGGAGGCCAAGCCGGCGGCGATCCGCGAACTGGCGGCGACCAGGGTCGATCCGCAGCTGCTGGCGCTGTCCTACGACTATGTCGGCGATCTGGCGGAGACGGTGGCGCTGATCTGGCCGGAGCGTGCTGAGAGGGCCAACAGCCTGCCGCCCAGCCTGAACGAGGTGGTGGAGGGCTTGCAGGCCGCCAGGCGCGGGCAGGTGATGGGGCTGGTGGAGGGGTGGCTCGACACGCTCGACTCGTCGGGGCGCTTCGCCCTGCTGAAGCTGATCACCGGGGCGCTGCGCATCGGCGTGTCGGCGCGGCTGGCCAAGACGGCGCTGGCGGACTGGGGCAAGGCGGCCCGGCCGGAGGTGAGCGTCGATGACGTGGAGGAGGTCTGGCACGGGCTGACCGCCCCCTATGCGGAGCTGTTCGCCTGGCTGGAGGGGCGGGCCGAGCGCCCGGCGACCGGGGCCGGCGCCGGGTTCCGCCCGATGATGCTGTCCCACCCGCTGGAGGAGGAGGACCGCGCCGCGCTCGATCCCGCCGCCTATGCCGCCGAATGGAAGTGGGACGGCATCCGCGTGCAGCTGGTGGCGCGGGATGGTGAGCGGCGGCTCTACAGCCGCACCGGCGACGACGTGTCCGGCGCCTTTCCCGACATCGTCGATCACATGAGCTTCGACGCGGTGCTGGACGGCGAGTTGCTGGTGGCGCGCGACGGGGTGGTGGCGCCCTTCAACGATCTGCAGCAGCGCCTCAACCGCAAGACGGTGACGGCGCAGATGTTGCGCGACGGACCGGCCTGGGTGCGGCTCTACGACATCCTGTTCGACGGCGGGGAGGATCTGCGCGGCCTGTCCTTCGTCGAGCGCCGCGCCCGGCTGGAGCGCTGGTTCGAGGCGGTGCAGCCGCGGCGGATGGATCTGTCGCCGCTGGTGCCCTTCGCCGGCTGGGACGATCTGGTGGCTCTGCGCGAGGGGGCGCGGGAGAACGGCATCGAAGGGCTGATGCTGAAGCGGCGCGACAGCGCCTATCTGGCCGGGCGGCCGAAGGGGCCATGGTTCAAGTGGAAGCGCGGGGCGCTGACGCTCGACACCGTGATGATGTACGCCCAGCGCGGCCACGGGAAGCGGTCGAGCTATTACTCCGACTACACCTTCGGCGTCTGGCGCGATCATGAGTTGGGCCGGGAGCTGGTGCCGGTCGGCAAGGCCTATTCAGGCTTCACCGACGCCGAACTGATCGAGCTGGACCGCTGGGTGCGCAACCACACCACCCGCCGCTACGGTCCGGTGCGCGAGGTGGAAGCCGGGCTGGTGCTGGAGGTCGCCTTCGACAGCGTGCATCCGTCCAACCGCCACAAGAGCGGGCTGGCGATGCGCTTCCCGCGCATCCACCGCATCCGCTGGGACAAGCCGGCGCAGGAGGCCGACAGGCTGGAGACGCTGGCGGCGATGGTGGTGGGGTGACGGGGGGCGATTGCGCCCTCGAGTTATTGCCCCCTCCCCAACCCTCCCCCGCTCACGCGGGAGAGGGGGCTGAGCGCGAGAGCGGCGGAGTTCCCTCTCCCACGATCGGACCGGCCTTCGGCCGGCCGAGGGTGGGGGAGGGGGCACCGAACAAGCATTTCAGCGCAAGCGGCAACCCCTCAATACCCCTTCGCCTGTCCCCCGAACACGCCCTTGGCCCAGGCGCCGACGCGGTGGCGCCATTGTTCGTGCCAGATGTAGACGCTGCCCTTGACCCAGTTCATCTGGATCGCGCGGCGCTGGCCTTCGAAGGGGTGGTGGCCGTGCCAGGAGGTGTCGCTGCGGCGGAAGCACATCAGGGTGCCTTCCTCCGGCGGAACCTCGGCGGCGTAATCCTCCAGGTTCTGGGAACGCAGGATGCGCAGACGGCCGCCGGTGGCCTCCCAGGGCGGATTCATGTAGATCAGCACCGTGATGACCTTGCTGGCCGAATCCTGATGGATCTTGCCGTCGGTCGGCCGGCACATGCCGCGCGCCGTGAACATGGTCGGGTAGCCCGACAGGTCGAGCCCGAACTTGTCGGAGAAGGCCGTGCAGACCTCCGGCCCCTTCAGTTCGGCGATCAGCCGGTCGAAGCTCGGCCCTTGGGGGAAGACGCCCAGCGGGATCGAGCCGGGCCTGTCGACCTTGGGATAGTCGCGGTGCAGATCCTCGAGAAACTCGCGCTTCACGAAGCCCGGAACGCACAGGAAGTCGTAGGGGTCGTGCTGCAGAGGGGTGGCGCGGAACTTGTCCAGATCGAGCATGGACATAGATACGAAACTCCCAAAGAGCGTGCCGACGGTGGCTTTGCCCCCCAAAACCGGCGTCACTTAACCATGGCGGAAGTTTTATGCAATAGGTTTGTCAGGGAAGCAGAGCTCCTGCCGTGCCCGCCATTCGGGGCCGACATAGTTGACGATGATCGATTTGCGCACGCCGTCGATCGGACGTTTCTCGAAGCCATGCCAGGTGTTGCCGGCGGGGATGAAGATCAGCCCTTCGTTGAAGGCGTAGGGCGCGCGGGCGACCACCGTCCGCGTCTCGTCCAGCACATCGGTGCCCCAGTGCGAGCAGTTCGGCCCCTTCGAGAGATAGATCAGCATCGTGAATTTCTTGACGCCGATGTCGGTGTGCGGCTCCAGCCAGAAGCCGTCGGTGTCCTGGCAATATTCGATGCGCAGGCTGGTGCCGGTCAGGTCGACGTTGCAGGTGCGCTGGATCGCCTCCACCACCGGGCGGCCCTGGAAGGCCTGGGCGAGGGTCTCGCACACCGCGTATTTCGCCCGGTTCTCCTCGCCGAAATAGGTGCGCGACGCGTTGTTGGTCTCGCGCTTGCCGTAGGTGTCGGACACCCGCGGCGGCCCCCAGGGCAGGGCGGCGATGGCGTCGGCGTCCTCCTCCGGCAGGGCTTCGGACAGGAGCCAGTGAGTGTAGGGCGTCTCGGACAGCCGGCTGCGCTCCAGGCAGCGCAGGAAGGAGGCGGAAACGGCGTCGGCGGTGGTCATGATGGCGAAGGGTCCGGGTCCAGGGGCGTCCGGTTCGGGACGGTCGGTTTGCCGGCGCTTATGCCATGGCCCGTGGACGAACGCCGCCCCCAAACCGGCCGTATCGGTGGGGTGCGCGCATTGGCCGCGCCCGCACCCCGCCACCCCATCGTTACGCCAGACCGTGCCGCTTCCGGTGCGCCGACAGGCGGCGCATCGCCTCGTCGGCGACGATCCGCGTCTCGTCCATCGGCTGATAGCTCCAGTGGTCGAGCGAGCCGTCGAAGGGCCGGGTGATGCCGTCCCGGTAGAGGCCGTCATGGAAGGCGCGGAACTTGGGCGACCCGCCGTCCAGTTCGATCACATAGACCGGCTTGCCGGTGGAGCAGGCCTCCGACGTCATCGACACGCTGTCGCAGGTCACCACCACGGCGTCGGCGAGGCCGAGATAGGCGAAGTAGGGGTTCTCGCCGGTGCCGTCCCACACCTCCGCCGGCAGGCCGGACAGGCGGGCGCGCAGGATCGCCTCGTTGTCGGCGCCGGTGCGGCGCGACGGGGTGACCATCAGCCCGGCGCCATGGCTGCGCGTCAGGTTGGCCAGCCGTTCGGCCACCTCGCCCATGATGGTGGGCGTCAGCCGGTAGACGCCGTTGTCGCCGCCGATCAGCACGGCGATGCGCGGATGGGGCAGATGGGCCAGCCGCGGGGCGAAGCGTTCGGCGGCGTCGGCCAGGATGGCGGGCGTCACCCGGTGCAGTGCGCCATGCGTGACCAGCACGTTGTCGGCCCGCAGCTTGTCGTGGCGCGGCACGACGATCAGGTCGAAATGGCGCGGGCTCATCACCGGATCCTGGATCTGGACGGTGAAGGTCCGCCCGCGCGACTGCTGGCGCACCGCCAGCGAGACGGCGATGGACTGCCGGCCGGTGCCGATCAGGATGTCGGGCCAGGGCGGCTCCACCGGATCGCCCTTGGGGCCGGCGGCGAAGCGGTTGCCGATGCGCCAGTAGGGGGTCAGCTGGCGCCAGGGGCTGCGCAGATGGACGCGCTTGATCACCGGCGTCAGGCCCAGCGCCTCGGCCAGCCCGATGCACTGGTTTTCCATGCCGGCCTTGCCGTCCGACACCACCCAGCAGGTCAAAGGTTGCATGTGAACTCGGATCGTTGGGGCTGCGGAGGGGATTGCGGCGAAATGACCGCCATCCGGGTTGCTCGCCCTTGCGGGGGTTTCGGTCTTGGCGTAGACACCATGCCCGTGTAATATCCTTTCTCCAAATCATCCCCGGAGCGACCGAGTAAAACCATGCGGCGGGTCAAACTCGACCGAATTGACCGTCGGATTCTGCGCGATCTGCAGAACGACGGCCGGATGACCAACGTGGAGCTTGCCCGACGTGCCGGCATCTCCGCTCCGCCCTGCCTGCGCCGCGTCCGCGCGCTGGAGGAGGCGGGATTCATCCGTGGCTACCATGCCGACGTCAACCCCGACGCACTGGGGTTCGGCGTCACGGTGTTCGCCCAGGTCGGCCTCAGCAGCCAGGCCGAAGCGGACCTAAAGAAATTCGAGGAGCTCGTCAACAGCTGGCCGCTCGTGCGTGAGTGCAACATGCTGGCCGGCGAATATGATTTCGTCCTGAAGATCGTGGCGGAGGACTGGGACGACTACCAGCGCTTCCTGACGACCAAGCTGACGTCGGCGCCCAACGTGGCCCATGTGAAGTCGGCCCTGTCGATCCGCACCAGCAAACACACCCCCGGCGTTCCCATCGACGTCGATTCGCCCGACATCCCGGAAGGGACGGAGGACGACGAGGACGAGGATTACGTCGAGGACGAGGCCGAGACGCCCGCCCGCGCCACCCGGCGCTGAACGGGGCAGGGCGCCACGGCGCCTTTACAGGGAAGATGCGGCGAGCGCCTGGAGCAGGCCCGCCGCGGCTCCCCCCAGCACCACCCAGTGGATCGCCACGCCGCGCCTGGTCAGGGCGTAGAGCGCGGCCAGCATGATCGTCCAGGCCCAGATCAGGCTCCCCGTGCCGTGCTGCCCGTCCGGCAGCAGCACCGCCATTCCCAGATAGACTCCTAAGTTCAGGATCACCCCCACCACCGCCGCGGCGATGGCGGCCAGCGCCCCCGCGGCCAGACGGTTGTGGATCAGCCGCTCGACATAGGGGGCTCCGGCGAAGATGAACAGGAAGCAGGGCAGGAAGGTGACGTAGGTCGTCAGCGCCGCCCCCAGCGTTCCCGCCAAGCCCGGCGACAGCGCGCCCGGCCGGTTCCAGCCGGCGAAGAAGCCGACATATTGCGTCACCAGGATCAGCGGTCCCGGCGTCGTCTCGGCCAGCGCCAGCCCGTCGACCATCTCGCGCGGGCTGAGCCAGCCATAGGACTCCACCGCCTGCCCGGCGATGTAGGGCAGCACGGCATAGGCGCCGCCGAAGGTGACGAAGGCCGCCTTGGTGAACAGCGCCGCGATGCCGCGCCAGGGATCGGTTCCGAAGGCCAGAATCACCGCGCCCACCGGAATCGCCCACAGGAGGATGAACAGCGCCGCCAGGACCAGCAACCGGGCGGGTTTCGGCGCCGGCCCGTCCGGGTCGTCGGCTGCGGAGTCGCCGTCGGCCACCGGATGCGGGTGGGCGAACCAGTGGCGGCCCATCCATGCCGCCACCCCGCCGACCGCCGCCGCGGCGCCGATGACCAGCGGGAAGGGCAGGTGCAGCGCGAACAGGGCGAGGAAGGCGGCGCCGGCCATCGCCACCGCCGCCGGTCCCTTCAGCGTGCGGCGGCCCATCCGCCAGACCGCGGCGACGATGATCGCCACCACCGCCGGCTTGATGCCGTCGAACAGGGCGCCGACCAGACCGGTGTCGCCATGGGCGGCGGCGATCCAGGACAGGGCCAGCAGCACCAGCGCCCCAGGCAGCACGAACAGCCCGCCCGCCACCAGCCCGCCGCGTACCCCGTGCAGCCGCCAGCCGATGTAGGTGGCGAGCTGCTGCGCCTCCGGCCCCGGCAGAAGCATGCAGAAATTCAGCGCGTGCAGGAAGCGCGTCTGGTCGATCCAGCGGCGGCGGTCGACCAGCTCGCTCTGCATCATGGCGATCTGCCCGGCCGGTCCGCCGAAGCTGGTCAGCCCCAGCCGCAGCCAATAGAGGCAGAAGGCGCCGAAGGCGGGGACCGTGGCGGAGGGGGGGAAAGCGGGCGGGGGCGGGGCGGGAGCGTCGGCGTCGGTCATGGGACCGCAGCCTAGCGCAAACAGGACCGCAAGGCAGCGCCCACCATCGGGCAGGGGCAGGGGCAGCTGCGGGGACGGCGGAAACAATTGAGGGGCGGCCATGGCCTTCCGCGGCGCCGGGGTCTAATATTGCAACCGCGAGCGCCGCCGCCGTGGCTGGCGCCGGGTGTCGGGGACGCAGGAGAATGAAGGCTTCCGCCCGCGGTCGCGCGGCTGTGTTGGGTGCGGCGCTGTGTGCCGGTATCGGGATGGTCGCGGCAGGGGCCTTGACCTTGACCGTGGCGGGACCGGCCCAGGCCGCGGTCGGCGTCCATGCCGAGGAGATCGTCCGCTTTCCGTCCGCCGACGGCGACCTGACCGGCGCGGCTCCGACGATGCTGAGCGGGCGGCTGCTGCGCCCGGCTGGCGCCGGACCGCACCCGGCGGTGGTCATGCTGCATGGCTGCGGCGGCCTCTATGCCCGCAACGGCCGGGTTTTGCCGCGCCATGTCTGGTGGGCGACCCATCTGCAGCGGCAGGGCTATGAGGTGCTGATGGTCGACAGCTTCGGCCCGCGCGACGTGGAGGAAGTCTGCACCACCGCGCTGAAGGACCGCACGGTCCGCGCCACGGTGGAGCGCAAGCGCGACGCCTGGGGGGCGCTGGCCTTCCTGCGCAAGCGGCCGGAGGTGGACCATGGCCGCATCGGGCTGATCGGCTGGTCGCAGGGGGCTGGCACGGTGCTGGCCGCCTATGGCGCCGGGGAGGACGGGCCGGCGGGATCGGAAGCCGGCGGTTTCCGTGCCGCCGTGGCCTTCTATCCCGGTTGCCGGGCGCCGCTGAGCGATGAGGACTGGCAGCCCGACGGTCCGCTGCTGCTGCTGATCGGCGGCAAGGACGACTGGACGCCGCCGCAGAACTGCATCGAACTGTCCGGGCGCGAGGGCGTGAAGGACAGGATGGAACTGGTGGTCTATCCCGACGCCTATCACGGCTTCGACGCGCCCGACGCCCCGGTGCGCAAGCGCAAGGACCTTGCCACCGCACCCGATGGAACGGCCCATGTGGGCACAAATGACGATGCCCGCTCGGATGCGATCCGGCGGGTGACGGAATTCCTCAGGGATAAGCTGCGGGGGTAGGGGGCTTTGATTGCCCTCTCCCGTCCCGGGAGAGGGAGGGGACCCGCCGCGGAGCGGTGGGGAGGGTGAGGGGTGATCCAAGAAACCAAAAGCGCATGGTTCCTTGGACTACCCCTCACCCTTCCCATGCTCCGCATGGGCCCCTTCCCTCTCCCGGGGCGGGAGAGGGAGAGTAAAAAATCAGCGGAACTCGACCGAAACGATCTCGTACAGCTTGGAGCCGCCGGGGGTGGAGACTTCCACGCTGTCGCCGACCGACTTGTTGATCAGGGCGCGGGCCAGCGGCGCCTGGATCGACAGGAGGCGGTTCTTGATGTCGCTCTCGTCCTGGCCGACGATCTGATAGGTCGTCTCCTCGTCCGTGTCCTGGTCGGCCAGGGTCACGGTCGCACCGAACTTCACGGTGTTGCCGGTCAGCTTGGCCGGGTCGATGACCTCGGCACGGCTGATCTTGTCCTCAAGCTCCAGCACGCGGCCTTCGATGAAGCTCTGACGTTCGCGTGCCGCGTGATACTCGGCGTTTTCCGAAAGGTCGCCATGTTCGCGGGCCTCCGCGATGGCTTTGATGACCGCCGGGCGTTCGGTGATCTTAAGGTGCTTCAATTCCTCCTGGAGGCGGTTGAAGCCCGCCGCTGTCATCGGAACTTTTTCCATGTTCGGTCCATCACCGCTTGCAGTCGTTCGACCTGTCCAAAGCGACATCAAGGACGAAGACGGCGCGGAGGAGGTCCGCCGCGCCGTCGTCCGTCCTTAATACGATCCGCTAAGGTACGACTGCAACGGGGCGACTTCAAGGCTGCCGTTCCGGAGTGCGGCAATCGCTTCCACCGCTGCGCGAGCTCCTGCCACCGTGGTGTAGTACGGAATGTTGTAGGTCAGCGCGGTGCGACGCAGGCTGAAGCTGTCGGACAGGGCCTGGGCGCCTTCCGTGGTGTTGATGACCAGATGCACGTTGCCGTTGATCATGGCGTCGACGATGTGCGGCTGGCCTTCGACCACCTTGTTGATGGTCTCCGCCGGCACGCCGGCCTCGCTCAGCACCTTGGCGGTGCCGGAGGTGGCGAGGATGCGGAAGCCCATCTCGTGCAGCTTCTTGGAGATCACCGCCAGCGCCGGCTTGTCGTGGTCCTTGACCGAGACGAAGACGCTGCCCTTGACCGGCAGGGTGACGCCGGCGCCGAGCTGCGCCTTGGCGAAGGCGAGCGCGAAGTTGTGGTCGAGGCCCATGACCTCGCCCGTCGACTTCATCTCCGGACCCAGCACGATGTCGACGCCGGGGAAGCGGGCGAAGGGGAAGACCGCTTCCTTGACCGCGGTGTGCGGCGGGGTCGGGCCGTTCAGGGTGAAGGCGGACAGCTTCTCCCCCGCCATGACGCGGGC
Source organism: Azospirillum humicireducens (assembly GCF_001639105.2). Classification (NCBI taxonomy): domain Bacteria; kingdom Pseudomonadati; phylum Pseudomonadota; class Alphaproteobacteria; order Rhodospirillales; family Azospirillaceae; genus Azospirillum; species Azospirillum humicireducens. The sequence goes on from NZ_CP015285.1 coordinate 122,025, forward strand.
CGCGATCTTGGCGATGGCGGTGCCGGTGGCCTTGGCGACGAAGGGCACCGTGCGGCTGGCGCGCGGGTTGACCTCCAGGATGTAGACGGTGCCGGCCTTGACCGCGAACTGCACGTTCATCAGACCGACCACCTTCAGGGCGCGGGCGAGCGCGTCCGACTGGCGGTTGATCTCGGCGATGGTGTCGGCCGGCAGCGTGTAGGGCGGCAGGGCGCAGGCGCTGTCGCCGGAATGGATGCCGGCCTCTTCGATGTGCTCCATCACGCCGGCGACATAGACCGTCTCGCCGTCGCAGACGACGTCCACGTCGACCTCGATGGCGTCCTGAAGATAGCTGTCGATCAGAACCGGGTTCTTGCCCGACACCTGCACGGCGGTGCCCATGTAGCGCTGGAGCCCGGCCATGTCGTGGACGATCTCCATCGCCCGGCCGCCCAGAACGTAGGACGGACGGATGACGACCGGGAAGCCGATGCGGCTGGCGACCGCCTCGGCCTCTTCCAGCGAGCGGGCGAGGCCGTTGGCCGGCTGCTTCAGGTTCAGCTCATGCAGCAGCTTCTGGAAGCGCTCGCGGTCCTCGGCCAGGTCGATGGCGTCGGGCGAGGTGCCCAGGATCGGGATGCCGGCGGCCTCCAGCGCGGCGGCGAGCTTCAGCGGGGTCTGGCCGCCGAACTGCACGATGCAGCCCAGCACGGTGCCGTTGCGCTGCTCGACCCGCACCAGCTCCACCACGTCCTCGGCCGTCAGCGGCTCGAAATACAGGCGGTCGGCGGTGTCGTAGTCGGTGGAGACGGTCTCCGGGTTGCAGTTGACCATGATGGTCTCGATGCCGGCTTCCTGGAGGGCGTAGACGGCATGGACGCAGCAATAGTCGAACTCGATGCCCTGGCCGATGCGGTTCGGACCGCCGCCGAGGATGACGACCTTGCGCTTGTCGGTCGGCTCGGATTCGCACTCGGCCTCGCCGGTCCCGTCGGTCTCGTAGGTCGAGTACATGTAGGGGGTGGCCGACGCGAATTCGGCGGCGCAGGTGTCGATGCGCTTGTAGACCGGGGTGACGCCGGCCATGCGGCGCGCGGCGGCGACGGCCGCTTCGGTCGTCTTGGCCAGCTCGGCCAGACGGGCGTCGGAGAAGCCCATCTGCTTCAGCTTCAGCCAGCCGGCCTTGTCGGTCGGCAGGCCATCGGCGCGGATCGCCGCCTCGCGGTCGGTGATCGCCTTGATCTGCTCCAGGAACCACGGGTCATACTTGGAGACGGCCTGCACCTCCTCCACGGTGAAGCCGTGGCGGAAGGCCTGGGCGATCACCAGCAGGCGGTCCGGCGTCGGGGTGGCGAGCGCGCCGCGGATGGCGGTGCGGTCCGGATTCTCTTCCCCGCCGATCTTCACCTCGTTGAAGCCGGTCAGGCCGGTCTCCATCGAGCGCAGGGCCTTCTGGACCGACTCCTGGAAGGTGCGGCCGATGGACATAGCCTCGCCCACCGACTTCATCGAGGTGGTCAGCAGCGGCTCGGAGCCCTTGAACTTCTCGAAGGTGAAGCGCGGCATCTTGGTGACGACGTAATCGATCGTCGGCTCGAAGCTCGCGGGCGTGGTGCCGGTGATGTCGTTGGTCAGCTCGTCCAGGCGGTAGCCGACGGCCAGCTTGGCGGCGATCTTGGCGATGGGGAAGCCGGTGGCCTTCGACGCCAGCGCCGAGGAACGCGACACGCGCGGGTTCATCTCGATCACGATCAGGCGGCCGTTGGCCGGGTTGACCGCGAACTGGACGTTCGAGCCGCCGGTGTCGACGCCGATCTCGCGCAGCACGGCGATCGAGGCGTCGCGCATGATCTGGTATTCTTTGTCGGTCAGCGTCAGCGACGGCGCCACCGTGATCGAGTCGCCGGTGTGGACGCCCATCGGGTCGATGTTCTCGATGGCGCAGACGATGATGCAGTTGTCGGCGCCGTCGCGCACGACCTCCATCTCGTATTCCTTCCAGCCCAGCACCGATTCCTCGATCAGCACCTCGCCGACCGGGCTGGCGCGCAGGCCGCCGCGCACGATGTCCTCGAACTCCGCCCGGTTGTAGGCGATGCCGCCGCCGGTGCCGGCCAGCGTGAAGCTGGGACGGATGATGGCGGGCAGGCCGACCAGCTCGAGAGCCTCCATCGCCTCGTCCAGCGTGCGGACCATGCGCGACTTCGGCGACTCCAGGCCCAGCTTGTCCATGGCGTCGCGGAAGAGGATGCGGTCCTCGGCCTTGGCGATGACATCGCGCTTGGCGCCGATCATCTCCACGCCGAGCCGCTCCAGCGTGCCGTCGTCGGACAGCGCCATCGCCGTGTTCAGCGCGGTCTGGCCGCCCATCGTCGGCAGCAGGGCGTCGGGACGCTCCTTCTCCAGGATCTTGGCGACGACGGCCGGGGTGATCGGCTCGATGTAGGTGGCGTCGGCCAGACCGGGGTCGGTCATGATGGTGGCCGGGTTGGAGTTGACGAGGATGACCCGGTAGCCTTCCTCGCGCAGCGCCTTGCACGCCTGGACGCCGGAATAATCGAACTCGCATGCCTGTCCGATGACGATCGGACCCGCGCCGATGATGCAGATGGATTTGATGTCGGTGCGTTTGGGCATGGGTCCGCTTCTCTGAAGTGTGGTCAGCCGAAAACCCCCCGGCGCCGGAGGACCGGAGACGGAGAGCGGGGATGGGCATGTCGTGCAAGGCCCCCTTATAGGGGGTTCGGGGCCGGGGGGGAAGGGGTGGCATGGATGTCACCCTCGCATGACTGAATCTCGGGCACCGCACCGCCGCCCCATGCGGGTCTTGAACCGGGCGGGAAAGGAACGCATCAATTCCCATTCTCCCGTTTCGCATACCCTTTGGAGATACGCCCCGATGAGCCACGCCTTCGCCAAGGACAGCCGCGCCTGCGCCGCCTGCGTCTCGTGGGGCGGGGAGCGCGCGCTGTCGGAGGACAACACGCTGGTGTTTGTGGCCCGCCATGGGGTGGAGGGCGAATGCCGCACCGCCAGCAGCCAGGACTACCGCCGCATCACCAAGGGCTATCACACCTGCACGGCCTGGGCGCCTCTGCCGATGCTGAAGAAGCATGGCGGGCGGATCGGGCACACGGCGGCGGGCCAGGCGCATGCACCGGTCACCGCCGCGGCGTCGCGGCCGATGCCGCCGGTGTCCCAGCCGGTGCCGGCCGCCGCCGCCTTCGCCGACGCGCCGGTCGCCACGCCGGTGCTCGACCTGCCGCCGCCGCCCTGCCGGGCCGACCCCATCGACGTGGAGCAGTCGCCGCAGGTCCGCGTGCTCTACACCCATTGGCTCCGGCTGAAGCGCAAGCGCCGCATGCCGCTGGCGGTCGAGATCGACACCGCCCAGGTGCGCGAGAGCGTGCCGCGCATCGCCCTGATGGAGCCGACCGCCGACGGCAGCGATTTCGTCTATAGATCCTGCGGCCGCGCCCTGCAGCGCCGGCTGGACGGGCGGCCGACGACGCGGCGGGTGACGGAGTGCCATCCGGAACAGGCGGCGCGGCGCTGGCTGTCCGACCTGCGCCTTTGCCTGGAGAGCGGCGAGCCGCGCTGCCTCTTGGTGCGCGACGACCCGATGCTGCCGGGGGCGAAGTTCGTCGAGCTGCTGCTGCCGCTCGCCGATGTCGAGGGCGGTCCGGCGACGCGGGTGCTGGCCTACCGCCATGTGCCGGGCGGCTGAGGGGGGCTGCGATGAGCGACGTTCGCAAAGAGGAGCCGAAGAGGGAAGGACCCAAGGAAGGGCCGGGGCCGGAGATCGTCGGCGTCTGGCCGGCGGCGGTGTGGATCGTCGTCGGCGCCGGGCATTACCTGAACGACCCCGACCATTTCGCCGGCTGGAAGGGCGCGCTGTATTTCGTGCTGGGCACCGGTCTGGTGGCGCTGGTCGGCGGCATCGCCAGCCTGTCGGCCCGGCGCACCGTCGCCGGCATCCAGGAACGGTTGCTGAAGGAGGTCCGCCACCGCCGCGATTGGGCGAGCTGGTGGGTGGCGCTGGGTTTGCGCGGGCTGATCGGGCTGGGCGAGGCGGTGCTGGTGACGCTGCTGGCGCTGTGGGCTGTGGCGATGTTGGGGTGAGGTGTCGGCTTCGAATGCCCCCACCTATCCTCCCCCGCTGGGCGGGGGAGGGACTGCCGCCGCTCTAATTGAGTGAGTGTTCTTCTGTAAAAGCGCTTGCTCCCTCCCCCGCCCAGCGGGGGAGGGTTGGGGAGGGGGCGCTCGCCAGCCGACACCGTTTCCCGTGAAACGCAAACAGCCCCGCTCCTTGCGGAGACGGGGCTGTTGCAGCAACCAGGCACTCACTTCTGGCTGGTCTTCATGCTCCAGCCCGGCTCGATCCCCTGCATGTCGGGCAGGTGGTGGGCGATGCCCTTGTGGCAGTCGATGCAGGTGTTCTGGCCGGTGAACAGGTAGGTCTGGTGCATGTTCGCCGCGCGCGGGTTCTGCTTGGTGATGTCCATCGAATCGGCGCTGTGGCAGTTGCGGCATTCCAGCGAGTTGTTGGACTTCAGGCGGGCCCATTCGTGCTCGGCCAGCTCGCGGCGCTTGTCCAGGAACTTCTCGCGGGTGTCGATGGTGCCGAAGATCTTGCCCCAGACCTCCTTCGATGCCTGCATCTTGCGGGCGATCTTGTCGGTCCATTCATGCGGGACGTGGCAGTCGGGGCAGCTGGCGCGCACGCCCGACCGGTTGGTGAAGTGGATGGTCTGCTTCAGCTCCTCATAGGGATTGTCGCGCATCTCGTGGCAGCTGATGCAGAAGGCCTCCTTGTTGGTCGCCTCCAGCGCGGTGTTGAAGCCGCCCCAGAAGAGGACGCCGGCGATGAAGCCGCCCAGCGTCAGGAAGCCCAGGCTGAAATGGACGCTGGGGCGGGCGAACAGCCGCCACAGGCACGTCACGGCGGATCGGATCGTCATTTCTGGCCGCCTTGGGCATGGCCCAGGACCGAGTCGAAGTCGCGGAAGCTGTTGGGAACGATGGGCTGCGCGTCGGTCTGCTGGACGTGGCACTGGGTGCAGAAGTAGCGGCGCGCCGCCACCGTGCCCAGCGTCTGGCCGTCACGGTCCTGGAAATGGGTGACCGACAGCATCGGCGCCTGCGAGCCGGCCGTGTTGCGGCGGTCGTGGCAGGTCAGGCACTTGTTGATGTTCAGGTCGATCTGGTAGTCGCGGATGGCATGCGGGATCAGCGGCGGCTGGTCGGCGTAGTTGCGTACGCGCTTCTGGTCGTCGGTGATCTCGCGGTGGGTCGCCTCGGCCGGGACATCCAGGGTGATCGGATGGTTGGCGGAGGGGACGACGATCCCCCCCACGGTGCCGGTGGCGCCGGTAGCGGCAACCGGCTTGTCGGCGGCGACGACCCCGGAGGTGACGCCGATGGTCAGGGCCGGGACGCCGGCCAGCAGGGCCAGCGCGGCGATCAGGAAACGGGTCTTCATGATGCCGGCACTCCTCAGGCGTTCACGACGGGCGTGATCTTGACCGCGCATTTCTTGAAGTCGGTCTGCTTGCTGATGGGGTCGGTGGCGTCGAGCGTCACCTTGTTGATGAGGACCGTGTGGTCGAAGAAGGGGACGAAGACCAGGCCGCGCGGCGGCTTGTTGCGTCCGCGCGTCTCGACCCGCACCCGAACCTCGCCGCGCCGCGAGGTGATGCGCACCTCCTGGCCGCGCCGGACGTTCAGGTCCTTGGCGTCGTCGGGGTGCATGAACACCACGGCATTCGGGAAGGCCTTGCGCAGCTCCGGCACGCGGAGCGTCATCGATCCGCTGTGCCAGTGCTCGATCACGCGGCCGGTCGACAGCCAGAACGGATAGTCGGCGTCGGGCGCCTCGGCCGGCGGCTCGTAGGGCAGGGCGAAGACATTGGCCTTGCCGTCCTTGTTGCCGTAGAAGCGCATGCCCTCGCCGGCCTTCACGTAAGGATCGGAGCCCTCGCGGTAGCGCCACTTGGTTTCCTTGCCGTCCACCACCGGCCAGCGCAGGCCGCGCTCCTGGTGGTAGAGGTCGAAGGGCGCCAGATCGTGGCCATGGCCGCGGCCGAAGGCGGCATATTCCTCGAACAAGCCCTTCTGGACATAGAAGCCTGCATCCTTGGCCTCGTGGTTCCCGTAGTTCGGGTCGAGGTCGGACAGCGGGAAGCGGTCGACCTGACCGTTGCGGAACAGCACGTCGTAGAGGCTCTTGCCGCGGTATTCCGGCTTCTTGTTCAGGAGTTCTTCCGGCCACACCTCCTCGATGCGGAAGCGCTTGGAGAACTCCATGATCTGCCACAGGTCGGACTTGGCACCGTCCGGCGCGTCGACCAGCTGGCGCCACAGCTGGGTGCGGCGTTCGGCGTTGCCGTAGCCGCCCTCCTTCTCCACCCACATGGCGGTGGGCAGGATCAGGTCGGCGGCCAGCGCCGTCACGGTGGGATAGGGATCGGAGACGACGACGAAGTTTTCCGGGTTGCGGTAGCCGGGGAAGGTCTCCTTCGCCGTGTTCGGGGCCGTCTGCATGTTGTTGTTGCACATGACCCAGTAGGCATTGAGCTTGCCGTCCTTGAGCATGCGGTCCTGCAGAACGGCGTGGTAGCCGATCTTGTCGGGGATGGTCCCCTCCGGCAGCTTCCAGATCTCCTCGGCGTGTTTGCGGTGCTCGGGGTTGGTCACCACCATGTCGGCCGGCAGCCGGTGGGCGAAGGTGCCGACCTCGCGCGCGGTGCCGCAGGCGGACGGCTGGCCGGTCAGCGAGAAGGGACCGTTGCCGGGCTGGGAGATTTTGCCGGTCAGCAGGTGGATGTTGTAGACGAGGTTGTTGGCCCAGACGCCGCGCACATGCTGGTTGAAGCCCATGGTCCAGAAGGACACGACCTTCACCTTCGGGTCGGCATACAGCTCGGCCAGCGCCTCCAGCCGGTTCTTCGGCACGCCCGACAGCTCATGCGCCTTGTCCAGCGTGTAGGGCTCGACGAATTTGGCGAACTCGTCGAAGCTGATCGGGTCCGAATCGTTGGCCTTGGCGGCGTTCTTCGCCTTCTGCTCCAGCGCATGCTCGGGACGCAGGCCATAGCCGATGTCGTCGCGGCCGCGCTTGAAGTTGCAGTGCTTCTCGACGAACTCCTTGTTCACCCGGCCGGTCTTGATGATGTGGTTGGCGATGTAGTTGAGGATCGCCAGGTCGGAACCGGGGGTGAAGACCAGGCCGATGTCGGCGAGGTCGAAGCTGCGGTGCTCGAAGGTGGAGAGGACGGCAACCTTGCAGCCGGGATGGCTGAGGCGGCGGTCGGTGACGCGCGTCCACAGGATGGGGTGCATCTCCGCCATGTTGGAGCCCCACAGCACGAAGGCGTCGGCCTGCTCCATGTCGTCGTAGCAGCCCATCGGCTCGTCCATGCCGAAGGTGCGCATGAAGCCGGCCACCGCCGACGCCATGCAGTGGCGGGCGTTCGGATCCAGGTTGTTGGAGCGCAGGCCTGCCTTCATCAGCTTGGAGGCGGCATAGCCCTCATAGATGGTCCACTGGCCGGAGCCGAACATGCCGACGGCGGTCGGACCCTTCTTCTTCAGGGTCTCCTTCCACTTCTGCGCCATGATGTCGAAGGCGGCGTCCCAGCCGATCGGCTGGAACTCGCCGTCCTTGTCGTATTTGCCGTCCTTCATGCGCAGCAGCGGCTGGTTCAGCCGGTCCTCGCCATACATGATCTTGGACAGGAAATAGCCCTTCACGCAGTTCAGGCCGCGGTTCACCTCGGCCTTCACGTCGCCGTGGGTGGCGACCACGCGGCCGTCCTTGACGCCGACCATCACGCCGCAGCCGGTTCCGCAGAAGCGGCAGGGCGCCTTGGACCAGGTCAGCTTGGCGCCTTCGCCGGTGAGGATGTTGGCGGCCGATGCGGGCAACGAGAGTCCGGCCGCCGCGGCGGCGGCAGCGGCGGCTTGCGCCTTCAGGTAATCGCGGCGGGACAGGAACATGGCAGGGACACTCCAGTTTCGGAGGAATTTCGTTCGTGAATGGGCGGATGCGGCGCGCCTGGACGGTGGAGGCGTCAGGCTGCGTCGATCGCGTCCGCGGGTTCGTAATGGTGGTAGACCATGGTCGTGGTGTGCACGCCGGGCACGGCGTTCAGCTGGGCGATGCGGTCCACCACCTCGGCGGCGCTGGCGGTGACCAGCGTCACCACGGCCTTGCCGTTCTCCGCCGCGCACCACTCAAGCCCGGCGACGGCGTTCGCCGCCTCGCGCACCGCCTCGGTGCGGTCGGGGCTGTGCTGGATGACCAGGCTGGAGATGTGGACTTCGGGGGCGCGGGGCATGGCGGTCCTCGGGGGCGGAAGACTCAGTGGGTGAGGAGCTGGTACATCCAGATCGAGAAGCCGTAGGCCGACACGGTGCCGACGGCGATCAGCGGCCAGACCAGGAAGGCCAGCCACAGGAACATCAGTCCCTCGGCCCGGCGGGTCGGAGCCGGATCGGACTCGGTCGCGATCCGATCGGACGGATGGGACAGGACGGGGGAACTGGTGGGCCTCATGGCTGCACTCTCGGTCGGTGCGGGAACGGATGATCGGCCGGTACCAAGGTCTGGTCCTTAGGTATCGGTTTTCGGCCCTTAGTATCGATACTTTCGGTCTGAATGGAATTGACCCAGGTCAAGCGGGGTCATTCACGCCTGTGACCGAATGGCGCGGCGGACCCAGCCGTTTTGCACGGGCGCTGTGCTTTGCGCAGGCAATTCGGACAGCCGGGCGCTAAACTGAGGCGGGGCCTTGATGGAAGGTCCTGTCGAGGATGGGACGGGACATGGATCTGCTGCGCTCCTACTGGTCGCCGGCCGAGTTGGTGACCAACGGTTTGATTTTTCTGCATCTGCTCGGGGCGTTGGCGGTCGGGATGCTGTTGGGCTACGAGCGCAGCTACAACGGCCGCGCGGCGGGGATGCGGACCTACGGGCTGGTCTGTCTCGCATCCGCGGCGCTGACGGTGATCAATGCCTATCCCTCCATGTGGTATGGCGGCAGCTGGGGGCACGGCAGCGCCCCCACCGGAGATCCGACGCGGGTGATCCAGGGCATCGTGACCGGCATCGGTTTCCTCGGCGCCGGGGTGATCATGCGCGAGGGGTTGTCGATCCGCGGCCTGTCCACCGCCGCGTCGATCTGGGCCACATCGGCCATCGGCATCACCATCGGTCTTGGATTCTACGCGGTTGCGATCGCAGCGGCGATCCTGACCATCCTGGTCATGAGCACCCTTCGTCCGATCGAGCGGCTGTTGCCCCACCGGTCCGTAATCCATTTGATGCTGGCCTTCGCGCGCGACAAAGCGCCGCCGCCGGAGGAACTGCGGGTTCAGGCCGTCAAACATGGCTTCGAGGTGATGGACTGGTCCTTTCACCTCTCGAGCGGCAGCGGCAATTTCGAGTGCCAGCTTGTGCTGCTGGGCAAGGGGGAACCCGATCCCATGGAACTGGTTTCCGCCCTTGTCGCGGAAGATGCCGTGGTGGAGTTCAGGTTGTCACCCTCCCGCATCTGATTGGGCAGGACGATCGGTTGCATGGACAGCATATGGTCTTGCCCACGTCCTCAATCTTCCGCTTCATCGCGCCGTAGGATGATGACGGGCGTGATCGGCGGCGGAGAAAGGGGCCGGGATCGGAATGGATGGCCGTCCTTTCCCTGCCGTGGCGGCCGGCCGCCCGGCCATCTGCGCGGTTGCACATGGCATCTTTCCGCCTTGGCGGTGCCGGTCCTGTCCGCTCTCCTGTGGCTTGCCGGGATGGGTGGAACGCTCGCCGCCGAGACGCGGGATGTCCAGGCTCCGGCTACCGGGGCGATCGAGCCGCTGCGGCTGGAATCGTCCACCGCCGGCGCCACGCTGGCCGGCCATTTCGCCCGGCTGGTCGATCCCGCGCGCAAGCTGGACTTCGCCGACGTCCTGAAGGCCGACGCCGCCGGAGGCATGGAGCAGCGCAGCGATTTCCGCGGCGCCGGCCAGACCCGCGACATCCACTGGTACCGGTTCGACCTGCTGCGCGCCTCCGGTGCGCCGGCCGATTGGATCCTGGAGATGGGCGAGGCCTACATCGACCATCTCGATCTGTTCATCCCCAAGTCGATCGACTCCAGGCGGATGAGCCCGGAGTCGACGGCGGCGGACGGCCGACCGCAAAGTCCGGACGCCTTTCGGCTGGTCCGGCTGGGCGATTTCGTGCCCTTCAGCCAGCGGCCGATGAAGACGCGGCTGCACGCCCTGCCCTTGACCCTGCCGGAAGGACGGCCGGTTTCGCTTTATCTGCGTGTCGATTCGGTCAGCGCCATCCGCCTGTCCGCCCGGATGTGGACGCCGGCCGCCTATGCCGGCCATCAGACGACGGATCTGCTGTTCCAGGGCCTGTTCCTCGGCATTCTCGGCATCCTGATGCTTGGCTATGTCGCGCTGGGGCTGCTTCTGCGCGACGGGGCACTGCTGACCTACACCGGCTATGTCGCCACCGTCTTCTTCTACTACCTGTTCGCCAACGGCATCGCCGCCGCCCTGCTGCCGGACATGTCCGGTTGGTTCATCAACCTGATGGTGGGCAGCAGCGGCTTCCTGGGATTCGCCGCTGCGCTGACCATGTGGGTCTACATCCTCGACCTGCGGAACCGGGTGCCGCTGCTGATGCGCTGCTACCAGGGGCTGGCCCTGGTGACGGTGCTGCTTCTGCCGACAACGGCGTCGTCGTTCTATGCCATCACCGGTCCGGCGGTGACGCTGTCGGCGCTGGTCGTGGTGGTGATCGCGCTGGTGCTGACCGCACGGATGACCCTGCAGAATCCCGGCGATCTCAGCTCGCGCTTCTATCTGGCCAGCACGCTGGTTTCTCTCACCGGTTTCCTGCTGACCCAGATGTCGCTGCGCGGCGTGCTGCCGGCCGACTTCGCCATCGCCGATCCCTATCAGATCTCATTCGTGCTGGCGGTGCTGGTGCTGGGCGTCGGTCTGGCCCTGCGCATCGGCCGCCTCCAGTCCGAGCGGCTGCGCGCCCGCGAGGAATCGGCCTTCGCCACCAAGCGGGCGGAGGAGCAGCGCACCTTCGTCGCCATGCTGTCGCACGAGTTCCGCACCCCGCTCGCCTCCATCGACAGCGCGGCGCAGATGATCGAGCTGTCGGGGGCGGTCACGGCGCCGGCGGCGCTGACCCGGCTGGAGCGCATCCGCAACACCACCCGCAAGATGGTCGAGCTCGTGGAGCTGTTCCTGTCCTCCGACGCGCTGGACCAGGGGGCGCTGGCACTGAAGCCGGAGCCGGTGGCGTTGGGTCAGCTGATGGAGGAGGCGCTGGGCGGCCTGAGGGGAACGGAGGCGGATGACCGGCTGGCGGTGGCGGTGGAAGCGCCGGACCACCCGCTGCTGGTCGATGCGCCCTTCCTGGGGGTGGCGATCGGCAATCTCGTGCAGAACGCGCTGCGCTACTCGCCCCCGGAGGCGCCGGTGCGGGTGACGGCCGGTCATGATGATGGGCAGATCGTCATCCGCGTCGCCGACCGCGGGCGCGGCATGGCGCCCGAGGAGGTGGAGCGGATCGGCTCGATCTATTTCCGCGCCTCCTCCTCGCGCGGGACCAAGGGCACCGGGCTGGGGCTCTATATGGCGAAGAAGATCGTCGCCGCCCATGGCGGCAGCCTGACCGTGGACAGCACGCGTGAGGACGGATCCGTCTTCACCATCAGTTTGCCGCCATCGGTGTCCTGTAGCGCCGTGCGTTTGATATGAAACGCATGGCGCTACAGATTTTCGTCTGACGATCGGAGTCACGCTTCAAATCGATTCCGGTTTTACGCGATCCGATCCGATCCAAGTCGGGACGGGGCCGGCCTGCTGCCCGCTGCGCTCTTTCGACCGGATGCTTCATACCGTAAGCTTGGGCGCAGACGACGGAAAGGCCGAGCAGCATCGTGACTGGCAACCGATGGATGGTGCGGGTGGAGGGCCGGTGTGCCGCGGCATTCCGGTTCTTGTGGCTGGCCGCGCCGGTCCTGTGCCTGCTGGCCGCATTCGCGCCGGCGACGGCATGGGCGCAGGCACAGCAGCCGTCCGCCGTGCTGGCCGCCGATCCGCTGCGGCTGACGGCCTCGACCGAGAAGGCCACGCTTGCCGGGCATTTTGCCCGGCTGATCGACCGTGACCACAGTCTGGGGTTCGGCGATGCGCTGCGGGCCGATGCCGAGGGGCGCTTCGAACCGCAGACGATCTTCCGCGGCGCCGGCCAGACCCCCGATGTCCATTGGTACCGGTTCGACCTGCTGCGCGAACGTGGCGCGCCGGCCGGCTGGATCCTGGAGCTGGGCGAGGCCTACATCGACCGGCTCGACCTGTATGTTCCCGATCCGGCGCTGTCCGGCGACGCGGCGGGCTACAGCCTCGTCCGCATGGGCGACTTCGTGCCGTTCAGCGAGCGCCCGATGAAGACAAGGCTGCACGCCACGCAACTGACCCTGCCGGAGGGCAAGCCGGTCTCCCTCTATCTTCGCGTCGAGTCGGTCAGTTCCATCACCTTGCGGGCGTCGGTCTACGCCGTGCCGGCCTATGCCGGCTTCCAGATGACCAACCTGCTGTTCCAGGGGCTGTTCTTCGGCGTGCTGGCGATCCTGACGCTGGGCTACGTCGCGCTTGGCCTGCTTCTGCGCGACGGGGCGCTGCTGGCCTTCACCGCCTATGTCATGAGCGTCTTCACCTTCTATTTCTTTTCCACCGGGGTGGCGGCGGTGCTGCTTCCCGACATGCCGGGCTGGCTGCAGAATCTGGTGGTCGGCTGCAGCGCCTTCCTCGGTGTCGCCGCTGCCGCGTCGATGTGGGACCGCATCCTCGACCTGCGGGTCCATTATCCGCGCCTGCATCGCATCTATGTGGGCATCCGCTGGCTGGCGCTGCTGTCGCTGCCGACCGCCGTTTCATGGACCTATTCGATCACCAATCCGCTGATCCTGCTGCTCGCCACCCTGTCGACGCTGACCGGCGTCGTCCTTTCGATCCGGCAGGCGGTCAGGAATCCTGCCGACACCAGCGCGCGCTACTATGCCGCCAGCGGCCTGACGGCGATTTCCGGCAACACGCTGACCCAGTTCGTCGTGCGCGGCAGCCTGCCCACCGACCTGCTGTTCGCCGACCCCTACCAGATCGCCGTCCTTGCCACGATGCTGTGCCTGGGATCCGGTCTGGCGCTGCGCATCCGCACCCTGCAGGTCGAGCGGGTGCGGGCACAGGAGGAATCGGCCTTCGCCACCAAGCGCGCGGAGGAGCAGCGCACCTTCGTCGCCATGCTGTCGCACGAATTCCGCACGCCGCTCGCCGCCATCCAGGGGGCGGCGCAGATGATCGAACTGTCGGGAGACGTGCGGACGCCGTCGATGCAGTCGCGCGTCCGCCGCATCGTGGACACCACCCGGCGCATGTCCGATCTGGTGGAGCTGTTCCTGTCGGCCGATGCGCTGGACCAGGGGGCGCTGGCGCTGAAGCCGGAAACCGTGCCGCTCGACATGCTGATGGACGAGGCGCTGGATGGGCTGACCGGGGCCGACGGCGAATCGCGGCTGACCGTGACGGTCGAGACGCCGGAGCGGCTGTTGCGGGTCGACGTGCCGTTCCTGGGGGTGGCGGTGGCCAATCTGGTGCGCAATGCGCTGCGCTATTCCCACCCCGGCACGGCGGTGCGGGTGGCGGCGGGCATGGACGGGCGCGATCTGGTCATCCGGGTCGCCGACCAGGGCCGCGGCATGACGCCGGAGGAGGTGGAGCGGATCGGCTCCATCTATTTCCGCGCCTCCTCCTCGAAAGGCACGAAGGGGTCGGGGCTGGGGCTTTACATGACGCAGCGGATCGCCGCCGCCCATGGCGGCAGCCTGGCGGTGGAAAGCACGCTGGGCGTCGGTTCCGTCTTCACCATCCGGTTGCCGGGCGTCGGAGAGCAGGAAACCACCGGTGCGGGGGAAAGGCTCGCCACCCCGCCGGCCGGCCGGCTGCCGGTTCAGTAAAGCGACTTCGGGATCCGCTCCGCCAGCGAACGGTCGTAGGCGTCGCCGCCCTCGCGCCCGGCGCTGGCCTCCGCCAGCAGCGACCCCACCGAGGGCAGGCTGGCGCGCGGCACCTGCGCCGCCGGATCCCACAGGCGGGAGCGCAGCAGGGCGCGGGCGCACTGGAAGAACACCGTCTCGATGGTGACGACCAGCACCGACTTCGGCGCCTTGCCGTCGACCGCGAAGCTGTCGCACAGCGCAGGGTCGGTGTCGATCACGGCCCGGCCGTTGACGCGCAGCGTCTCGTTCAGCCCCGGCACCAGGAACAGCAGCCCGACGCGCGGATCGGCCAGGATGTTGCGCAGGCTGTCGATGCGGTTGTTGCCGCGGCGGTCGGGGATCAGCAGGGTGCGGTCGTCGGCCACCCGGACGAAGCCCGGTTCGTCGCCGCGCGGCGAGGCGTCCAGCCCGTCCGGCCCGCTGGTGGCGAGAACGAAGAAGGGCGACGCCTCGATCAGGGCACGGTAGCCGGGAGTCAGCGCCGGCACCTCCTTGGCGATGGAGGCGGCGACCGGCTCGCCATAGAGGGATTCCAGCGCGGCGAGGTCGGTAATGGGGCGGCTCATTTCGCTTCCAGCAGGAAATAGACGAAATCGATGGAGGGAGCCTCCAGCCCGAACTGGCTCAACAGGCCGTGCGCCTGTCCGCGATGATGGGTCTGGTGGTTGAAGATGTGGGTCAGCACCTGGGCGAAGGGCAGCTCGTGAGCCGTGCCGGCCATGCTGCGGTAGGAGAGGACTGCCCCGAACCGCTCCGCTGGCGTGGCGGCTAGCACGCGCAGGATGCGCTCGTCCTCCGCCTCGCGGGCGGCGCGCAACTCCGCGAAATCGTCGTGGAGGATCTCGTCGAGCGCCGACGGCTTCGGCCCGGCCCCCTCGATCCGCTCCAGCCACACCCGGTCGGCGACCAGGATGTGGTTCAGCGTGCCGCGGACCGAGCGGAAGAAGGCGCCGCGGTCCTCGCGGAACTGTGCGTCGGACAGCTGCGACGCGACTTCGTAAAGGCGGCGGTTGGCCCAGCGGTTGTAACGGCCGAGGGTCTCGAAATGCGGCTTGGGGTCCATGGCTCTTGTCACACGCCTGCGCGCTTGGCCGACAGGCCGGCGTGGGACAGCAGGACCTCGCGCTTGCCCTGGTGGTTGGCGGGGCCGACGACGCGCTCGGTCTCCATCCGCTCGACCAGACGGGCAGCGCGGTTGTAGCCGATCTGCAGCTGGCGCTGGATGAAGCTGACCGACACCTTGCCCTCGCGCACCACCAGATTGACGGCCTGCATGTAGAGGTCGTCGCCGGTCGCGGCCGAACCGCCCTCCTCGTCCTCCACCGCGGCGGCCTCCTCCTCCTCCTCGGTGATGGCGGTGACGTAGTTGGGGGCGCCCTGGGCCTTGACGTACTGGACGATCTCCTCGACCTCCGAATCGGAGACGAAGGGGCCGTGGACGCGGGTGATGCGGCCGCCACCCTGCATGTACAGCATGTCGCCCTGGCCCAGAAGCTGCTCCGCCCCGGCTTCGCCCAGGATGGTGCGGCTGTCGATCTTGCTGGTGACCTGGAAGCTGATGCGGGTCGGGAAGTTGGCCTTGATGGTGCCGGTGATGACGTCGACCGACGGGCGCTGCGTCGCCATGATCAGGTGGATGCCGGCGGCGCGGGCCATCTGGGCGAGGCGCTGGATCGCCGCCTCGATCTCCTTGCCGGCGACCAGCATGAGGTCGGCCATCTCGTCGACGATCACGACGATGTAGGGCAGCGGCGTCGGCTCCGACGGCGTCAGGTCGAAGACAGTCTCCGGCTCGCCCGGTGCCGGGGCGCGGCGCGGCATCTTCTCGCCATTGGCGATCATCTCGGCCATGCGGGCGTTGTAGCCCTCGATGTTGCGCACGCCGAGCTTGGACATCGCCTCGTAGCGGCTCTCCATCTCGCGCACGGCCCAGCGCAATGCCACCACCGCCTTCTTGGGATCGGTGACGACGGGGGTCAGCAGATGCGGGATGCCGTCATAGACCGACAGCTCCAGCATCTTGGGATCGACCATGATGAAGCGGCAGCGCTCCGGCGGCAGCCGGTAGAGCAGCGACAGGATCATCGTGTTGATCGCCACCGACTTGCCCGAGCCGGTGGTGCCGGCCACCAGCAGGTGCGGCATGCGGGCGAGGTCGGCCACCACCGGCTCGCCGCTGATGTCCTTGCCGAGCGCGATGGCGAGCTGGGCCGTGGTGTTGCGGAAGGCGTCGTGGTCGAAGCTCTCGCGCAGATAGACCATCTCGCGCACCGGATTCGGCAGCTCGACGCCGATGACGCTGCGGCCGGGGACGATGGCGATGCGGGCGGTGACCACGCTCATCGAGCGGGCGATGTCGTCGGTCAGGTTGATCACGGTGGCCGACTTGGTGCCGGGCGCCGGTTCGAACTCATAGAGGGTGACGACCGGGCCGGGACGCACATCCATGATCTCGCCGCGGACGCGGAAGTTCTTCAGGACGGTTTCCAGCATCCGCGCGTTGCGGGCCAGAACCGATTCGTCATGCTGCTGCACCGGGCGCGGCGGCGGGGTCTGAAGCAGAGAGACGGTGGGCAGCGAATAGACGGCGGGATACTCCGCCGGCGCGGCCGGAGCGGCGGGCGCGCAGGGCAGCACCGGGGTTGCGGCAGGGCCGGGGATGGTGGTTGCCGCGTCCGCCGCCGGGGCGGCTTCGCACGGGGCGGCGGGGGGTGCGGCCTCCGCCGGGTCGCGCGCCTCATAGGCCCATTCGACGCCCGACAGGAAGGCGAAGCCGGCGACAACCGCCAGCGCCTCGTCCGACAGGTTGGTGGAATAGACGGTGCCGGCGCGCGGGGTGCCGGGCAGAACCTCCACATCCCACATCACGCGGCCGTCGGGGCGCGGGTTGGGGACGAGGTTGAAGGGGCGGCCGTTCAGCGCGCACCACAGATTGAACTCGTCGGCGGTCACCACGCCCGCCTGGGTCGGCGGGGCGGCGAGATGCGGCATACGCGAGGTCATGCCGAGGCTCCCGGCTTCTGAACGGTGAGGGGGACTGGACCGGTGGAGGAGCCGCCCGGCCCCGGGGCATGCCCGGAGGAGGATAGCGGGGCGCGCGCCGCCAGCTCGCGCGGCGTCATCTCGTAGGCGGCGACCAGCAGCTTGTCGATGCTGACCCCGTCGCTGGACATCGGCAGGACCAGCCGTTCGAAGCTGCGGCTGCGGCCGCCGAAAATTGCGGTGTGGACACGGGCGACGGGCAACCGTTCGCGGCGCACCGTCTCGTATTCCGGCTGCAGCACGGCGCGCTGTTCCGGCGGCAGATCGTCCAGCGTGGCTCCCAGACGCGACTGGCCGAAGGCGGCGACCAGCGCCTTGCCGTAATAGGAATAGACGAAGGTGCCGGATTCCTCCCCGATCACCTCGAACACGACGATGTTGTCCTTCCACGGCCGCAGGTCGGCCGGGGAGATGCTGCTGGGGACCGGCGGCCGGCCGGCGACGGATTTGGTGAGCCAGAATTCGAGCAGGCCGCTGAGGGACGGCGTCGCCAGCTCGGTTCTTTCCTTGGTCATGACAATCGCAGCTGGACGGGCGGCGCTCCCGCGGGGGGTAACGCCGCCGGAGCTTTCAAGAGCCGCCCGAACCATACCCGCAAGGGCCGGTGTGGCGCAACCGCGAGGGCCAGGCCCGGCAGGGGCGCCGCAATCCGCCTTTCATGGGCCGCCTTTCATCGGCCGGCTTTTACCTGCTCTCGATCACGCGGCGCAGGTGACGCCGGTGCCGCCCAGGCCGCAATAGCCGTTCGGATTCCTGGCGAGATACTGCTGGTGGTAGCCTTCCGCGAAGTAGAAGGGCGGGGCCTCGCGGATCTCGGTGGTGATCGGGCCGTAGCCGGCCTGGGCCAGCCGGTCCTGATAGGCCGCCAGGGTCGCCTCCGCCGCCGCCTTCTGGGCTGGGGTGTGGGTGTAGACGGCGGAGCGGTATTGAGTGCCGACATCGTTGCCCTGGCGCATGCCCTGGGTCGGGTCGTGCGATTCCCAGAAGATGCGCAGCAGATCCTCGACCGTCACCATGGCCGGGTCATAGACGACGCGCACCGCCTCGGTGTGGCCGGTGCGGCCGGAGCAGACCTCCTCATAGGTCGGGTTCGGGGTGTGGCCGCCCTGATAGCCGACGGCGGTCACCCAGACGCCGGGAACCTGCCAGAACTTGCGCTCCGCACCCCAGAAGCAGCCGAGCCCGAGGTCGATGACCTCCAGTCCGGGCGGGTAGGGCGGGGCGAGGCGGTGGCCGTTGACATGATGCGCGTCGGGCACCGGAACGGGGTGGCTGCGGCCGGGCAGCGCCTCCTCCGGCGTCGGCAGCGTCGGCGGCTTGCGCAGGAAATGCCCCAGCATGGTCGGGTCTCCCATCAGTAACGATCCGTTGGAGGAACCCCTTATGTCGGGTCGCGGCCGGGCCGCGGCAAGATGGCGCAGGGGTGGCTGGCGGTGACTGTCCGTCTGCTTTTTGGGACCTTCGGGCGTTTCTCTGCGTTTGACCCTGTGACCCAGGAGGAACTTGAACAAGGAGAGCCATCATGGCGAGCACCACCGACGATCGCCTTGTCGAATCGCTGATCGAGCATGGCCGGCGCAACGGCAACCGCCTGAGCGCCGAGGCGCTGGGCGGCATCCTGCCCGTGGACACGATGACGCCGGAGGAAACCGCCGCGGTGATCGAGCGGGTCGAGGCGGCCGGAGTGGAGGTCGAACTGGACGATTCCCGCCTGATGCGCGGCCGTGCCAACCGGGCGCCGACCCGGCAGACCGGCGACTACCGCCGCGGCGACGGCGTGGTGGACATGGCGAGTCCGGCCGCACCGGCAGTCTCGGCGCCGGGGGCGGTGCCGTCGCGCCATGGCTGGGCCGACGACATCGCGAACGGCCATGCGGGCCATCGCCATGCGGCGCCGACCTGGACGCGCAATGGCGTGGAGCTGCTGCCTCTGGCGTCCGTCGCCGTGGTCGCGCTGCTTCTGATCCTGATGCTTGGGTAAGGGCGCGGTCAGCCCGCCTTCTCAGCCCGCCTTCTCAGCCCGTCGCCAGGGCGTGGATGAGGATGGCGGCGGTGGCGGCGACGTTCAGCGACTGGACGCGTCCGCTGCCGGGGATGGTCAGCACCGCCTCGCAGGCCGCCAGCGTGGCCGGCGGGATGCCGTCCTCCTCGTTGCCGAGCACGACCGCCGGCGGCTTGGTGTTCGCCGTGCCACGCCAGCCGGCCAGCGCGCCGGCATCGACGGTCGGCCGGCTCTGGTCCAGCGCCGTCCCGAACACGCGGTGGCTGGCGCGCAGCCGCTTCAGCAGGGCGGGCAGGGCGGGAGCGCGTTCCAGCGCCACCCACTCGAAGCCGCCCTCCGCCACGCGATAGGCGGCCTCCGACGGCAGGGCCTGGCCTGGATGGTCGGAGACCAGCACGCGGGGCAGGCCGAAGAAGGCGGCGGTGCGCAGGATGGCGCCCAGATTGTGCGGGTTGCCGACGCCGTCGAGGATCAGCAGCGGCTCGCCCGCGCGGCGCGCGACCTCCGGATCGAACAGCGGCACGCTGCGCGGCGCCATCAGCGCCACCACCCCGCCATGCAGGACGGTGCCGGCGACCTTCGCCAGCTCCTCGCCCTCCACCATGCGGTAGGGCTTGCGCGCCGCCGCCATCGCCTTGCAGTAGGCCCCGACCGCCGGCTTCAGCCGCTCGTCGAAGAACAGACGCTCCACCCGCTCCGGCTCATGGGCGAAGAGGGCGGAGACGGCAGCCAGCCCGGCGACGCGGAACAGCTTGCGCTGCTCGGTTGGCTCCGGGGCGGAGGGGGCGACGGGCCGGGGTGGGAGCCGGGGGTGGGAGCGGGGGCGGCTGGGATGGGGCGGGCGCCCGCGCGGAGGCATGGAGGTCCTGTCTGTCTGAAACAAGGTGTCGGGTTAGAGCAGCTTCACCACCAGGAAGCCGCCGATCAGCGCCACCGCGAACACGCTGGTGACGAGCGTCAGCCGCTTCTCGATGAAGGCGCGGATCGGCGGGCCGAAGAAGTACAGCAGCGCCGCGACCAGATAGAATCGCATCGACCGCGAGATTATCGAGGCGCCGATGAACACCCACAGCGGCAGATGCGCCACGCCGGCGGTGATGGTCAGCAGCTTGTAGGGGATGGGCGTCATGCCCTTGATGATCAGGATCTCCGCCCCGTACTCGACGAAGGTCTGGCGCAGCTGCTCGAACTTGTCGGTCAGGTGATAGAACTCGATCACCCAGCGGCCGATGGTCTCGTACAGGAAATAGCCGATCATGTAGCCGGCGACGCCGCCGACCACCGAGGCCAGCGTGCAGATCGTCGCCAGCTTCCAGGCCGCCTTGCGGTTGGCGATGACCATCGGCACCAGCAGCAGGTCCGGCGGCAGCGGGAAGAAGGAGCTTTCGGCGAAGGATACCCCGGCCAGCCACTTGGTCGAATCCTTCGACGCGGCCTTGGCCATGGTCCAGTCGTAAAGACGCTTCAGCATGAATGGGCTGCCCTTTGTCGCTGCCGTTGCGGTGCGCCGCAAGGCGCATTTGGCTCCTTTTAGGCGGGAGCGCGCCGGTGCGCCAGTGCCCAATTCGATCGCCCCCGGACAGGCGGAACCCATCCGGAGGCATTAGCCCGGTCATGCGGGACGGCGTCGGACCGGTCGGTTCAGGCGGCGGCAAGACCCTTCGGCGCCGCATTGGCGTTGGCCGTGGCCGCGGCTGCCGGAGCGGTCTTGCGGCGCTCGCCGCGCAGGCGCAGCAGGTTGGCGGCGGCGCTGAAGAGGTCGGACGCCATGGCGAAAGGCGACATCACCACCGCGTTGTGGCTGATCCAGAAGGCGCCGGCCACCAGCAGCAAGAGGCGCATGCGCACCGCATCCGACTGCCAGCGCGCCAGCGTGGAGAAGGTGATGCCCAGGCTGGACAGCGCCGAGGGCAGGCCCGACCAGGTGAAGACGGCGATGGCGGCGATGGCCGGCACCGTGGCGGCGAAGGCCGCGGTCTGCCAGCGGTTGCGCCCCTCCGGCATGGCCACCAGCGCCTGCGTCACCACCAGCAGGCACAGCGCCGCCGCGGTGTGGGCGCCCAGCAGCACATAGTGGATGATGAACATCAGGTTGGTCGCCGCCTGCCCGGCCAGCAGGGCGCGGCGCTTCTTCATCAGCGGCCACAGGCACGAACCGGCGAAGGCGGCAGCACCGAAGGCATCGGCGGCGGTGACGGGCAGGGGAAGGGACAGCATGGCGGCGGGGACTCGGGAGGGCGGGGGCTGAAGGGCGCAAGGAGACCGTGCGGCGCCGCCGAGGCGGTCCGTCCGGGTGGTGGAAGTGGATGGCGTGCTGGGAGAATGCGGCTGTTGCCGAACGGTCACGCTGGGACCGAGCTGCAACGGAACCATATGTACGGCGCGCCACCCGGCGGCACCACCGGGCTTCCCGTTGCCCCTGGGCTGCGCCGTGCGCATGGAAGAAAAAACGGACCGCAGTGCTTGGGTGGTCTTCGCCGATGACTTGAAACCGCCAGGGCGGTGACTTGGCTGGCAAAGCAAGAGGTCAACCGGCCGGCGGCGTCCCACCCTCGTCTTTGGATTGCCCGTCCCCGGGCTGTTCTGCCTTCAGCACCTCGTCCAGCCAGCGCAGGTGCGGTTCGGCGACCCTGCGGGCATCCTCCTGCATGTGGCGGTAGCGGGCGACCACCTCCTGCCCCAGCGGGGTCAGGCCGGCGCCGCCGCCCTCACGGCCGCCGACGTTGGTGCGGATCACCGGCTCGCGGAAGGCGGTGTTCATCGTCTCGACCAGGAACCAGGCGCGCCGGAAGGTCATGTTCAGCGACCGCGCCGCCGCGGAGATGGAGCCGGTACGGTCGATGGCCTCCAGCAGTGCGATCTTGCCGGGGCCGATGGCGCCCGACGGGTGCATGAAGCGGACTCGAAGGTCGGTGGGCATGGTGTTGTCGGGGCTTTCCGGTGGGATGGCGTTCCGATCGGATCCGAACAGGGATCGGAACAAGCATGTGGGGACGATCCCACCGGTTCAAGCGGCAAGTGGCGCAATAGGGGCGGCCACCGATGGAGGCGCGATCCGGCGCACCCCGGCCGCTCCCCCGGCGCGGCGTTCACTCCGCCCCGGCGGCCTCGGCGAGGCCCAGGAAGGCAGGCAGTTCGTGGGTGACGACATAGGTGGGAATCGGGGCCAGGAACTCGCGCATGCGGCCCTTCTCGGCGAAGCGCTTGCGGAAGCGGGAATGGGCGAACAACGCCCCCAGCCTCGGCACGATGCCGCCGGCGATGTAGACGCCGCCCCGCGCGCCAAGGGTCAAAGCGAGGTTGCCGGCGACGGTGCCCAGCATGGCGCAGAACATCTCCACCGCCTCCACGCAATGGGGATCGGTCCCGGCCAGCGCAGTGTCGGTGATCTGGGCGGGGGTGAGGGCCGCCGGTTCGCGCCCGTCCAGGATCGACAGGGCGGTGTAGAGGTTGACGAGCCCCGGCCCCGACAGCACCCGTTCGGCCGAGACATGGTCGAACCCCTTGCGCAGCTGGCCCAGCACGGCGCTCTCGCGGTCGCTGACCGGCGCCATGGTGACATGGCCGCCCTCGCCCGACAGCGCGGTCCAGCGGCCGTTCGCCCCAGGCACCAGACCCGACACGCCCAGCCCGCTGCCCGGCCCCAGCACGGCGACGACGGCGCCCGGCTGCGGCGTCCCTTCGCCGATCTGCCGCCGGTCCTCCTCGGCCAGACGCGGCACCGACAGGGCGACGGCGGTGAAGTCGTTGATGACGGCCAGCCCGTCCAGCCCCAGGGCGTCGCGGACCCGGCCGACGGAGAATTGCCAGACCAGATTGGTCATGGCGATGCGGTCGCCGGTGACCGGCCCGGCCACCGCGAAGGCACCGCGCCGCGGCCGGCCCGGCGTGCCCGGTGCCGCCAGCCCGACCGCGGAGAGGTAGGCGGCGGCCGCATCCTCGATCGAGGGATGGTCGGCGCAGCGCAGCACCCGCGTGTCGCGCACCGTCCGGCCGCCGATCAGGCCGAAGCGCGCGTTGGTGCCGCCGATGTCGGCGACCAGGATGGGAGAGGCGGCGGTGCCGGGAGCGGCGGGGGGGAGGTCGGCGGCCATGGATCCGGATCTGTGATGGAGGACGGATGCTCAGGTGACCGGAAAGTCATACGGTGCGCGGGTCAGCGCGTCCACATAGCTTTCACGCCACCAGCCGATGTCCTGGCGCCGCAGCGTCCGCATCAGGGCGGCGTGGCGTTCCTTGCGCTCGCCCAGCGGCATGGTCAGCGCCCGCTGCAGCGCGTCGCCGACGCCCTCGATGTCGAAGGGGTTGACGATCAGCGCCTCGCCCATCTCGTGCGCGGCGCCGGCGAACTGCGACAGCACCAGCACGCCCGGATTGTCGCCGTCCTGGCAGGCGACATACTCCTTGGCGACCAGATTCATGCCGTCGCGCAGCGGCGTCACCAGACCCACATTCGCCAGGCGGTAGAAGCCCGCCAGCACGCGCTGGCCGAAGCTGCGGTTCAGGTAGCGGATCGGCTGCCAGTCGAACTCGGCGAAGCGGCCGTTGATGCGGCCGGCCATCTCCGACAGCTCGCGGCGGATGGCGATGTATTCCGGCACGTCCTCGCGGCTCGGCGGGGCGACCTGCAGGAAGGAGACGCGGTTGCAATGCTCCGGATAGCTTTCCAGAAGCTGCTCGAAGGCGGCGAAACGCTGCGGCAGGCCCTTGGAATAGTCGAGCCGGTCGACGCCGATGATCAGCCGGCGGCCGACCAGGCTCTCGCGCAGCCGTTCGGCCTGGCGCGAGCGGCCGGCGGTGCGGGCGAGGCTTTCCAGCGCCTCGGTGTCGATGCTGATGGGGAAGACCTTCGCCATCAGGGTGCGGCCGAAGGCGCGGATCATGGCGCTGCCATAGGCGCCGCGCTGCTCCACCGTGCCGTCGGTCTCGGTGCGGATGTAGTCGCAGAAGCCGCGCAGGTCGGTGGCGGTGTGGAAGCCGACCAGATCGTAGGCGCACAGCTCGCGGATCAGGTCGCGGTGGTTGGGCAGGGCGGTCAGCAGTTCCGGCGGGGGAAAGGGCGTGTGCAGGAAGAAGCCCATGCGCTGCGAACAGCCGCGGCGGCGCAGTTCGTCGCCGAAGGGGATCAGGTGATAGTCATGGACCCAGATCATGTCGTCGGTGCGGAGCAGCGGCTCCAGCTTGTCGGCGAAATAGGCGTTGACCCGCTCATACCCCTCGCGCGTGCGCCGGTTCACCGAGATCAGGCCCAGCCGGTAATGGAACAGCGGCCATAAGGTCTGGTTGGCGAAGCCGTTGTAATATTCCTCATGGTCGCGGCGGCCGAGATCGAGCGTGGCGTAGGTCAGCTTCCCGGCATCGGTCCGTGTCGGCTCCGCCTGGGACTCCCCATCGACGACTTTGCCGCTCCAGCCGAACCAGATGCCTCCGGTCTTCTTCAGAGCCGCCAGGATGGCGACGGCGAGACCGCCGGCCGCCTGCTTGCCCTCTTCCATAAGGGCCACCCGGTTGGATACGACGACGAGCCTGCTCACGATCTTCTTCTCCTTATTGGCCGCCGACAGGGCGTTCCGCAGCCCGCAAACCGGACCGTCATGGCGGATTCCCGGCATTGGACCACTCTGAAACGACCGTCGGCGGGCTTGGTTCCGGGCATCGGCCGTCAAGCTCAAGACAGCGGTCCGAAGGTGCGGCCCCCTCCTGTCCCTTCGGTCATGCCCTTGCACGAAGGATCATGCTGCAATGCAGCGAACGTCTTTCGGCCCTATCCGCTTTGCGATACCCCGGACGCAGGTTAACGCGATGTAATGAATAGGAAATTCTTTTTGCCCTTGAAGCCGGGCGGGCAGGCGCCCATATTGTGCAGTGCGGCAACGGTCGTGCTTCGGCGCGGGTGTTGGCGTAACGCACTTCTTGGGCGTTTCCTCCCTAGACTGAAGGCCGCGGGTCCGCCCGCGGCCTTTTTTTGCGCGAAGGCAGGGGTGCGGGGCGATGCCAAGCGGAAGCTCGACCGCGAGGGGATAGCGGGAAACTGTGGCAGGGACGGGGCAATGGCCCCAAAAATCGCGGATGAGGCACCTTGCGGTGTCAGCGCGGTCCCAGCCCATGCGCCGGCAGCAGGCCCAGCGTGTCGACCAGTTCGGTCATGTGGCGGGCCAGCACGTCCAGATAGGGCAGTCGGGTCAGGGCCGCCTCGTCCATGTAGAGGTCGCGGGCGATCTCGATCTGCAGGGCGTGGATGCCCTGGCGCGGCCGGCCGTAATGGCGGGTGGTGTAGCCGCCGGCATAGGGATTGTTGCGGCTGACGGCATAGCCGAGGCCGCGCAGGAACTCCTCCGCCGCGTCGATCACCGCAGGCGCGCAGGCGTTGCCGTAACAGTCGCCCAGCACGATTTCGGGGTGGTTGCCGCCCCGCCCGCCGCCCTTCCCGGCGGTGGCGGCGCTGGCGGCCGACGGCATCGAATGGCAATCGATCAGCAGGGCATGGCCGAAGGCGTCGCGGGTGCCGTCCACCAGCCGGCGCAAGGCCTCGTGGTAGGGGGTGTAGCAGCGGCTGACGCGGTCCAGCGCCTCGGCAAAGCGCAGCTTGCCGCGGTAGATGTCCTCGCCGTTGGCGACCACGCGGGCGATGGTGCCCAGCCCCGCCGCCACCCGCGGCGAGCGGGTGTTGACGTAGGCCGGCAGCGGATCGGCGAACATCTCCGGGTCCAGCTCGTAGGCTTCGCGGTTGACGTCCAGATAGGCGCGCGGGAACAGGGCGCGGATCAGCGGCACGCCGAAGCCTGGGGCGAAGGCGAAGATCTCGTCGACGAAACAGTCCTCGGACTTGCGCAGCGCGCGGGCATCCAGGCGGGAGGCAGCGAGGAATTCGGGCGAATAGGCGCTGCCACTGTGCGGCGACGCCAGGACGAGCGGCAGCCTCTGGCTCTGCGGGGCCAGAATTTCGAAAGCCGGGGCGGCCGGGGGCGGGGCCGGAATGGCGGCTTTGTCGGGGGCCGGACCGGTGGCGGCACCGGCGTCGCGCTGCGCGTCGAAGGAGGCGTCCATGGTTCAATGATGTAATGGACAGCGGGGCCTCTTGTCACGGGAACCCCCGCCGCCCTGCCGCCGTCCGACAAAAAAAGCGCAAGCGCTCATGAAAGGGCTTGCGCGCCCGCGCCGAGGTCGGTATACACCCGCCCACGCCGGACGGAACGACGCCATGTGCTTCTCCGCCGGTCGCTACAGTGGGCGGTTAGCTCAGCGGGAGAGCACTACGTTGACATCGTAGGGGTCACTGGTTCAATCCCAGTACCGCCCACCATTCTGAAGGCCGCGAACCGGAACGGGTTCGCGGCCTTCGCCGTTTTGGGGTGTCCGTTAGAACCGGCATGTTCGGATCGCCCTCAGGCTTCAGCTGGCTTCGGCTTGTTTGGCGGTTTTTGATTGTCTGGCTGGGAAGTGTCTGGGTGGCCGACTTCAGCCGGGGGGCGGCAGCGCACCCGCTTTCGTGTGACGCTTTCTGACTGCTGGGGTCAGTGGACGGCGAGAGGACCCGGCAAGAAAAAAGCCGGCAGCCCTTTCAGGCAGCCGGCTTTTCTAATTGGTGGAGCCAAGGAGGATCGAACTCCTGACCTCTACAATGCCATTGTAGCGCTCTCCCAGCTGAGCTATGGCCCCTTAACTCTGGGGGCCGGTCGTTTCCGTCCGGCCTTGGTGGAGCGGGATAATAGTCAGGCGGCGGAGTGATGCAAGCGGAAAATCGACCGTTCCGCGCTTTTTCTCACCGGCATCCCCGCCACTCCCGACCACGCTCCCATCCAACCGGAAAGGGCGCCGGTCAGCGCTCCTCCTCGTCCTCGCCCTCGACGTCGACGACCTCGTCCATGTCGTCCTCGCCCAGTTCGGACGTGTCCTCGATCAGGACGTCGTCCTCATCGTCGGCAGTGTCGTCGGTCTCCTCGATGTCCTCGACGGACATGTCGTCCTCGACATCCTCCAGCTCCGGAGTCTCGCTCTCCTCGGCCTCGCTCTCGGTATCCTCGTCCACAACCGCCGCCACCTTCTTGGTGTCGTCGGCCGGGGCCGGGCGGGCCTTGCGCGACTTCAGCAGGGCCTCGGGATCGAATTGCGCACCGCAGCTCGGGCAGACCGGCGGGTCCTTGCGCATGTCGTAGTAGCGAGCGCCACAGCTCGGGCAGATGCGCTTGACGCCCCATTCGGGTTTGGCCACGCCAGTGTCCTCCGTCACATAAATCAGGGGGGTTCTCAAGAGGCGCCCTTTGCCACGGCCAGAGGCGCTTGTCAAAAAAAAGATGCCGGATCGGCGGCGCGGCCGGATGCCGCCGGGGCGCAGGCGCCGCGGAAAAGGAGTATCCCGACCGGGCAGGGGTTGCCTTCAGAGGACGCTGACCATAACTGGTCAGAACGGACCTGCACATCGTGCAACTCCTCCATTTGGGTTCCTCCTTGACCTCGGGGCCGCCGTCGCGCGGCCTCTTTTCTTTTGTGCCCGGCCGGTATCCGGGGGCAGGGGAAGGGGAGCGGCAGGGAACGCGGTCCCGCCCTCTCGCATCGGGACGGGGGCTGTGATAGGAACGGCGGCCACAACCGCTTCCCGTTCCGATCCGAAGGACCCGTCCCATGACGCAGGCCCCCGCCACGCAGGCCCCCATCACGCAGGTGAAGCCGCTGCGCTCCGCCGCCACCGGCGCGATCAAGGGCAGCATCCGCGTGCCCGGCGACAAGTCGATCTCGCACCGGTCGCTGATGCTGGGCGCCATCGCCGTGGGCGAGACGGTGATCCATGGCCTGCTCGAAGGGGAGGACGTCCTGCACACCGCCGCCGCCATGCGCCTGCTGGGTGCCCAGGCGGAGCGCGATGCCGCCGGCGTCTGGCGCGTGCGCGGCGTCGGGCTGGGGGCGCTGCAGGAGCCGGCGCAGGTGCTGGACATGGGCAACAGCGGCACCGCCGCCCGCCTGCTGATGGGGCTGGTCGCCGGCCATCCGATCACCTGCGTCTTCACCGGCGACGCCTCGCTGAACAAGCGGCCGATGGCCCGCGTCACCAAGCCGCTGGAGGAGATGGGCGCCCGCTTCGTCGGCCGCTCCGGCGGGCGGCTGCCGCTGACCGTCGTCGGCAGCGGCGATCTGGTCCCGATCGCCTACCGCCTGCCGGTGGCCTCGGCCCAGGTGAAGTCGGCGATCCTGCTGGCCGGGCTCAACACCGCCGGCGCCACCACGGTGATCGAGGCGGAGCCGACGCGCGACCACACCGAACTGATGCTGCGCCATTTCGGCGCCACCGTGACGACCGAGCGGCTGGCGGACGGCGCGCTGGCCGTCACCGTCACCGGCCAGCCGGAACTGACCGGCCGGACCATCCATGTGCCGGCCGATCCCAGCAGCGCCGCCTTCCCGGCGGTCGCCGCCCTGCTGCGGCCGGGTTCTGAGCTGCTGCTGAACGACGTCGGCATGAACCCGCGCCGCACCGGCCTCTACGACACGCTGGTCGAGATGGGCGCCGATATCGCCTTCGAGAACCGCCGCGATCAGGCGGGTGAGCCGGTGGCCGACCTGCGGGTGAAGCACAGCGCGCTCAAGGGCATCGTGGTGCCGGCCGACCGCGCGCCGAGCATGATCGACGAGTATCCGGTTCTGGCTGCCGCCGCCGCCTGTGCCGAGGGCACCACGGTGATGCTGGGCCTGAAGGAACTGCGGGTGAAGGAGAGCGACCGCCTCGCCATGGTGGCCGAAGGGCTGACCCGCTGCGGCGTGTCGGTGGAGGTCGGCGCCGACGACAGCCTGACCGTTCACGGCACCGGTGGAACGGGCAAGGGGCCGAAGGGCGGCGCCACCGTCCTCACCGCCATGGACCACCGCATCGCCATGAGCTTCCTGGTGCTGGGCATGGCGACGGAGGAACCGGTGTCGGTCGACGACGGTGCCTTCATCGACACCAGCTTCCCCGGCTTCGTCGGGCTGATGAACGGGCTGGGTGCGAAGATCGGTGAGGCGTGAGACGATGACGCAGCCGCTTTCCAACCAGTCGGCGCCTGCCAAGGCGGTCGTCGTCGCCATCGACGGTCCGGCCGCCAGCGGCAAGGGCACCCTGTCGCAGCGCATCGCCGGCGCCTTCGGCTTCGCCCATCTCGACACCGGCGTGCTGTACCGCGCGGTCGGCGTGTCGGTCCTCAGGGCCGGCGGCGATCCGGCCGACAATGCCGCGGCGGCGCGGGCGGCCTATGAGCTGCATCCCGAACACCCCATCCTGCAGGAGGTGGCGCTGCGCACCGACGAGGCGGCGCAGGCGGCCAGCAAGGTGGCGGCGGTGCCGGAGGTGCGGGCCGCGCTGCTCGACTTCCAGCGGCGCTTCGCGGCGCATCCGCCGGGCGGCGCGCCGGGGGCGGTCCTGGACGGGCGCGACATCGGAACGGTGGTCTGCCCCGATGCCCAGGCCAAACTGTTCGTTACCGCTTCGGTGGAGGTCCGGGCCGAACGGCGACTCAGGGAGTTGCAGAGACGGGGGATTCCGGCTATATCCTCCGATGTCCTGGAGGACATGAAGTCTCGTGATGCGCGCGACAGCCAGAGAGCGGTGGCCCCGCTCCGTCCGGCTGCCGACGCTTTTGTGCTTGATACGTCCGCTCTCGATGCCGATCAGGTGTTCTCGATGGCGGTCGCCCACATCGGTTCGAAAA
Organism: Azospirillum humicireducens; assembly: GCF_001639105.2. NCBI lineage: Bacteria > Pseudomonadati > Pseudomonadota > Alphaproteobacteria > Rhodospirillales > Azospirillaceae > Azospirillum > Azospirillum humicireducens. Next base: position 151,811 of record NZ_CP015285.1, read on the forward strand.
CCGGTCTGAAGCCCACGGCGTAACGCCGCCGCTTCCGGCCTCCGTTGACGGGCCGCCGGTGGCGGCGCGAACGGGTCCGACTCCCTCCACGGAAAACCATCAACCAAGTCGCCGGGCGTGGTGCCCGGCGCGGCGGTTCGGTCGAGGTCCCATCCGTTTTGCCGCGGGAGGGACCGGAACTGGGCCGCTTTTGCGCCACCTTTAGGAGTTTCAATGGCACAGTCACTGGCCCGCACGGTCGAAAAGGAAAGCTTCGCGTCTCTGCTTGAAGAGTCGCTGGGCGCGGCCGAGTCGCTCGAAGGTACGGTCGTCAAGGGACGCGTCGTCGCCGTCGAGAACGACATGGTCACCATCGACGTCGGTCTGAAGTCGGAAGGCCGCGTCGCGCTGAAGGAATTCGCCGTTGCCGGCCAGCCGCCCGAGCTGAAGGCGGGCGACACCGTCGAGGTCTATCTCGAGCGGATGGAAGACAAGAACGGCGAAGCGATGCTGAGCCGTGAGAAGGCGAAGCGCGAAGAGGCCTGGGCCCTGCTGGAGAAGTCGTTCAACGACCAGACCCGCGTCACCGGCGTCATCTTCGGCCGCGTCAAGGGCGGCTTCACGGTCGACCTGTCGGGCGCCGTCGCCTTCCTGCCGGGCAGCCAAGTCGACATCCGTCCGGTCCGCGACATCTCCCCGCTGCTGGGCACCCCGCAGCCCTTCCAGATCCTGAAGATGGACCGCTCGCGCGGCAACATCGTCGTGTCTCGCCGCGCCGTGCTCGAAGAGAGCCGTGCGGAGGCCCGTTCGGAGCTGGTGGCCAACCTCAAGGAAGGCCAGATCCTCCAGGGCGTCGTCAAGAACATCACCGACTACGGTGCGTTCGTCGACCTGGGCGGCGTCGATGGCCTGCTGCACGTCACCGACATCGCGTGGCGCCGCATCAACCATCCGTCGGAAGCCCTGCAGATCGGCCAGACCGTCACGGTCCAGGTCATCCGCTTCAACCCGGAGACCCAGCGCATCAGCCTCGGCATGAAGCAGCTGGAAGCCGATCCGTGGGAAGGCGTCGAAGCCAAGTACCCGGTCAGCGCCAAGTTCAAGGGCCGCGTCACCAACATCACCGACTACGGCGCCTTCGTGGAGCTGGAGCCGGGGATCGAGGGCCTGGTCCACGTCTCGGAAATGTCCTGGACCAAGAAGAACGTCCATCCGGGCAAGATCGTGTCGACTTCGCAGGAAGTCGAGGTCATGGTCCTGGACGTCGATCCGCAGAAGCGCCGCATCAGCCTCGGCCTGAAGCAGTGCCTGGACAACCCGTGGGAGACCTTCACCGACAAGTTCGGTCCGGGCACCGAGCTGGAAGGCGAAGTCAAGAACATCACCGAATTCGGTCTGTTCGTCGGCCTGCCGGGCGACATCGACGGCATGGTCCACATGTCCGATCTCGACTGGAACAAGTCGGGTGAAGAGGCGATCGCCGAGTACAAGAAGGGCGACCGCGTCAAGGTCAAGGTTCTCGACGTCGACGTCGAGAAGGAGCGCATCAGCCTGGGCATCAAGCAGCTGGCGAACGACCCGTTCGAGGCTGCCACCGCCGGTCTGAAGAAGAACGAGGTCGTGACCTGCACCGTGACGCAGGTGACGGACGGCGGCATCGAAGTGGCCGTCGGCGAGGGCTACACCGGCTTCATCCGCAAGTCGGACCTGTCCCGCGAGCGTTCCGAACAGCGCCCGGACCGTTTCGCCGTCGGCGAGAAGGTCGACGCCAAGGTCACCCAGATCGACCGCGCTTCCCGCCGCATCTCGCTGTCCATCAAGGCCCGCGAGATGGAGGAAGAGAAGCAGGCGATGGCCGAGTTCGGTTCGTCCGACTCGGGCGCCTCGCTGGGCGACATCCTGGGCGCCGCTCTGAAGCGCAAGCAGCAGAACGACGAGTGATCGCCTGAGGCCGTTCTCCCTCACAACACTGTGGGGGAGGGCGCTCGCGATCTCCCGGAAGGGTAAGAGAAAGGCCGCGTCCCGGTTGGGGCGCGGCCTTTTTCGTTGTGGGCGGCCGATGGACGGTTAGGTGCTGCGGTGTCGGGCAAGATCGACACGGATTTCACGGATTTATGCACGGATTTCACGGATTCTTTGTCTTGGTGAACGGACTTCTCGTCGACTGGAGAATGTAATGCAAGCCTGTTTCTGTTGATGGACATAACGGCTTTTCATCCCGCAACTGCTTCGCGACGCCACATCCGTGTAATCCGTGTTTAAATCCGTGACATCCGTGTCAAGCCTTGTGCCCACGCTCTCGATCTCCCAAGCCGCCGAGCACCCGCCGCCTACCGCCGCGGTTCCGGGCTGCGGGTCAGGGACGTGATGCTGTCGTCATAGTGGAATGGGGGCATGTCGCGGACGCTGGCGGCGGTCACGTCGCGGAGCTGGATCGCCTCGATCCCGGCGCGGATGTCGGCAAGGGTCAGGTCGGCCGCGATGTCCTTGCCGCCGAAGCCCAGGATGCCGCCGGAGTGGATGACGATGTATCGGGCCTCGCCCTTGTCGTCGAGGATCACGTCGGTGACGGTGCCGATCTTCGACCCGTCCGCCCCCACGACGTTGCGGTTCATCAACTGGTCGATGCTGGGGCCGGTCTTGCGCTCCACCGCGGCTCCGACGACCGGAGTCGAGCCTTCGATGATCATGGTCTGCGCGGCAGCCGGCGGCGGAGTCGCCATCGCTGCCAACTGTGTCAGCGCAGATAGTGTCAGCACGGTCCGCCCCACCCACATCTTGTGCGTGATCTTCAGCATGGGTGCCTCTCCTCCCCCAGACCCACGATGGAGTCACCTTGGCTCCAGGGTCTTCAACCGGGCAGTCGGGGAATGGTTGCAGGATGGTTGGCTTTGCCCCTCTTCCGTGTCCCGATCCCCGGCGGCCGGTGGCGACTCGGGGCCGGAAATGGCCGGCTTTTCGAGTCGCCCCATGGATTCCGCCGGCTTGCCTCGAGTCGCAGCGCAACGAATCGGTGGTGGGTGCAACGGGGCGTAGGCAACAAGATGTTGATTTTCACGGCAACGAAGCTCTGGCGGTTGGCCGCGTTTTGCGCTCTAATCGGGGCGTGGCGCCGTCCGATCCAGCAGGGGCGGCGATTCGAGTGCCTACAGTTTGTGCCTCGCCGTCGTGTTGCAGACCGCCACCGCCGCCTTAAAAATTTGCTTGGCTGGTGGGAACAGGATCCCCGGTCACGGGTTGAACACCACAAGATCAAGGTTTTGAGGGGTTCGGTGATGTCAACCACAATATCTAGCAGAGTGGGGCTTGCTTGCCCCGGCCGTGCTGGCTAGGATGCCGCCCACGTGACCCGGCCGGCTGCGAGCGGCGGCCCCGGTCGGCAGCACAGCGGCGACGGCGGACAGTCGGGCATCTGGCCTCCTGTTCGTACGGCGCCATCTGCGTTGCCGGGCCGGACGGCGGATAGGACCGTCGGCCGCTCGTCAGGACGGGTCGCACCATATTTCCATTCGAGTCCGCCGCGGCGGGCTCCAAGCAGGGGACAGTGTCATCATGCGGATCGAGCGTCGTTTCACGCACGAAGGTCAGGACGCCTACGCCAGCCTCGGCTTCCGCCAGGCGACCAGCGAGATCCGCAATCCGGATGGAACGATCGTCTTCCAGCAGACCGGCATCGAGGTGCCGGACAACTTCTCGCAGGTCGCCAGCGACATCCTGGCCCAGAAGTATTTCCGCAAGGCCGGTGTCCCGGCCGCGCTGCGCGCCGTCGAAGAGAACACCGTCCCGTCCTGGCTGTGGCGCAAGGAAGCGGACCAGGAAAAGCTGGCCGCCCTGCCGAAGGAGAAGCGCTTCGTCGGTGAAAGCTCCGCCCGCCAGGTCTTCGACCGTCTGGCCGGCACCTGGACCTATTGGGGCTGGAAGGGCGGCTATTTCGATGGCGAGGCAGACGCCCGCGCCTTCTTCGACGAGATGCGCTTCATGCTGGCCGCCCAGATGGCGGCCCCGAACAGCCCGCAGTGGTTCAACACCGGCCTGCACTGGGCCTACGGCATCGACGGCCCGAGCCAGGGCCACTTCTACGTCGATTTCAAGACCGGCCTGCTGACCTCCTCCGCCTCGGCCTACGAGCATCCGCAGCCGCACGCCTGCTTCATCCAGTCCGTCGCCGACGATCTGGTGAACGAAGGCGGCATCATGGACCTGTGGGTGCGTGAGGCCCGCCTGTTCAAGTATGGCTCGGGCACCGGCTCCAACTTCTCCCGCCTGCGCGGCGAGGGCGAGAAGCTGGCCGGCGGCGGCAAGTCGTCGGGCCTGATGAGCTTCCTGAAGATCGGCGACCGCGCGGCCGGCGCCATCAAGTCGGGCGGCACCACGCGGCGCGCGGCCAAGATGGTCACGGTGGACATGGACCACCCGGACATCGAAGGCTACATCGACTGGAAGGTGAACGAGGAGCAGAAGGTCGCGGCGCTCGTGACCGGCTCCAAGATCTGCCAGAAGCACCTGACGGCGGTGATGGCCGCCGCCCAGTCGGGCCTGGACCCGAAGGAGAACAAGGAGCTGAAGAAGGCGATCCTCGCCGCCCGCAAGGATCAGGTGTCGGAGAACTACATCCAGCGCGTGATCCAGTTCGCCGGCCAGGGCTTCACCTCCATCGAGTTCAAGACCTACAACACCGACTGGGATTCGGAAGCCTACCTGACGGTCTCCGGCCAGAACTCCAACAACTCCGTGCGCATCTCCAACGAGTTCGTGCAGGCGGTGCTGGACGATGCCGACTGGAACCTGATCGGCCGCACCAACGGCAAGGTGATGAAGACCGTCCGTGCCCGCGACCTGTGGGACAAGGTCGGCTACGCCGCCTGGGCCTGCGCCGATCCGGGCGTGCAGTTCGACAGCACCATCAACGAGTGGCACACCTGCCCGGCCTCGGGGCGCATCAACGCCTCGAACCCGTGCTCGGAATACATGTTCCTCGACGACACCGCCTGCAATCTGGCCTCGCTGAACCTGATGTCGTTCCGTCTGAAGGACGGTTCCTTCGACGTCGAGGCGTTCGAGCATGCCTGCCGGCTGTGGACCATCGTGCTGGAAATCTCCGTGCTGATGGCGCAGTTCCCGTCCAAGGAAATCGCCCAGCTCTCCTACGAGTTCCGCACGCTGGGCCTGGGCTTCGCCAACCTCGGCGGCCTGCTGATGGCGTCCGGCCTGTCCTACGACTCGGACGAGGGCCGTGCCTACTGCGCCGGCATCTCCGCCGTGATGACCGGCGTCGCCTATGCGACCTCGGCCGAGATGGCGCAGGAGCTGGGCACCTTCCCGGGCTACGAGGCCAACCGCGACCATATGCTGCGGGTCATCCGCAACCATCGCCGCGCCGCCAACGGCGAAATGAACGGCTATGAGGGCCTGACGGTCGAGCCGGTGCCCTTCGTCGCCGACCTCTGCCCGGACCAGGAGCTGGCTCTGGCCGCCGTCCGCGTGTGGGACGAGGCGCTGGAACTGGGCGAGGCCCACGGCTACCGCAACGCCCAGGCCACCGTGGTCGCCCCGACCGGCACCATCGGTCTGGTGATGGACTGCGACACCACCGGCATCGAGCCCGACTTCGCCCTGGTGAAGTTCAAGAAGCTGGCCGGCGGCGGCTACTTCAAGATCGTCAACCGGCTGGTGCCGGAGGCGCTGAAGACGCTCGGCTACACCCCGGACCAGATCGAGGAGATCGCGCTCTACGCCGTCGGTCACGGCACGCTGAAGACCGCACCGGGCGTGAACCACGAGTCGCTGAAGGCCAAGGGCTTCACCGACGAGCTGCTGGAGCGGCTGGAGGGCAATCTCGCCACCGCCTTCGACATCAAGTTCGTCTTCAACCGCTGGACCATCGGCGCCGACTTCTGCACCCAGACGCTCGGCATCCCGGCCGAGACGCTGGACGCTCCCGGCTTCGACCTGCTGAGCCACATCGGCTTCACCAAGGCGCAGATCGAGGCGGCCAACACCTTCTGCTGCGGCGCCATGACGCTGGAGGGCGCGCCCTTCCTCAAGGACGAGCATCTGGCGGTGTTCGACTGCGCCAACCCCTGCGGCCGCATCGGCAAGCGCTTCCTGTCCTGGGAATCGCACATCACGATGATGGCGGCGGCGCAGCCCTTCATCTCCGGCGCCATCTCCAAGACCATCAACATGCCGAACACGGCGACGGTCGACGAGTGCAAGGACGCCTACCTGATGTCCTGGCGCCTGGGCCTGAAGGCGAACGCGCTGTACCGCGACGGCTCCAAGCTGAGCCAGCCGCTGCAGGCCGCCCTGCTCGACGACGAGGAGGATGGCGAGGCGGTCGAGGCGGTGATCGAGGCGCCGGCAGCCGCCCGCGCCCAGATGGTCACCGAGCGCATCGTCGAGAAGGTGATCGAGCGGGTGGTCGAGCGGAAGAGCAGCTCGCGCGAGCGTCTGCCGCACCGCCGCAAGGGCTACACCCAGAAGGCCAATGTCGGCGGCCACAAGGTGTATCTGCGCACCGGCGAGTATGAGGACGGCCGCCTGGGCGAGATCTTCATCGACATGCACAAGGAAGGCGCCGCCTTCCGGTCGCTGATGAACAACTTCGCCATCGCGGTGTCGATCGGCCTGCAGTATGGCGTGCCGCTGGAGGAGTTCGTGGAGGCCTTCACCTTCACGCGCTTCGAGCCGTCGGGCATGGTGACCGGCAACGACACCATCAAGATGGCCACCTCGATCATCGACTACATCTTCCGCGAGATCGCCATCTCCTACCTGAACCGCACCGATCTGGCGCACGCCACGCCGGAGGATCTGGTGCCGTCGACGGTCGGCAGCGGCGACAAGCAGGGCGACCTGCCGGAGAACCCGGTGCAGCCGTCCGACATCGTCCGCCGCATCGCGTCGACCGGCTATGTCCGCAACAACCTGCGCGTCCTGCATGGCGGCCAGACGGGCGGTCAGGTCCAGCGCGCCAGCGCCGCTGCGGCCTTCGCCGCCACCGGCACCGACACCGCCGCCGTCAGCGCCACCGCGTCGGCCGGCACCCAGGCGTCCGCCCAGGCGGCCATGGCGGTCAGCCCGGCGGTCGCCGCAGCCACCGCCCATGGCCATGTCGCCGCCACCGCGGCGACCGGCACGGCCTATGGCGGCAGCACCAGCGATCAGCGCTTCGACCGCATCCGCGAGGCCCGCGCCCGTGGCTATGAGGGCGATCCCTGCGGCGAGTGCGGCAACATGACCCTGGTCCGCAACGGCACCTGCCTGAAGTGCGACAGCTGCGGGTCGACCACCGGCTGCAGCTGAGCCTTCTTCCAGGCAGCGCTCCGTCGGGGCGCCATAGGGCGATGGACGATGGAAAGGGGAGGGAGCGGGAAACCGCTTCCTCCCTTTTGCTTGTGCGCAAACGAATTCGCGGTTCACTGTTTGGAACCATTCTCGTGTGTTTGTACCAGCAGGGTCCGAAAGCGACGAGCGCTTGACCGCGCCGCGTGTGTTCATGTTAGCTGACACTCCTGGGGAACGTCGGGGCGGCGTTCCCCGATGGATGTCCGGGGGGATCAGGGGGCATGGATTCGGCCGGGGCCGCGCTGGACGACCGTCTGCCGTCCGATCGCCTTTTGCGGGTGACCGCTGCGCAATGGAGCGCGGCACTGGTCTGGACCACGGCCGACGGAACCATCGTCGGCGCCAATCCGGCATTCGCCCGCCTTGCCGGCTGTCCGCTCGACAGCATGATCGGCTGGCGGCTGCCCGCCCTGCTCGATATCGGCGGACGCGACTGGCGGACGGTGTGGGACGAGGCGCTGGGCGACCATTCCCCGCCAGGCAGCGGCGCGCTCTGCGTTCCGCGCCGTGACCCGGTTCCGGTCGATCTGCACTGGCAGCATCTGGTCGATGGCACGGACACCCTGCTTCTGTGCGAGATGCGCGGTTTCGACGAGCGCGAGCGGGCGGAGGCGGTGGCCCGCCTGCAGCAGGACGTGCTGGAACTGGTGGCCGCGGGCCGGTCACTGAAGCAGGTTCTGGACTTTCTGTGTCGGCAGGTGGAGGCTTGCGCGCCGGAGGTCACCTGTTCGGTGATGCTGCGCGACGACGAGAACCGCATGCGGGTCGCCGCCGCCCCGTCTCTGCCCGGCGCCTATGCCGCCGCCATCGACGGGTTGCCCATCGGGCCGGACGTCGGCTGCTGCGGCAGCGCGATGAGCCTGGGCGAAGCGGTGATGTCCGCCGACATCGCCGAAGATCCGCGCTGGGCGCCCTACCGCGAGGTGCCGCTGGCCCACGGGCTGGCCGCCTGCTGGTCCAATCCGATCAAGGGGCGGGGTGCCCGGATGCTGGGCAGCTTCGCGCTCTATTACCGCAAGCCGGGCCCCGCCGCGCCCTTCCACCGGCGGCTGGTGGACGCCTGCGTGCATCTGTGCGCGCTGGCCATCGAGCATGACCGGGCGCGGGCGGAGATCAACCGGCTCGCCTATTTCGACACGCTGACCGGGCTGCCCAACCGCCAGCTTCTGGCCGACCGCGCCACCGCGGCGCTGGCGCTGGCCGGACGCACGCGCCAACCCGTGACGTTGATGTTCCTGGACGTCGACCGCTTCAAGACCATCAACGATTCTCTCGGCCATGCGGTCGGCGACCAGCTGCTGGTGGAGGTGGCGAACCGGCTGCGCCGCCTGTTCATCGAAGGCGACACGCTGGCCCGGCTGGGCGGGGACGAGTTCGTGACATTGCTGCCGGGCTGCGACGCGGCGCATGCCTCGCTGCTGGCCGAGCGGGTGCTCGCCAGCCTGTCGGTTCCGCTGACGGTGGCCGACCTGACGCTGACCCCGACCGCCAGCATCGGCATCGCCGTGCATCCCGACGACGGCATGGATTTCGACACGCTGCTCCGTCAGGCCGATGCGGCGATGTACCGGGCCAAGCAGGCCGGCCGCAACCGCTGCCATTTCTTCCGCCGCGACATGAACGAGCAGGCCGTGCGCCGCCTGGAGATGGAGGCGGCGCTGCGCGAGGCGCTGGACCGTCAGGAGAGCGGTGCCGGCGACGATGGAGCGGGCGAAGCGCCGTTCGAGCTGCATTACCAGCCGCAGGTCCGTCTGAAGCCGAACTGCCTCTACCGGGTGGAGGCGCTGATCCGCTGGACCCACCCGCGCTGGGGGGCGGTGTCGCCGGCGGAATTCGTGCCGCTGGCCGAGGAATGCGGGCTGATCGACCGGCTGGACAGCTGGGTTCTGGAGACCGCGGTCGCGCAGTTGGGCCGCTGGCGCGCTGCCGGGGTGCCGGTGCCGGGGCTGGCGGTCAACGTCTCGGCCGTCCGCTTCGCCCGCGGCGACCTGCCCGACCAGGTCCGCTCGGTGCTCGCCGCCAACGGCATCCCGGCCAACGACCTGACGCTGGAGATCACCGAACGGCTGATGATGTCGGAGGAGGCCGGCGCCCATGACGCGCTGGATGCCCTGCACGCGCTGGGCGTCACCCTGTCCATCGACGATTTCGGCACCGGCTATTCCTCCTTGAGCTATCTGAAGCGCTTTCCCGTCGGCGAACTGAAGATCGACCGCAGCTTCGTCAAGGAACTGGACATCGACGCGGCCAACCGTCCGCTGGTGCGGGCCATCATCCAGATCGGCGAAGCCCTGGGCCTGACCGTCGTCGCGGAAGGGGTGGAGCGCGAGGCCCAGCATCTCATGCTGGAGGCGGAAGGCTGCGCCATCGGCCAGGGATACCGCTTCGCCCGGCCGATGCCGGCGGCGGCGCTGGCGGACTGGCTGGCGGGGGAGGGCAAGCACTGGACCGAGTGTCCGGATGAGGATTGCATCAGCATCTGAAACATTTGCAGGGGAAATGGTCCCGTTTTTCTTTGGATTTACGGGGTACTTCGGGCGTAATTCACGAATTCGAATCGGTGTTAGGCGGATCCGCCGGAGTAATGGGGATCCGGCCAATACGATATAGTCGCAACGCTCCTTTGCCGGCGAAGCGCAGGTCATCCCGTTCTAGACCACGCGACTGTCTTGTGTCCCAACGTTCGGGGCGATAGAAGGTCCACTCAGCGGCATGTGCGGTCAAGCAAACTGACCACGGTGTCCCGCTGAGCGGATCAGACCCGCCCGGCGGATCGCCCCGTGGAGCACAAGGGGAGCACCCGCATGCCGGACGACCATGGGGCGAGAGGAATTCCGCGATGGCGAGCCAGGGTGAATCCAAGTGGGTCTACAGCTTCGGGGCCGGTGCCACCGAAGGACGGGCCGATATGAAGAACCTGCTGGGCGGCAAGGGCGCCAATCTGGCCGAGATGGCCAATCTTGGCCTGCCCGTTCCGCCGGGCTTCACGATCACCACCGAGCTGTGCACCTATTTCTACGCCAACGGCCGTTCCTATCCGCCGGAGCTGACGGCGCAGGTGAACGCCGCCATCGCGCGGCTGGAACAGGCGATGGACGCCAAGTTCGGCGACCCGGTCAACCCGCTGCTGGTGTCGGTCCGCTCCGGCGCCCGCGCCTCGATGCCGGGCATGATGGACACCGTCCTGAACCTGGGCCTGAACGACGCGACCGCGGCCGGTCTCGCCAAGCGGTCGGGCGACGGCCGATTCGCCTATGACAGCTATCGCCGCTTCATCCAGATGTATTCCAACGTCGTGCTCGACGTTGAGCATCACCATTTCGAGGACATCCTCGACAACCACAAGCGCGACAAGTCCTACACCCTCGACACCGACCTGTCGGCCGAGGATTGGCAGGCGGTGATCGAGGACTACAAGAAGGCGGTCGAGCGCGAGCTGGGCAAGCCCTTCCCGCAGGATGTGCAGGAGCAGCTGTGGGGCGCCATCGGCGCCGTCTTCGGCTCGTGGATGAACGCCCGCGCCATCACCTACCGCAAGCTGCATGATATCCCGGCCGACTGGGGCACCGCGGTCAACGTGCAGTGCATGGTCTTCGGCAACATGGGCAACGACTGCGCCACCGGCGTGGCCTTCACCCGCAACCCGTCGACCGGCGAGAATGCCTTCTACGGCGAGTATCTGGTCAACGCCCAGGGTGAGGACGTCGTCGCCGGCATCCGCACGCCGCAGCACCTGACCGTCGCCGGCAAGATCGCCAACAAGTCCGACCTCCCCGCCATGGAGGAGGTGATGCCGGAGGTGTTCAACCAGCTGAACGAGGTCCGCCTCAAGCTGGAGAAGCATTACCGCGACATGCAGGACATCGAGTTCACGGTCCAGCAGAACAAGCTGTTCATGCTGCAGACCCGCAACGGCAAGCGCACCGCCCCGGCGGCGCTGAAGATCGCGGTGGATCTGGCGAACGAAGGCGTCATCGACCGCAACGAGGCGGTCCGCCGCATCGATCCGGCCTCGCTCGACCAGCTGCTGCACCCGACGCTTGACCCCAAGGCCGACCGCAAGATCATCGCCAAGGGCCTGCCGGCCTCCCCCGGTGCGGCGTCGGGCAAGGTGGTCTTCACCGCCGACGAGGCCGAGCAGATGGCCGGCAAGGGCGAGTCGGTGATCCTCTGCCGCATCGAGACCTCGCCGGAGGACATCCACGGCATGCACGCCGCCCGCGGCATCCTGACCAGCCGCGGCGGCATGACCAGCCACGCGGCGGTGGTTGCCCGCGGCATGGGCCGCGCCTGCGTGTCGGGCGCCGGCGACCTGCGCATCGACTACAAGACCAAGCAGATGTCGGTGCGCGGCGTCGCCGTGAAGGAAGGCGACATCCTGACCATCGACGGCTCCACCGGCGAGGTGATGCTGGGCGAGGTGCCGACGATCCAGCCGGAGCTGTCGGGCGACTTCGCCACCCTGATGGGCTGGGCCGACGGCATCCGCCGGATGAAGGTCCGCGCCAATGCCGAGACCCCGCTGGACGCCCGCACCGCGCGGAAGTTCGGCGCCGAGGGCATCGGCCTGTCGCGCACCGAGCACATGTTCTTCGACCCGGAACGCATCCTGGCCGTCCGCGAGATGATCCTGGCGGAGGACGAGGCCGGCCGCCGCAAGGCGCTCGCCAAGCTGGAGCCCTTCCAGAAGAAGGACTTCGTCGAGCTGTTCACGATCATGGCCGGCCTGCCGGTGACGATCCGCCTGCTCGACCCGCCGCTGCACGAGTTCCTGCCCAACACCGAAGAGGACATGGCGGAGGTCGCGGCGGCCACCGGCACCGATCCGCTGCGGGTTCGCCACCGCACCATCCAGTTGCATGAAGCGAACCCGATGCTGGGCCATCGCGGCTGCCGTCTGGGCATCTCGTACCCCGAGATCTACGAGATGCAGGCCCGCGCCATCTTCGCCGCCGCCGCCGAGGTCGCCAAGACCACCGGCGAGGCCGTCATTCCCGAAGTGATGATCCCGCTGATCATCACCAAGAAGGAGTTCGACATCCTCAAGGCGGTGATCGACCGCGCCGCCGAGCAGGTGAAGGCCGAGACCGGCGTGACGGTGGAGTATCTGACCGGCACGATGATCGAGATCCCGCGCGCGGCCCTGAAGGCCGGCGAGATCGCCGAGTCGGCCGAGTTCTTCAGCTACGGCACCAACGACCTGACCCAGACCACCCTGGGCCTGTCGCGCGACGACGCCGGCAGCTTCCTGCCGGAGTACCAGCGCCAGGGCATCCTGGAGCAGGACCCGTTCCAGTCGCTGGACGTCACCGGCGTCGGCGAACTGGTGGAGATCGCCACCGAGCGCGGCCGCAAGGTCCGTCCGGACATCAAGCTGGGCATCTGCGGCGAGCATGGCGGCGACCCGGCCTCGATCTCCTTCTGCGAGAAGGTTGGGCTGACCTATGTCTCCTGCTCGCCCTACCGCGTGCCGATCGCCCGCCTCGCCGCCGCCCAGGCCGCGCTGAACAGCGACACGGTCAAGCGCGACTGAGCCGGTTCGGATAGCTGAAACGACGACGGCCCTCTTCCCGCAAGGGAAGGGGGCCGTTTCGTTTCGGGGGATTACGCCACCAGGGAGAGGCGGCGTCCCCGCGCCGGTCCCGACACAGGCGAATCCATCAGGTCACGCCGGTTCGGCGCATCTGCGCGCCCGTCGTAACGATCGATCGAGACGCCGGCCCCCAGGGTCTTGGCCAAGTCACGGACATAGAGGTCGTTCATCTGTCCTTGCGACAACCCGGCGGACATGCCCTGCTGAATGAGCCTCTCCTTATCCCAGGCCTGGCCTGTGGGTTTCCTGACCTCCGTGGTGCCATCGCACCACTGGATGGCGGCGATCTCACCATTCCTGCGCAACACGCTGTGCGCCTTGGTCGCAAAGAACCGCGCCGTCTGCGCGGCGTCGGGCTCCGCCTTCATCCGCTCCATCGCCGCGCGGGCTTTCCTGATCACATCGGGATCGGGAGCGGCGCGGGCAGGGCTGACCGGAATCATGTTCGACAACAAGGGAAGCATCCCGCCAATCTGTCCGATGCCAGCCATCTTCCCCTCCACCTGCGGATTTCCACGAGTGGGGGTTTTGCAACTGCCGTGCCGAGCCGGGAGTGCGACGTGAGCCCGTATTCCTGGCGACGATCCTGAGCGCGACGAGAGCACGGGCAGATTCTGCCGCCCGAGAACGGACAGTCCCTTCCCCTGGAAAACGGTCAAGGGGCAAGACTTGCCGCGGCACACCGGTGGTCGATGTTTCCCGTGAGGGAAGGGGGATGGTTCGTTTCGGGGGCGGAGGTGGGCGGGTGGAACAGCGTGGAACGGATTTCGGCGGAGTGTTCACTGTTCCATCCGGGGCGCCCGACCCGGCCGGCGGCGGTCGGATGGAACGCTTGGAACAGGTTGGAACGGTTTTCCGGGGGCTGTCCACTGTTCCATCCGGCGGGGCGGGGGCGGGCGGGGATGGGGCGCAAGGGGGCGTGGCGCCAAGGGCGATGCATGCAGGACGCTCCTCGGGCAATTGAGGTATATAGTCCTATCATGAATGGCGACCGGTGGTAAGGGGTGCGTGGGAAAACATGGTGGCTTGTCGTCTGCACGCGACGCTGGACTCTGTCCGGGTCGGTTGGTCACCCACCAAACGGGCGTTCCTGACAAGATCGGGATCGCAGCTTGCCCGGACGGGTTATCCCGCATGCGCCGGAGACGCCTGGGCTCGTACCCCATTTTCCCGCATGAAACAAGATTGAATGTTCATTCTAGAATGCCCACTCTAATTCCAATCTGTTCGGTAGGACATTGGGGTGCTGGTGCGATGCGGGAGCGGAGAACGGAACCGAAAGCCGATATGCGGCGCCGTCAGGTTGTCGATGCTGCGGCCGAGTGCTTTCGTCGGGAAGGGTTCCATGGCACCAGCATCGCCCGCATCTCCCAGATCGCGGGCATGAGTCCTGGCCACATCTATCACTACTTCGACAGCAAAGAGACGATCGTCGAAGCGTTGGTGAAGCAGGAGGAGGGGGACTTCGCCGAACTTCTGCAGCTGCTTGCGGAGGATACGGAGGTTGACTTCCTGGATGCGATGTTCCGGCAGATGGATGAACTGCTCGATCGCATCCTGAAACCCCAGCGCGTTGCGCTGATGCTTGAAATCGCGGCGGAGGCCGCAAGAAATCCGCGGATCGCCTCGATATTGCAGGAGAGCGACCGCAGGCTGAGCCAACGGTTCGCCGCCCTGGCCGGGGCGCGGGGGGAAACGGCAATCGCCGCCGTCGACGACCCGGACAGCCGCGCGCGTCTCGAAATCCTCGCTCTCCTGCTGTCGGGTCTGACCCTGCGTTCGGTCCATGTCCCAGAGATTGATCGGCAACGGATCGTGCGATCCATCAAGGCGATCCTTGCCATAGTGTGGAGACCCACCGTATGAAGCCGTCGTCTTCTGCCATTCCTCACATCCGCATCGTCGGGGGCGGTGTCGCCGGACTGATCCTGGCGACGCGCCTCGGTCATCTGATGGGCGGTCCGGGAAGCGCGCGGATCAGCCTGATCGACCGCAGCCCGACCCATGTCTGGAAGCCGATGCTGCACACCTTCGCGGCCGGCACCTGGAATATCTATCAGCAGCAGGTCCAGTTTCTCGTCCATGCCGGATCGCATCACTTCAAGTATATTCCCGGAGAAATGGAAGGGCTCGATCGCGATGGGCGCCGAATCCGTCTGGCGCCGCTGCAGGCGAATGGCAAGACGATCGCAGAGGCGCGCGAGCTGGATTACGATGTCCTGATCCTTGCGACTGGCAGCCGCGCCAATGATTTCGCGATTCCCGGAGTTGCCGAGCATTGCCATTTCATCGATAGCCAGAGGGAGGCCGACGCCTTCAATGACAGGCTGCGCGCCCATGTCGGCCGCAGTTTCCTGCATGGCGATGAAATCCGCATCGCGATCGGCGGCGGCGGGGCAACCGGGGTCGAACTCGCGGCGGAGCTGACCAGGATGGTCGAGCTTGCCGGCGGATATGGCGAGGCGGACATCCGCAGCCGTCTGCGCATCACGCTGCTGGAAAGCGGGCCGCGCATCCTCGCCGCTTTTCCCGAGCGGGTCGCCGCTTCGGCCACCGAGCAGCTGCGCGGACTTGGCGTGGATGTGCGTCTCGGCGTCAAGATCGTCGGTGCCGATGCCAATGGCTATCGGCTGGAAAGCGGTGAACGGATCGAAGCGGAACTAAAGGTCTGGGCCGCCGGCATCCGTGCGTCCGAGGCGGTCGGAGACAGCGGCCTGGAGCGCAACCGTGCGCGTCAGATCGTGGTGGCGCCCAACCTCCAGGCCAAGGGGGACGCCGCCATTTTCGCCGTGGGAGACTGCAGCAGCCTCATTCCCGACGGTGCCGAGCGTCCCTTGCCATCGACGGCGCAGGTCGCCAATCAACAGGCCCTGCATCTCGCCAAGCATCTGCCGTCATGGGTGCGCGAGGGCCGACCGGTTCCTCCTTTCGTCTTCCGGGATTTGGGCGCCCTGGTGTCCCTCGGCGAATACAACGCCTTCGGCACGTTGGGACGCTTCGGCTTCTTCCCCGGCGGCTTCGTCGAGGGACG
Source organism: Azospirillum humicireducens (assembly GCF_001639105.2). Taxonomy (NCBI): domain Bacteria; kingdom Pseudomonadati; phylum Pseudomonadota; class Alphaproteobacteria; order Rhodospirillales; family Azospirillaceae; genus Azospirillum; species Azospirillum humicireducens. The sequence continues at coordinate 167,761 of NZ_CP015285.1, forward strand.
CTTCGCCCAATTGAGTCACGCCGCCTTGTACCGGCGCCATCAGCTGGCTTTGCATGGTCCGTCGCAGGCGGCGCTGCTGTGGATGGCCGAGCGCCTCAATGCCCTGACACAGCCATCCATCCGCATCACCTAGCCGAATTCGGCAGAATGTGCGCGTCCTCGCGCCGGGGGTGAAACGATCCAGCCGGCACCGTGGCCTGCAGCCGCGTCAGCATGGGAAAGGCCGCGGCATTGCGCGGCTCGTCGCCCCGCATGCGGACGCGCAGCAAATGGCGCCGCCGGTCGGCGAAGCCGGTGCGGGCATGCAGGGCCCGGTGGTTGTCGGCGACCAGCAGGCTGTCCGGTGGGTGGGCGTCGGTTGGCGAAGGCTTGCCGATGACGACCGACAGTGCATAGAGCAGCAGGGCCCGCCGGTCGGGGTCGAAGCCGCCGAGTCCGAGTTCCGGCACATAGGCAGCGCAACCGCCGGTGTTCAGGCTGGCGAGCAGATGATCCGCGAAGTCGGCCAAGCTGGGGGCGTTGCTGCGCAGATCGTCCCGCAGGGTGGCGGCGATGTGCTCGTCGTCGAAGCCGGTGATCTGCTGATAGGCGGCGGCATGGCGGTGGTAGGAGTCGAGCGTTTCCAGGATAACGGCCGCTTCGGCATCCCATCGCGGCGTGAGATGGGATGGCACGACGACGACGCCCGCGTTTGCGAGTTCTCGCATTCAATTCTCTCCCAGGGTGTTGTGAGTGGCCGATGATGCTGGTGCCGGCCGGGCGCGCGCATTTGCAAGGCGGATCAGACCGGCGGCGGCCAGCTGCAACAGGGCGATCAGGGCGAGGCAGCCGGCCCAGCCGAAGCGCTGCCAGAGGAGAGCCGGGACCAGCGACCCGAGGCTCCCGCCCAGATAGTAGAAGAACAGGTAGCCGCCGCTGGCCCGCGCGCCGGAGGCGCCGCCGCACAGGCTCAGCGCATGGGCCAGCACCGCCTGGACGAAGAAGACCGCGGTGCTGAAGACGACAAGGCCGGCGACGACCGGCAGCGCCGACCCGGCCAGCGTCATCAGCAGGCCGATCCAGGACAGCAGGGCCGCCGCCGCGACGGTCCGGCCATGGCCGATCCGGGAGACGACCCGCCGCGTTCCGTGCAGGAAGACCAGCGAGGGCAGAAAGACCAGATACAGGCTGCCGAGCATGGCGGTGCTCCAGCCGAAGGGCGGCTCCGCCAGCCGGAAGGCGATGAAGGTGAAGACCGCGATCTGCGAGAAGAGCAGGGCGAAGCCGCCGGCATAGACCGCCGGCAGGCTCCAGGCGCCATAGCCGCGGCGGCGGCTCCGCTCATCGCCGGCGGGCTGCCGGGCCGGTCCGCTCCCCTTGAAGGCCAGGGCCAGCGCCAGCAGCAGGGCGATTCCATGCAGCAGCGCCATCGCCAGAAAGGCCGCCGACCAGCCGAAGGACGGGATCAGCGACGCCGGCAGCAGGCGCCCGACAATGCCGCCGCACACCGTGCCCATCACATAGGTCGCCGACATGCCGAGCGCCGTGCGGGTGGACGGCTGCCGCTCGATGCCGGCGAGAAGGGCGGACAGCACCATCGGCATGGCGGCGCCCTGCATCGCGCGCAGGACGAGCAGCTCCGCGAAACCGCCGGCCACCGCCAGCCCGGCGTCCAGCAGTCCGAGCAGCGTCAGCCCGACGACCAGGGCGCGGCGCAGGCCCAACTGCTGCACCAGCAGCCCGGCCAGCGGCGAGGCCAGGGCAAGCCCCAGCGTCGTCGCCGTCAGCAGCGCGGCGCATTGCTGCACCGACAGCCCGTGCAGCCTCTGCAACTCCCCGCCCAGCGACTGGGTGAGATAGAGGCTGCTGAAGCCGGTCATGGCGCAGACCAGCATCGCGCAATGGTCGCGCCAGGGCGCTGCCGCCGTCGCGGCGGTGGCGCCGGGGCGGTCTGTCTCGTCGGAAATGGCGGTCATGCCGGCAAGCTAGACACGCGGCGGCGGCCGTGTGAAATACTGCCTTCGATCGCTGTGATACGAGACTTGGATCAGTGGGGCGGTTGCGATGGATTTCCGTCAGATTTCCTGCTTCGTCGCCGTCGCCGAGGAGCTGCATTTCGGCCGTGCCGCCGCCCGGCTGAACCTGTCGCAGCCGCCGCTGAGCCAGCAGATCAAGGGGCTGGAGGACCGGCTGCGCGTCCGGCTGTTCGAGCGCAACCGGCGCAGCGTGCGGCTGACCCCGGCGGGGGAGGCCTTCCTGCCCTATGCCCATCAGGTGCTGAACGCCGCGGCGGCCGGCGCGGACGCCGCGCGCCGGGTGGCCGGCGGCGAGATCGGCGAGTTGCGCATCGGCTATTCCGCCTCGGCGCTCTATTCCGACGAGGTGCTGGCGACCATCGCCCGCTATCGCCGCCGCTATCCGGCGGTGGAGATCCGGCTGGTCGAGAACACCACCCGCACCTGCACCCGCGAGGTCGAGGCCGGACGGGTCGATCTGGCCATCGTGCGCGGCCCCCTGCCGGAGACTGCGGAGGGCTGGCCGGCCGACCGGCGGATCGTGGTGTCCTGCGAGAGGCTGCTGGTGGCTCTGCCGGCGGACCATGCGCTGGCCGGCCGCGACCGGCTGGCGCTGGCCGAACTGGGCGACGAGCGTTTCGTCATCATGGCGCGCCAGCTCGGCACCGCGCTCAACGATCTGCTCGACCGGCTGTTCGCCGCGGCAGGGCTGCGGCCGCGGATCGCGCTGGAGACGGCGGAAATGGCGTCGCTTCTGGGGCTGGTCGGGGCCGGCGCCGGCATCGCCATCGTGCCGGAGGCGGTTACAGGCCACCGTTCCGGCCACGTCGCCTTCCGTCCGCTGACCGACCGGAATGCCGAGGTGGAGCTGTTCCTGCTGTTGCCGCCGTTGCCCTCGCCGACCGCCGTCAGGCTGCGCGCCGAGATGATGGCGGATGGGGCCGGCTGAAGGGGCGCGTCATCGCCCCCCTCACCGCCCCCTCGGCTTCGCCCTGGCGGTCGGCTCGGCCTCCAGCGGGTTGTCGGGCCAGTAATGTTTCGGGTACTGGCCCTTCAAATCCGCCTTCACCGCCTTGTAGGCATTCGCCCAGAAGCTCGCGAGGTCGCGGGTGACCTGGACCGGGCGGCGGGCGGGGGACAGCAGGTGCAGCAGAAGCGGAACCCGGCCGCCGGCGATGCGCGGGGTCTCGGCAAGGCCGAACATCTCCTGCAGGCGAACCGCCAGCACCGGCTCCTCGCCGTCATAGTCGATGGGGATGCGGGAGCCGCTCGGCACCTCGACATGGGTCGGGGCCTCGGCGTCCAGGCGGGTCCGCAACTCCCAGGGCAGCAGGGCGCGCAGGGCGCTCGACAGGTCGATGCGCTCCAGATGGGCGCGGCGCGACACGCCGTCGAGGAAGGGGGCCAGCCACTCCTCCAGACCGTCCATCAGGGCGGCGTCGGACAAGTCGGGCCAGTCGTAAGCATCGCCCTCGCGGGCACGCAGGAACATCACGCGGGTGCGCCATTTGCGCAGCTCGTCGGTCCAGGGCAGGCAGGCGGGGCCCAGCGCGCGGATGCCCTCGATCATCGCGGCGGTCATCGCGTCGGCCGGCGGCTTGGCCAGCTTCTCGTCCTTCAGGATCAGGGCGAACAGCATGCGCCGCCGCCGCGCCAGCACCGTCTGCTCGCGCGCGTCCCAGGCGACGATGGTCTCCGTGCGGATGTCGTCGGCGAAGCTCTCCTCCAGATCGGCCAGCGTGACCGGAGCGGCCAGGAAGATGCGCGACTCGCGGGCGGCGCCGTCGAGGTCGGCGATGGCGAGCCACTCCTCGGCCGACAGCGGCTCGGTCTCCTGGAAATAGGCGCCGCGCCCGCCCGACAGGCGATACTGCGCCGCCACCCCGCCGGGTTGGCCGCCGGGGCGGCGCTGGCCGATGCGGTCGGGATAGGCGAGCGCCAGCAGAATGCCGACGGCGTTGGAGTCCATCGCGTCGTCGTCGCGCACGCCGAGCTGGCGGCGCCACTGCCGGGCCTGCTTCACCGCCTGCTGCGCCCCGCCGCGGTCGACGCTGAGGCCGCGCGCCGCACCCTGGCCGCCGCGCTCCTCGCCGCGCAGCAGATCGACGCGCAGGCGCAGGTCGGCGTCGCGGAAGCCGGGCTGGCTGCGGACGATGTCGCGCTCGCCCAGCAGCGCCGCGACCAGACAGGCGAGCGCGCCCTGGCCCATCGCCTTGCCGGCCAGCATCATGTGGGCCAGACGCGGATGCACGCCGAAGCCGGCCATGCGGCGGCCATGCGGGGTGATCGCACCCGACCGGTCGAGGGCGCCGAGGCCGGTCAGCAGCTCGCGCGCCTGGGCCATCGCCGCCGCCGGCGGCTGGTCGAGCCAGGACAGGCTGGCGGGGTCGGACACTCCCCACACCGCAAGCTCCAGCGCCAGCGGGGCGAGGTCGGCGTCGGCGATCTCCGGCGTGGTGAAGGGGGCCAGCGCCTTGTGCGTCGCCTCCGGCCACAGGCGGTAACAGACGCCGGGCTCCAGCCGGCCGGCACGGCCGCGGCGCTGCTCGGCCGACGCCTGGCTGACCTTCACCGTCGCCAGACGGGTCATGCCGCCGCGCGGGTCGAAGCGCGGAACCCGCATCAGCCCGCTGTCCACCACGATGCGGATGCCCTCGATGGTCAGGCTGGTCTCGGCGATGGAGGTCGCCAGCACGATCTTGCGCTGACCGGGCGGTGTGGGGGAGATGGCGCGGTCCTGCGCCTCGGCCGACAGGTCGCCATAGAGCGGGGCGATGATGGTGTTCGGACCCAGGTCGGACTGGTCGAGCAGGGACTGGACGCGGCGGATCTCGCCGACGCCGGGCAGGAAGACCAGGGCGTTGCCGGGCTCCTCGCGGAGCGCGCGGCGGACGGCGGCGGCGACGGCGTCCTCGATGCGGGTGCCTTGGCTTGGCGCGTCGAGGTGGCGGGTCTCGACCGGGTAGGCGCGGCCCTCGCTGGTCACCATGGCGGCGGGGCCGTCCGCGTCGGCCAGCAGGGCGGCGACGGGGGCGGCGTCGAGCGTCGCCGACATCACGACAAGGCGCAGGTCGTCGCGCAACGCGCCGCGCGCCTCCTGCACCAGGGCAAGGGCGAGGTCGCTGTCGATGCCGCGCTCGTGGAACTCGTCGAACAGCACGGCGCCGACGGCGGGAAGCTCCGGGTCCTCCTGAAGCTGGCGCAGGAACAGGCCGTCGGTCACCACCTCGATCCGGGTCTTCGGGCCGACCTTGGTGTCGAGGCGCACGCGGTAGCCGACAGTCTCGCCCACCGCCTCCCCCAGCATCGACGCCATCCGGCGGGCGGCGGCGCGGGCGGCGAGGCGCCGCGGCTCCAGCACCAGGATCTTGCGGCCCTTCAGCCAACCGGCCTCCAGCAGGGCCAGCGGCACCCGCGTGGTCTTGCCGGCGCCGGGCGGGGCCTGCAGCACGGCGGTGCCGCGGCGGTCCAGCGCCTCCAGCAGGGCGGGAAGGACGGGATCTATTGGAAGGGGTGGAAGGGCGGGGAAGGCGGGCTTGCTCATGGGGGGAGTCTGCTGCCGCGAACCGGCGGGAAAGGCAATGGTTTTCGGGAGGCGAGCGGTGCGGCACGCGCCAAAAGGTCGCAGGGGCGGAGCAGGGAGCGCGGACGCACGACCAATAGCCTCAAAAAATGTATGGTTTTGATGTCGTCGGGCTTTTTCGCACCTCAAAGGGACCTATGACCGATATCCACGACGCAGCCCTGTTCCTCGCCCACGCCTGCGCGCTGGAGGAGGACGCCGCCAACCGCTTCGCTGATTTGTCGGAGGCGATGAAGACCTATGGCAACCAGGAGGTCGCGGCCTTCTTCGGCCAGATGGCGAAATTCTCGCGCATGCATCTGGCCGAGGCGCGGGAACGGTCGGGCTTCCGCCAGATCCCCGATCTGGCGCCGGAAGACTTCCAATGGCCGGACGGCGACAGCCCGGAAGCGGCCTCGATGGAAGGCTCGCACTATCTGATGACGGTGGAATACGCGCTGGAGCTGGCGCTCGACAGCGAGCGGCGCGGGCAGGCCTTCTACGCCGAGGTGGCGAAGACCACCACCGATTCGGAAGTCCGCATGATGGCCGAGGAGTTCGCCGCCGAAGAGGCCGAGCATGTCGCCCAGCTGGAGGTGTGGGCCAAGCGCTATCCGGCGCTGCAGGGGTAAGTGGCCTCCCCCTCTCCCCCCTGGGGAGAGGGTCGGGGTGAGGGGGATGCATGAGGTGAATTCAGTGGGGAGCGGGCAGTGCGCGATGCTTGGAAATCCTCGCGGTGCGTCCCCCTCACCCTAACCCTCTCCCCGGGGGGGAGAGGGGATCTTGAGACGGGCCAGTCGCTTACTTTGACAGGGCGGACCAGTCGATCTCGTACACCTTGTCGGCCGGCTTGAAGGTCTTGAAGGCGGCGATCACGTCGTCGACGGTCACATCGCCCGGCACGTTCTGGATTTCATAGACGACCGAGCTGCCGCTGGTCGGGCCGACGTCGGCGTTGCGGTGGGCCTGCGAGACCAGCCCTTCGCCGGCCTTCTTGATCATGATGGAAGCCATGCATCCGTCTCCTGTTGCGACTCGCCCGACGACAAAACCATAAACAAAAAGTGGTTTAACCGGAAGGCGGAAAGAGCGGGGCCGGTTGCGGTGCGGCATGAACGGTCGGCGTGTCAGGGACGTGCTGCGGCCTGCGTCACCTTGCCGTATCCGGGGGCGCGGCCGGGCATGCGGTCGGGCTGGGCGCCGGCGACCGCTCCGGCGATGCCGCCGGTCAGCCAGGCCGAGAAGGCACTTCGGCCATCGGTGCCGGCCTCGCCGTCGGTGCAGGCGGGAACGGCGTCCATCCCGTCGTGGTCCTGCCCGGCGGCCGATGCGGCGGCGATCGGGCCGGTGGAGTGCGGGGCGGGGCCGCTGTGCACCTCGACCAGGGCGACGCGGATGCCGGCGGCCCAGGCACGGCCGATGAAGGCGCGCACCCGCCGTACCGTGGCGGAGTTGCCGGTGACGGCGTCGGGCGTGCCGCCGGTCAGCCAGGCCGACGGGGTGGGACCGCAGCCGCGCCGGTACTGCAGCGCCACCTGATCCTGGACATGGGTCTGTCCGCGGTAGAGGCGCATCAGGCCGTGGCCGTAGCGCTCCAGCTCGTCCATCGGGCCGCGGCTGGCGGTCAGCAGGCTGCGGTCGATCAGGATCAGCGTCGGCTTCACGGCGATCAGCCGGTCGAGCAGCGGCTCGAAATCGGCGAACTGGGCCTGCCGATGGACGATGCGCAGGAATTCCAGATTTGGTACGCCGCGTCTGGCGGCAAGCTCCGCCATGCCGCGCTCGTCCAGGGTGGCGTCGCGGAGCGCGGTGTCGCCCAGTGCGACGACCGACACCGAGTCGGGGTTCCGCGCCGCCCGGTCGGCCAGCGCATGGATGCGGTTCAGGTTGTACCAGGCGAAGGGCTGGTCGTAGAGCAGGGAGCCGGTCCACAGAACCGCCAGAACAGCCACTCCTGCCAATGCCAGCGGCCCCAGCAGCAGCCCGATGCCCAGCACCCGCCAACGGCTCCGATCCCGGCGCGGGTCCGGGGCGGCCTGTTCGGAATTGGGGCGTTCGACGGCGGTCTGCGGTTCCGGATCGGGCATCGGGGGGACTCCTCGGCGGTCATGACCCGGTGTTCGGGGCACAGCGATCCTGCGGCGGGCGTTCGCATCGGATGCCGGAGGCGTCCGGTGAGCGCCCGGCTTTTCCCACAACGCGCGGGGGAGGAAAATCGTCCTGTGGAAATTGGGGGTATCCCCAAGGGGGCGGACCATCCCTGCGGCAGGGTCGCAGTTTGCCGAACGCGCCAATCCTGTGTAGGATCCCGGCCCGACAGGACGGCCGCACAGCAGGATTGGCGATGAGCACCGAAATCCGCACCTTCACCATTCCCGACGCCTCCGCCGAAGAGGCGCAGACGCAGCTCTCCTCCTTCCTGCGGACGGTCGAGGTCCAGCGCATCGAGACCGCCTACGCCGACGGCGCGTGGCGCGTGCTGGTGCTGTTCACCGATCTCCGCCGCAAGGAGGAATCGCAGCAGATCGAGGCGGCCATCGCCGCCGCCCTGAACGGCTGGCGCGACAAGGCCGCGGTCCAGGCCGGGGTGACGCGCGACGCCGTGCTGTCGGACGATCTGGTGCAGGAGATCGCCCGCTTCGCCCCGACGACCGAGCATGAGCTGTCGATCATCATGAACGCCCGCGGCCTGGGCGCCGCGCCCCATGGCGGCGAGATCGTGCAGGTGGTGCGCTCGACGCTGGATTTGCTGATCGACGACTGATCGGCGGGGCAAGCCACCGGCTGCGTCCTATCCGCTTCGGTCGGGCGGGCCGCACCCAAAGGCTGTGCCTGCCCTGCCGTAAGCGTCAGTTGGCGTCCGCGCCCTGCCGTGCCAGGATCTCCCCTTCGCGATGCTATCAGCGGGTGGGGCGGTTGTGGCTTCGCAGGACCCTCCGAAGGCTCTTACCGTGGCGCGTTGCGGGATTCCCGACTACCGGCCCGATTACAGAAAGCCCGATTACCGCAAGATCGCACATGAATTGGCGCAGCTGGGCGCGGAAGCGGCCAATCATGCCCGTGCGACCGGCAACGGCCATTATGCCCGGTTGGCCCATACCCTGACCAACCGTGCCGGCGAGATCCTGGACGATCTGGACCGCGCCGGGAAGGCGTGAGGGGCTGAAGGTTCGGGAAATGGAAACGGCGCCCTGATGGGGCGCCGTTTTGTGTTCTCAGGGTGAGCGACGATCACCCCACCCTAACCCCTCCCCCGCTCTCGGCCGGCCGAAGGCCGGTCCGACCGCAGGGGAGGGAGAGTTGGGGCAGCCGGTCTCAGACCACCTTGGCGTCGTGCATGGCGGCGATCTGGTCCTTGCTGTAGCCGAGCTGGGCCAGGACCTCGTCGGTGTGCTCGCCGAGCAGCGGGGAGCCGGTGATCTCGACCGACATGTCGGAGAACTTGATCGGGCTGCCGACGGTCAGGTACTTGCCGCGCTGCTTGTGGTCGACCTCGACGACGGTGCCGCTGGCGCGCAGCGACGGGTCGTTGGCGATCTCCTTCATCGACAGCACCGGCGCGCACGGGATGTCGTATTTGCGCAGGATGTCGACGGCCTCGAACTTGGTCTTGTCCTTCAGCCAATCCTCGATGATCGCGAAGATGTCGAAGATCTTGTCCTGACGGGCCAGCGCGGTGTTGTAGGCCGGATCGTCGATCCACTCCTCGCGGCCCAGCGCCTTGCAGATCGGCGCCCAGGCATGGCCCTGGATGGTGAAGTAGATGTAGGCGTTGGGATCGGTCTCCCAGCCCTTGCACTTCAGAACCCAGCCCGGCTGGCCGCCGCCGCCGGCATTGCCGCCGCGCGGAACCACGTCGGTGAACTTGCCGTGCGGGTATTGCGGGTATTCCTCCAGATAGCCGATGCGATCCAGGCGCTGCTGGTCGCGCAGCTTGACGCGGCAGAGGTTCAGCACGCTGTCCTGCATCGACACGGCGACCTTCTGGCCCTTGCCGGTCTTGGTGCGGGCCATCAGCGCGGTCAGGATGCCGATGGCAAGATGCATGCCGGTGTTGCTGTCGCCGAGAGCGGCGGCGGACACGGTCGGCGGGCCGTCCCAGAAACCGGTGGTCGAGGCGGCGCCGCCGGCGCACTGGGCGACGTTCTCATAGACCTTCAGGTCCTGGTAATGGTGGCCGTCGCTGAAGCCCTTGACCGAGGCGACGATCATGCCGGGGTTCAGCTCGCGGATCTTGTCCCAGCTGAAACCCATGCGGTCGAGCGCGCCGGGGCCGAAATTCTCGACCAGCACGTCGGATTCCTTGATCAGACGGGTCAGGACTTCCTTGCCCTCGGCGGTCTTGGTGTCCAGCGTCAGGGAGCGCTTGTTGCTGTTCAGCATGGTGAAATAGAGCGCGTCGGCATCCGGGATGTCGCGCAGCTGGCTGCGGGTGACGTCGCCGGCGCCCGGACGTTCGACCTTGATCACGTCGGCGCCGTACCAGGCCAGAAGCTGGGTGCAGGCGGGGCCGGCCTGCACATGGGTGAAGTCGATGATCTTGATGCCTTCAAGCGGCTTGGTCATGACTGCAACACTCCCTTTATTCGCGTTGTTTCAGTTTGTCCCTTGGACGTGCTCTTGGATTTGCCTGCATGCCGGGCGCGTGACGCGCACCGGCAGACTCAGCCGGCGGCCGTTGCCGCCTCGAGTTCGGCAAGGCGGCGCTTCAGCTTCCGCTCCTCGGTCCAGCGGGCGGTTTCATCCCGCACCACGGCGGCGATTCCGGTCACCGCACCGTCGGTCCCGCGCAACAGCGCGACGGTGAAGGCAATCGACAGGCTGTGCCCGTCCTTGTGGATGGCCGGGACCCGCAGCAGGTCATGGCCGTAGCGGGTCTCGCCGGTGGCCATGGTCTTTTCATAGCCATCCCAATGACGCTGGCGCTGGCGTTCCGGAATGATGATGTCGAGCGACCTGCCCATCGCCTCGTCGGCGGTGAAGCCGAACATCCGCTCCGCCGCCGCGTTCCACAGGGTGATGGCACCCGCCGGGTCGGACACGATGACGGCGTCGCCGATCACCGCCACCAGCTGTTCGCAATCGACGACCGCGGGCGAGCCCGCTGTTGCCTGTTCCATGTCGATCTCCTTGGCGCTCGCCCCCTCTTGGATTGGGCGCCGGGGGAGCCGGTGCGTCATGGCCCGAAAGCCGTGCCGCACTGACATTATCGATACGGTATACCAGATGCCACCGCTCTTGCAAGCGGATTTGAGCGCGCCGCAAACTGTCCTTGTGGCGAACAGATGGGCGGCGTTCGACGGGCGACGCCTTGCTCCGCGACGGCAGGTTCCGTCAGATTCCAAGCAGGATCGTTAGGCCGCGGCCGATTATCGGGGCTAGCATCGATGCCGACGATGCGGCCCGCGGCTCGCTCCGCCGGGCAATGCCAAGACCAGGGAATGAGCATGGCCGATTTCGACAGCTATTGCGTGGCACCGTTCAAGCAACGCTCACCGGTCGAGCGGCTGTTTCCCGACGATCATGAAGCGATGAAGGGCATCTGCTTCGGCCTGTGCATCGAATGGATCAAGCGCCACCGCACCAGCAAGGGCGAGGCGCCGCAGAAGCGCATCGCCTACATCGACCAGGACAGCACGATTCTGCACGCCAGCATCAAGCAGCGTCTCTACAGCACGGAGCTGAAATTCGATCTGGACCTGTCATCGGAGCAGCTGGGCGCGCGCAACCAGGCGATGGGGCAGGCCGGACTCGCCGTTGGGCAGACGCGGACGCAATGGATGAGCGCGACCGATCCGGACAGCGTCAAGGATGTCACGAAGGCGATCGCCACCGCGACCGCCAGCCCGCATACCTATCACCTTGTCACCTTGAACTTCACGCAGCGCGGGGCGGCGCACGCCACCTGCTGCTACAAATCCGGCGGCAAGGCCTTCGGGCTGGGATCGCACCTGTACTTCTTCGACCCCAACTATGGCGAATTCAAAGCGTCGAGCGGCAGTGCCGCCAGCCTGATCGCCGGTTTGGTCGACCGCTACCGGCATTATGAATCGCGGAGCGGTGCGACCATCGATTACCGGGTCAAGGAATTCGTGGTCCAAAGCGTTTCCTTCGCCTGACCGGCCACGCGGCTGGCTCCGACCCAAACGGCCCCGATCCGTTTTCCGGTCTCAGCCGACCAGATCGAAGAAGGACATCGAGGCGTATTTGCTGGACTTGATGTTGGCGACCACCTTGTCCTGAGAGTGGCCGCCATTTGCCATGGTCGCGGGCAGCTTGATCACTTTTCCAACAGCCTTCGACGACTTGCTGATCGGATCCCATTGCAGATTGAAGTTGACGATATTCTTTTCGATTTCCGGCAGATCTTCTTTTTTAACGCGGACATACGGCCCATGAATGATGCCGCCGCGCACCATCTTGGAGACGGTCGGTGCGTTGAATGCGCAGCAGGGCGCCGCATTCTCCACCGCCACGATGGTTGCGATCGCACCGCCCAACGAATGGCCGCAAAGGACCGGCTGGTCCCCCGGCAGTGTCTTGCGCGCCAACTCATACAGCTGGGTCGCATAGCTGAGGCAGGAGGGCAGGCTTTCGATGGCATAGAGACCGATATCGGTTTTCAGATTCTTCAGGCCGGCCATCTGGCCCGAGGAGCTGCTTCCCACCGCGGTTCCGCGATAAGCCACGATAAAGTGTTTGGAGTGCTTTTCTTTGTACACGGCTCCGAAGAAGCCGACCGATGTCTCCTCCATCGAGACCAGCATCTGGAAACCGGGGGGGCAGCGGCTCGCATCCTCCGCTTTGGTGAAAGCAGCTGCGTCATTTCCCCGTCCCTTCTGGAAATTGTAGACGGTGTTGGCAGCAATGGCCAAATCGAGAATGTAGACGGACATGACGGCGCCTTCTGTCGCAACGGGTTCCCAAGACAATACCGGCACGCCAAAGCTGTCAACAGACTGGAACGATTGTTATCCGAGAATGGATTTCCATTCCGGTTGTGCCGCAGAAAAAGAAAAGGGCGCCTCGCGGCGCCCCTCCAGGGTTCCAAGGGCGACGGCCCTTGGCGGGTGGGTCAAGGGAGGGCCGGAGCCCTCCCTTGCCTCTTTCGGATCAGACGTCCAGCAGCAGGCGGCGCGGATCCTCGATCAGCTCCTTGATGCGGACCAGGAAGGTCACCGCTTCCTTGCCGTCGATGATGCGGTGGTCGTAGGAGAGCGCCAGATACATCATCGGGCGGATCTCGATCTTGCCGCCGACGACGACCGCGCGGTCCATCGTCTTGTGCATGCCGAGGATGGCCGACTGCGGCGGGTTGATGATCGGGGTCGACATCAGCGAGCCGTAGACACCACCGTTGGAGATGGTGAAGGTGCCCCCCGTCAGCTCGTCCATCGACAGCTTGCCGTCGCGGCCCTTCTTGCCGAGAGCGGCGATGGTGCCCTCGACGCCGGCGAAGTCCAGCTTGTCGGCGTCGCGGACGACCGGAACCACCAGACCCTGCGGCGTGCCGACGGCGACGCCGATGTCATAGTAGTTCTTGTAGACGATGTCGGTGCCGTCGATCTCGGCGTTGACGGCCGGGATCTCCTTCAGCGCCTGGACGGCGGCCTTGACGAAGAAGGACATGAAGCCGAGCCGCACCTTGTGGCGCTTTTCGAAATAGTCCTTGTACTCGGCGCGGAGCGCGATCGCCGCCGACATGTCCACCTCGTTGAAGGTGGTCAGCATCGCGGCGGAGTTCTGGGCCTCCTTCAGGCGCTCGGCGATGCGCTGACGCAGGCGGGTCATGCGGACGCGCTCTTCCTGCGCGGCGCGCGGACGGTCGCCCTGGGTGCCTGCGGCCCACTGGACCTTTGGCGCCGGGGCCGGAGCGGCCGGCTTGGCCGCCGGGGCCGGAGCCGCCAGCACGTCGCCCTTGGTCACGCGGCCATCCTTGCCCGAACCGGCGATGGACGAGCCGTCGATGCCCTTCTCGTCCGCCAGCTTGCGGGCGGCCGGGCCGGAAGCGGCCAGGTTGCCCGGAGCGGCAGCGGCCGGGGCCGGGGCGGCGGCCGGAGCGGCAGCGGCGGGAGCCGGGGCGGCAGCAGCCGGGGCGGCCCCGGCGCTGGCACCCTCGGTGAGGACGCCCAGCAGGGCGCCGACCTCGACGTTCGCGCCTTCCGGAGCGACGATCTCGGCCAGCACGCCGGCGGCCGGCGCGTTCACCTCAAGCGTGACCTTGTCGGTCTCCAGCTCGACCAGCGCCTCGTCCATGGCGACGGCCTCGCCGGCCTTCTTCAGCCAGCGGGCGACCGTCGCCTCGGAGACGGACTCACCCAGCGTGGGGACCTTGATGTCGGTAGCCATTTCTTGTTCCTCGTTCGTCTTCTTGTTCGCTTGGGTGCGATGGTCAGCGGACCGTCAGGGCCTGATCCAGGAGCTTGGCCTGCTCCTGGTTGTGACGCTTCAGCAGGCCGGTGGCCGGCGAGGCGGTGGCCGGGCGGCCGACATAGGACGGGCGGCCGGCCTTGTGGCCGACGTCCTTCAGCACGCCTTCCAGGCGGCGGTCGGCGAAATGCCAGGCGCCCTGGTTCTCCGGCTCTTCCTGGCACCAGACCAGCTCGGCGTTCGGATACTTGGCGAATTCGGCCGCCAGCGCGTCCTTCGGGAACGGGTAGAGCTGTTCCAGGCGCAGGATGACCACGTCCTTGATGCCGCGGCTCATGCGCTCCTGCAGCAGGTCGTAATAGACCTTGCCGGAGCACACCACGATGCGGCGGATCTTGTCGTTGGCGGCCAGATCGTTGGCGGTCTCGCCCAGCACGCGGTGGAAGGTGCTGCCCGGACCCATCTCCGACAGGTCGGAGATGCACAGCTTGTGGCGCAGCAGCGACTTCGGCGTGAACAGGACCAGCGGCTTGCGGAAGCTGCGGCGGATCTGGCGGCGGAAGACGTGGAACAGGTTGGCCGGCGTCGTCACGTTGCAGATCTGCCAGTTGTCCTCGGCGCACATCTGCAGGAAGCGTTCCGGACGGGCGGACGAGTGTTCCGGCCCCTGGCCCTCGTAGCCGTGCGGCAGCAGCATCACCAGGCCGGACATGCGCAGCCACTTGGACTCGCCCGACGAGATGAACTGGTCGATGATGGTCTGGGCGGTGTTGGCGAAGTCGCCGAACTGCGCCTCCCACAGCACCAGATTGTGCGGCTCGGCCAGCGAATAGCCGTACTCGTAGCCGACGACCGCGGCTTCCGACAGCGGGCTGTCATGGACCTCGAAGGTCGCCTGATCCGGGCTGACGTGGCAGAGCGGGATGTACTTCTCTTCGGTGTTCTGGTCGTACATCACCGCATGGCGGTGCGAGAAGGTGCCGCGGCCGGAATCCTGGCCCGACAGGCGGACACCGGTGCCCTCGGCGACCAGCGTGCCGTAGGCCAGCGCCTCGGCGGTCGCCCAGTCGATGCCCTCGCCGGTTTCCAGCGTCTTCTTCTTGGCTTCCAGCTGGCGCGCGATCTTGGAGTTGATCGCGAAGTCCTTCGGGTACTCGCAGAGCTTGAAGCCGATCTGCTTCAGCCTGTCGATGTCCACGCCGGTCTCGCCGCGGTGGGGCGAATCGGCACCCTGCGCCTGCAGGCCGGCCCACTTGCCTTCCAGCCAGTCGGCCTTGTTCGGCTTGTAGGTGCTGGACGCCTCGAACTCACCCTCCAGCTTCTTCATGAAGTCCTGGGTGATCTGGTCGCCCTCGGCCTGGGTGATGACGTTCTCGCTCACCAGCTGCCGGGCGTACAGCTCGCGCGTGGTCGCGTGGGCGCGGATGTTCTTGTACATGATCGGCTGGGTGAAGCCCGGCTCGTCGCCCTCGTTGTGGCCGTGGCGGCGGTAGCAGACCATGTCGATCACGACGTCCCGCTTGAACTTCTGGCGGAACTCGATGGCGATGCGGCTGACATGCACGACGGCTTCGGGATCGTCGCCGTTCACATGGAAGATCGGCGCCTGCACCATCTTGGCCATGTCGGAGCAGTACACGCCCGACCGCGAATAGGTCGGGTTGGTGGTGAAGCCGATCTGGTTGTTGATGATGAAGTGCATGGTGCCGCCGGTGCGGTAGCCGCGCAGCTCCGACAGGCCCAGCGTCTCGGCCACGATGCCCTGGCCGGCGAAGGCGGCGTCGCCGTGGATCAGCACGCCCATCACCTGCTCGCGCTCCAGGTCGCGGCGCTGCTGCTGCTTGGCGCGCACCTTGCCCAGCACGACCGGGTTGACCCATTCCAGGTGGGACGGGTTGGCGGTCAGCGACAGGTGGACGATGTTGCCGTTGAAGTCGCGGTCCGACGAGGTGCCGAGATGGTACTTCACGTCGCCGGAGCCCTGGACGTCCTCGGGGCTCGACGGGTTGCCCTGGAACTCCGAGAAGACGGCGGAGAAGGGCTTGCCCATGAAGTTGGTCAGCACGTTCAGACGGCCGCGGTGGGCCATGCCGACCACCACTTCCCGGAGGCCGAGCTGGCCGCCGCGCTTCAGGATCTGCTCCAGCGCGGGGATCATCGACTCGCCGCCCTCAAGGCCGAAGCGCTTGGTGCCGGTGTATTTCAGCTGCAGGAACTTCTCGAAGCCCTCGGCCGCGGTCAGGCGCTCCAGGATGGCGCGCTTGCCGTTCACCGTGAAGTCGGTGTGGTTGCGGCCGCCCTCGATGCGCTCCTGGATCCAGGCCTTCTCTTCCGGGTCCTGGATGTGCATGAACTCGACGCCGATCGTCCCGCAATAGGTCTTGTGCAGGATGTCGAGGATCTGGCGCAGCGTCGCCGTTTCCAGGCCGAGCGAGTAGTTCAGGAAGATCGGGCGGTCGAGGTCGTCCGGGCCGAAGCCGTAGGTCGCCGGATCCAGTTCCGGGTGCGGCTCACGCTTTTCCAGGCCCAGCGGGTCGAAATGCGCGTTCATGTGGCCGCGGACGCGGAAGACGCGGATCAGCATCAGGGCGCGGATGCTGTCCAGCGTGGCGGCGCGCAGCTGCTGCGGGCTGATGCCGCCATAGACCTGCTGGGTGTGGGCCAGCATGGCGCCGTTGCCGGGGCCGGTCAGCGCGGCGGCGGCGCCGTTGGCGGCACCGTTGGGGGCGGCGACGATGAAGCTCTCGGCGACCGGGTCGCGCTTGGCCTTGGGGTCCTCCAGATCGGACACGGTCCAGGACGCGCCGCGCAGCTCGTCCAGGACGGCGCGCGAATCCTCGTCCAGATCCTGGAAGAAGCTGTTCCAGCTGGGATCGACAGCGGCCGGGTTGGACAGGTAGCTGGCGTAGAGTTCGGCGACGTAACCGGCGTTCGAGCCGAAGAGGAACGAGGTCTGTTCCAGATTTGCCGACATGGTTTCACCTCGGGCCGTGAGCCCGATTCCCTGTGGGAGATGATCGCGAGTGATGAAGAGGGCGGGGGATCGTTGGATACCCATGTGCAAGAACCGGCGGAAACGGCCGGCGGGGTGCGGACTGGGATGCGAAGAGCACCGCCGACGCTTGCATATGGGTTCCCAGGATCATCCGTCCAAGAGGAGAGCCCGAAGAGGCGGCGGGCGGGGCACCGCAGCGTCCCGCCCGTCGGCCTCTTCAAAAGGCGTCCTCTTTTCAAAGGCCGATGGCCGCGGGCGTCACGTCGCCGCGACGCCCGCAGGCGATCAGCCCTTGAACACCTTCAGCATGGTGGAGCCCAGGCTGGCGGGGCTGTCGGCGACGGCGATGCCGACCGACTTCATGAAGTCGATCTTGAAGTCGGCGGTGTCGTTGCCGCCGGAGATCACCGCACCGGCATGGCCCATGCGGCGTCCCGGAGGAGCCGTGCGGCCGGCGATGAAGCCGACGACCGGCTTCTTCGTGCCCGACGCCTTGATGAACTCGGCGCCGCGGACTTCGGCGTCGCCGCCGATCTCGCCGATCATGATGATGCCCTCGGTCTCCGGGTCCTTCACGAACAGCTCCAGGCTGTCGACGAAGTTGGTGCCGTTGACCGGGTCGCCGCCGATGCCGATGCAGGTGGTCTGGCCGAGGCCGGCCGCCGTGGTCTGCGCGACGGCCTCATAGGTCAGCGTGCCGGAGCGCGAGACGATGCCGATCTTGCCGCGCTTGTGGATGTGGCCCGGCATGATGCCGATCTTGCACTCGTCCGGCGTGATGATGCCGGGGCAGTTCGGGCCGATCAGGCGGGTCTTGGAGCCATCCAGGGCGCGCTTGACGCGGACCATGTCCAGCACCGGGATGCCTTCGGTGATGCAGACCACCAGCGGGATCTCGGCGTCGATCGCTTCCAGGATCGCGTCCGCGGCAAACGGCGGCGGCACGTAGATCACGCTGGCGTTCGCACCGGTCTTCTCCACCGCTTCCGACACGGTGTCGAAGATCGGCAGGTCGAGATGCTTGGCGCCGCCCTTACCGGGGGTCACACCGCCGACCATCTTGGTGCCGTAGGCGATGGCCTGTTCGGAGTGGAAGGTGCCCTGGGCTCCGGTGAAGCCCTGGCAGATCACCTTCGTGTTCTTGTCGACGAGAACAGCCATGTTACGCGGCCTCCTTCACGGCCTTGACCACCTTCTCGGCGGCATCGGCGAGGTTGTCGGCCGAGAGGATCGGCAGGCCGGATTCGGCCAGGATCTTCTTGCCCAGATCGACGTTGGTGCCTTCCAGGCGCACCACGAGCGGAACGTGCAGGTGCACTTCGCGCGCCGCGGCGACCACGCCCTCGGCGATCACGTCGCAGCGCATGATGCCGCCGAAGATGTTGACCAGGATGCCTTCGACGTTGCTGTCGGACAGGATCAGCTTGAAGGCCGCGGTGACGCGCTCCTTCGTGGCGCCGCCGCCGACGTCGAGGAAGTTGGCCGGCTCGCCGCCATACAGCTTGATGATGTCCATGGTGGCCATCGCCAGGCCGGCGCCGTTCACCATGCAGCCGATGTTGCCGTCGAGCTTGACGTAGTTGAGGCTGTGCTTGGCCGCCTCGATCTCCGCCGGGTCTTCCTCGGCCTCGTCGCGCAGCTCTTCCACGTCCTTGTGGCGGAACAGCGCGTTGTCGTCGAAGTTCATCTTGGCGTCGAGCGCCAGGATGTCGCCCGACCCGGTGACGATCAGCGGGTTGATCTCGACGATGGCGCAGTCCAGGTCCACGAAGGCCTGATAGGCGGCCTGGATGAACTTGGCGGCGGCGCCGACCTGCTTGCCTTCCAGGCCCAGCGCGAAGGCGACCTTGCGGGTGTGGTAGCCCTGGATGCCGGTGGCCGGATCGACGGCGACCTTGACGATCTTCTCCGGCGTGTTGTGGGCGACCTCTTCGATCTCCATGCCGCCTTCGGTCGAGGCCATGATCGTCACGCGGCCGGTGGCGCGGTCGATCAGCATGCCGAGATACAGCTCGCGCTTGATGTCGGCGCCTTCCTCGATATAGAGGCGCTTCACCTCGCGGCCTTCCGCGCCGGTCTGCTTGGTGACGAGGACGCTGTTCAGCATCTCGGAGGCGTTCTTGCCGACTTCCTCGATCGACTTGACGACGCGGACGCCGCCCTTGCCCTCGGGGTTGTTCTTGAAGCGGCCGGCACCGCGGCCACCGGCATGGATCTGGGACTTCACGACCCAGACCGGACCGCCCAGCTCGCGGGCGACCGTCTCGGCCTCCTGCGGGGTGTAGGCAACGCCGCCGCGGGGAACCGCGACGCCGTACTTCTTCAGCAGGCTTTTCGCCTGGTACTCATGGATGTTCATCGGGCGTCCATCTGTTTTTTGTTTCGGCTGACGAGAACGGGTCGACTGAAGGACAAGACGGGCGCACCACCGGCGTCCACCCGGCCCGGACAGGGACCGGGCAGACGCCGGAGACCGCGCGGTCCGTTCCTTAGGAAGCGGCCTTCTCGGCGTTCAGCTTCTTGACGACGTCGACCAGCGTCTTCACCGCGTCGACGGAGTTCTGGAACATCGCCTTCTCTTCGTCGTTCAGCTCGATCTCGATGATCTTCTCGACGCCGCCGGCGCCGATGATCGTCGGGACGCCGACATAGAGGTCGTCCTGGCCATACTGGCCGCTCAGGTGGGCGGCGACCGGGAGAACGCGCTTCTGGTCCTTGAGGTAGGACTCGGCCATCTGGATGGCGGAGGCGGCCGGGGCGTAGAAGGCAGAGCCGTTGCCCAGCAGCTTGACGATCTCGGCGCCGCCGTCACGGGTGCGCTGAACGATGGCGTCCAGCTTCTCCTGCGTGGTCCAGCCCATCTTCACCAGATCGGGCAGCGGGATGCCGGCGACGGTGGAGTAGCGCACCAGCGGGACCATGGTGTCGCCGTGGCCGCCGAGAACGAAGGCGGTGACGTCCTCGACCGAGACGTTGAACTCTTCGGCCAGGAAATAGCGGAAGCGGGCCGAGTCGAGCACGCCGGCCATGCCGACCACGCGCTCCGGCGGCAGGCCGGACGCCTGCTGCAGCACCCACACCATCACGTCGAGCGGGTTGGTGATGACGATGACGAAGGCGTTCGGGGCGTGCTTGCCGATGGCCTCGCCGACGGTCTTGCAGACGCCGCTGTTGATGCCGATCAGATCGTCGCGGCTCATGCCCGGCTTGCGCGGGATGCCGGCGGTGACGATCACGACGTCGGCGCCTGCGATGGCCGAGTAGTCGTCGCCGCCGGTCAGGCTGACGTTGTAGCCCTCGACCGGGGCGGCCTCGGCGAGATCGAGAGCCTTGCCAGCGGGGGTGCCTGGGACGATGTCGACCAGGACGACGTCGCCCAGTTCCTTCTGAGCAGCGAGCAGAGCCAGCGTGCCGCCAATCTGGCCGGCACCGACGAGCGCAATCTTCTTGCGAGCCATGGAGCGTTCCCTAAAACGTTTGAGCGTCCCCCATTCAGCGGGAGACTAGAACCGTTGGTCATTCTAACGTCTTAGGGATCCAGCGCCCCGAGATTTCGGAAGCGTAGGTAGCGCGTTTTGTCGCGGAGGGCAAGCATGACCGCAAGCCCAACCATAAACGGGCATTGCAGCTTTGCGCCGCACCCCCGATGATCCTTTCCAAACGCCGGAGCGTTCGGCTTTATACGTATGGTTCGTGTCCGGTCCTTACCTTGTTCGAAGATGGTCGAAGGAGAGCGCAGATGGCCAAGCTCATGGCCCGTTTCATTCCCGGTCCGGCCCTGTCGCTGGCGCTTGCCGCCGGCCTTTCGGCCGCTGGTGCCGCCCAGGCCCAGACGGTCGGCGACTATACCGCCGCCATCGCCGCCGCCCCGATCACCGACGCGGTGGCGGCCCCCAGCGTCGCCTATTGCCAGACGCTGACCAACTACGTCTACACCTCGATCCCCGACAACCAGCGGGCCGACTGGGTGCTGCCGCTGGTGACGCTGGACGGGTCGCAGTCGGCGGAGACGGCGGCCAAGCGCGAGGCCTGCCTGAAGGTGCGCCAGCAGGCGCTGATCGCCTTCGACGCCGGCACCGGCGAGCAGATCGTCACCCCGGCCGAGGCGATGGAAGGCCCGACCGACCGCGGCCCCTATTACAAGGAACCTTCGGCCGACACCCCGGTTCCGCACACCGGCCGCGCCACGCCGCGCCAGCCGATGCCGCGCGGGGCCGTGCAGTAAGGACCGTCTCCGGGGGCGCTTCGCCCCTTTACGGCCCGACCCCATAGCGTTCCAGGTGGCGGGCCATCTCGGCGGGGGACAGCGGGAAGCCGCTGCCCTGCCGGGCGTTCAACATCGCGCGCGGATGGATGCCGGCGGCGCGCGCCTGGATCTGCATGGCGCAGCGCATCGACAGGCCGGCCCGCCAGACCAGGGCGGTGACCGCCTGCGGATCGTGGGCGTCGAGGATCAGATCCACCACCTCCGGCGCCACGCGGGCGCGCAAGGTCAGCGCCGCCCGGACGAAGCCGGTCTCGTTCCACGACATCGCATCGCTGAGCGCGGTCTCGTCCAGCCTGCCCTGCCGGTGCAGGCGGACGGCGCGGCGTTCCGGCGGCTCCGCCGACTCGGGCGCCTCGGCCCAGTCGATGCGGCGCCGGGTGGTCGCGGCGATCTCCGCCACCGTGGCGTCGTCGAGATCGGCGCGGCGGCGCAGGGACTCGACCACCGCCAGATCGACGAAATCCGCCAGCCGCTGCGCCAGCCGCCGGGGCAGGGCAGGGCGGCGTGCCAGCTTCTCCCGCCAGTCGGGATGATGGGCGGACTGCTCCACCAACCTGTCGAGGGTCGGTTCGGCGATCACCGCACCGCTGTTGTCGAGCAGGATGCCGGTCGCCTCGGCATGGCCGCTGCCGGCGATGGCGTCGGACAGGGCGGCGCCGATGCTGTGGCGCCGGGCGATGGCCGACAGCGCCCAGCCGGCGGGCGCCGCTGCGACGATGTCCAGCAGATCCTCGTCGCCGAGCGCGGCACAGCAGCGCAGCACCGGCTCCGCCACCGTCCGCTCGACGTCGCGCGCCAGCGTCGCCACCACCGACGGCGGGGCGCAGGCGATGTCCTTGATCGCCGTCGCCAGCGCCTCGCGCACCCGGACGATGTGATCGCGGGCCAGCTGCTCCAGGGCGCGGGTCGCGACGGTGCTGACGGTGTCGGCGCCGCCCGGCGGCAGGTCCGGCAGCAGCCGGCACAGCTTGCGGGCCAGGGTGGAGCGCACGTCGGCGTCGCCCATGCCGGCCAGCCGCGATTCGACCAGCACGTCGCCGACCTGTCGGGCGATGGTGCGGCCGGGCTGGGGAGCGGCGGCGGGGGACGGTGCCGGCATCGGTTCTTGCGCCGGCACCGCTGCCGGCGACTCGGCGAACAGATAGTCCATCAGCTCGGGCGCGACGCCGCACTCCGTCTCCGGCGGAAGACGGGGCGAGGGGCTGGACTGGGAGCGCCGGGCTGTCACCGGACCTGAAGCCTTGTGGTTGAGCCGCGTCCGGATCGGAGCGGCGGCTGTGGGATCATGCACTCCATCGAAACGCTCCCCTGGTTAACGGGCTCCTAATTCGGCGGCGGTGTTCCCTGTAATATCTCTCCGGACTTGCAGCGGACCTCAGCGCCGCTTGGCCGCCGGGGTGCTGCCCAGCATGCTGCGCTGCGCCAGCATCGGGCGCGGCATCTGCCGCCCGCCCAGCACGCGGACGGGCATGGATTGCTCCTGCCGGTGCTTGTCGAACTGGTCGAAGATGCGCAGCAGCGCCTCCGCCGTGCCCTCGCCATACTGGATGTCGGTGCGGGCGCGGCCCAGTTCGGTGCGCAGGCCGTCGCGCAGCCGGCCGAACAGGGCGTCGAACAGCGTCTGGAAATGCTCCTCGGCAAAGACGAAATGGCGGTCGCGCAGCTGGTCGGTCATCCGCCGGATGAAGGTCTGGCGCTGCTGGTGGAATTGGCGGAAGCGCAGCATCACCCGGATGAAGGGCGTGTCGGCCAGCACCGACAAGGTTTCCTCATGAGCAAGCCGATGCCAGACCTCGGCGTCGCGGTCGGTGCCGAGACGGTTGAACAGGGCGATGACGCTTGCGTTCATCGCTTCCCACTCCTTCTCGTAGAAGAGTGCGGTCAGGGTGGATTGCAGGCCGGGCACGATCACTTGGGGAAAGCTGGCGCCGGTGATCGGGTCCATGCTGTCTGGAAGCCTGGAGCGCAGGGCCGAAACCATCAGGCGGGTGACGAAATCGCGCCGGCGCCCCCCGGCTTCGATCTGCGGAGGTTCCTCCCCCACCGTTCCGCAGCCGCCGCATGCCCCCACCGTGCAGGATTGGCAGATCGAAGCGAACAGCGGCAGCACCGACGGCCAGTGCGCCATCATCAGCCCCATGGCGCGGGCGAATTCCTCACGGGACAGCACGCCCTTGGCGGTGAATTGCGGCTCCAGCGCCTCCTGAAAGGTGCTGACCAGAGCCTGCGCCGTGCGATGGTGGCGTTCGAACGGCGGCGGATCGGCGGTCATCCCGCGCCCTCCCTTCCGATGCATCCCAGCCGGCGGACCATCCGGGCCGGCCGCGGTTATCGGAACAATTTATCCGGTATTTTATTGAACTCGGCTGTGATGGCCGTCACAGGACGGAGCAAAGTCTGGTCCCCGTGGACAAAAAAAAGGCCGCGGCCCAAGTGGGCGCGGCCTTTAGTCTAGGGAGGAAACGCACTGCAAAATGCAGTAACAGGGCGGAGTTTAAGCCTGTCGCCGTGTTAGCGGTACCACGCTTTTCGAATTGGTGCGGTGCGACACCCGCATAACAGCGTATGGAATAGCGTTTGGTTTGCACAGAGAGTAAGCGGTTGGGCGCGGTTTTGCCCGTTCATTAGGCAAATCGTGCTTTGCGGGTCAGGCAAACGATCGTTTCCGAAGACCATCGCGCCTGTAAATGTTCGTAAACGAAAAAGGGGGCGTCCGGCGACGCCCCCCCCTTGCCCGACCGGATGCGGCAATGCGCGTCAGGCGCCCAGCTTCTCGCGGATCAGCGCCTTGGTCTCGTCGATGCCGTAGAGCTGGATGAAGGAGCCCATGCGCGGGCCGGTGGTCTGGCCCAGCAGCACCTCGTACAGCGCCTGGAACCACGCGCGCAGTTCGGTGAAGCCGTGGGTCTTGCCAACCTCGAACACCTCGTTCTGGATGGCGTCGGCACGGGAGTCGGCCGGCAGGCCGTCCAGCTTGGCCAGCAGGTCCCGCAGGGCCGCGCGCTCGGCGTCGGTGGGGGCGCGGAATCGCTTGGTCGGCTTCACCTGATCCTGATAGTAGCGCACGGCATAGCCGACCATGCTGTCGAGGAAGGGGCTGTTCTCCGGCGTGGCGTCCGGCGCGTAGCGGCGGATGAAGCCCCACATGGTGTCCTTGGTTTCGGCATTCGCCGCACCCGCCAGATTGAGCAGCAGGTTGAAGGACACGTCGGAGCGCACGGCCGGCGGCTTGCCGTTGTGGATGTGCCAGGCCGGATTCTCCAGCGTCTTCGCCGGCTCCTCGCCATGGACCTTGTCGACGAAGGTCAGATACTCGTCCACCGCGCGCGGGATGACGTCGAAATACAGGCGCTTGGCCGACTTCGGCTTCTGGAACATGTAGAGGGCGAGGCTTTCCGGCGGGGCGTAGGCCAGCCACTCCTCCATGGTCAGGCCGTTGCCCTTCGACTTGGAGATCTTCTGGCCCTTGTCGTCGAGGAACAGCTCGTAATTGAAGCCTTCCGGCGGGGTGCCGCCGAGGATTCTGCAGATCTTGCCGGCCAGCTCGGCCGACGGGATCAGATCCTTGCCGTACATCTCGTAATCGACGCCGAGGCCGAACCAGCGCATGCCCCAGTCGGGCTTCCACTGCAGCTTCACATGGCCGCCGGTGACGGGCAGCTCCACCTTCTTGCCGTCCTCGTCCTCGAAGACGATGGTGCCGGCATCGGTGTTGCGCTCCAGCATCGGCACCTGGAGAACCCGGCCGGTCGAGGGGGAGATCGGCAGGAAGGGGCTGTAGGTGGCCTGACGCTCGGCGCCGAGGGTGGGCAGCATCACCGCCATCACCTCGTCGTAATGGCGCAGGATGCCGAGCAGCGCCTCGTCGAAACGGCCGGACTTGTACCAGTCGGTGGAGGACTGGAACTCGTACTCGAAGCCGAAGCTGTCGAGGAAGGCGCGCAGCCGGGCGTTGTTGTGGGCGCCGAAGCTGTCATGGGTGCCGAAGGGGTCGGGCACCTGGGTCAGCGGCTTGCCGATATTGGCCGCCACCATCTCCTTGTTGGGGATGTTGTCGGGGACCTTGCGCAGCCCGTCCATGTCGTCCGAGAAGCAGAACAGCCTGGTCGGAATGTCGCTCATGGTCTGGAAGGCATGGCGCACCATGCTGGTGCGCGCCACCTCGCCGAAGGTGCCGAGATGCGGCAGGCCCGACGGACCATAGCCGGTCTCGAACAGGACATAGCCTTTGGCGGGCGGCGCTTTCGCGAAGCGCGCGACCAGTTTGCGCGCCTCCTCGAACGGCCATGCCTTCGCCTGCAACGCCAGATCCCGTTCGCCGGTCATCGTCGGACCCTTTCGAAACCAGATAGATAAAGTCAAGGAATGAGGGCAAAGACCCTAGGGCCCGGCGGGCGTGGCGTCAACCGTGGGACGTGCGGCGCGGGGCATGGCGGACGCTCTTGCGGCATGCCGTCGCCCGGTCCATCCTGCGCCGCCCGCGGGATAGGCTTTGCGGGGCTGGTCGGGATTTGACGGCGATGAGCTGGCTGTATCTGGTGGTGGCGATCCTGTTCGAGATCGTCGGCACCTCCGCGATGAAGATGTCGGACGGGATGACGCGGCTGGGTCCGGCAGCTGTGGTGGTGGTCTGCTATGGCGTCGCCTTCGTGCTGCTGGCCAAGGCGCTGCGAAGCATCGAGGTCGGCATCGCCTATGCCATCTGGTCGGCGGCGGGCACCGCGGCCATCGCCGCCATCGGCGTGTTCGTCTTCGGCGAGTCGCTGACGACGATGAAGGTGGTCGGCATCGCCCTGATCGTCGCCGGGGTGATCAGCCTGCATATGGCGAACGGGGCGGCCTAAACCCCGACCTTGAACGGGTTCACCTGCCGGGCGGCGTGTTCCACCGCGTCGGCCGGGCCGGGACGGCCGAGGAAATAGCCCTGGGCGACATCGCAGTTCAGCTGGCGCAGCGCCGCCAGCGTTGCGGCGTCCTCCACCCCCTCGGCCACGGCGGTCAGGTTCAGGCCGTGCGCCAGCTGGATGACGGCGGCGGTGATCTTGGCGCTGTCGTGGTTGCTGGTGAGGTCGGCAACGAAGCTGCGGTCGATCTTCAGCTTGTCCACCGCCAGACGGCCGATATAGGACAGGTTGGAATAGCCGGTCCCGAAATCGTCGATCGACACCTGCACACCCATCGCCTTGATCCGGCGCAGGTTGTCCATCACCACATCGGTGTTCTGGATCAGCATCGATTCGGTCAGCTCCAACTCCAGCAGCAGCGGGTCGAGACCGCTGCCGTCGAGCGCGCCCGTGACCGTGCGGACGAGATCGCTGCGCTGGAGCTGAAGGGCGGACAGGTTGACCGCCACCGACAGCGACAGGCCGCGGGCCTGCCATGCCGCCCCCTGCCGGCAGGCCTCCGCCAGCACCCAGGCGCCGATGGGGACGATCAGGCCGCTGTCCTCGGCGATCGGGATGAAGGCGCCGGGCGGGACCATGCCCTTGTCGGGATGGTTCCAGCGGAGCAGGGCTTCCGCTCCGATCACCGCACCGGTCTCCAGGCTGACCTGCGGCTGGTAATGGACCAGGAACTCCCCGCGCTCCAGCGCGCGGCGCAGGCCGCTGCGGGTGGAGAGATGGGCCACCGCCTCCGTGTTCATCGCCTCGGCATAGAAGCGGTGGGTGTCGCGGCCGGCGGCCTTGGCATGGTGCAGGGCGGTGTCGGCATTCTTCAGCAGGGTGGCGAAATCCTTGCCGTCGGCCGGGGCCA
Organism: Azospirillum humicireducens; assembly: GCF_001639105.2. Taxonomy (NCBI): domain Bacteria; kingdom Pseudomonadati; phylum Pseudomonadota; class Alphaproteobacteria; order Rhodospirillales; family Azospirillaceae; genus Azospirillum; species Azospirillum humicireducens. The sequence continues at coordinate 194,703 of NZ_CP015285.1, forward strand.
GCGCGACGCCGGAGGACAGGGTCACGGTCAGTTCCTGCCCGTCGATCTCGAAGGGGACCGCCATCCTCTCGTGCAGCGACGCGACCGTTTCCACCACCGCGTCGACGTCGGGCAGGCCGGACAGCAGCAGGATGAACTCGTCGCCGCCGCTGCGGCTGACCGTGTCGGTGTCGCGCACCGCGGCCTTCAGCCGGCCCGCCGTCGCGCGCAGCAGGGCGTCGCCGACGGCGTGGCCGAGACTGTCGTTCACCGTCTTGAAGCGGTCGAGCCCGCAGGCGACCAGCGCCACCAGACGGCCGTTGCGCTCCGCCCGCGCCAGCGCCTGTTCGGTGCGGTCCTGCAGCAGGACTCGGTTGGGCAGCAGGGTCAGCGCGTCGTGACGCGACAGATACTCCATGCGCTCCTGGGCCGCCTTGCGCTCGGTGATGTCGCGGATGAGAACGAGCACCCGGCGGTCGTTGCCGTCGATGACGGCTCGCCGCATGCTGACCTCCGCCCAGAACAGCGCCCCATCCAGCCGCCGGGCATGCCATTCGATCAGTTGCGGCTCCCCGTCTCCGGCTTTTCTGCGCCAGTCCGCCGCCACCTCCGCCGTATAGGGAGGGGTGCCCGAACTGAGCATCCCCACATCGATGTCCGACAGCGGCACATTGCCCACCCGGTACATCTCCTTCATCCGGCGGTTCACCTCCAGGATGGCGCCGCTGTCCAGGTCATGGATGACGATGGCATCGTTGACGCTGTCGAAGATGGTGCGGACGCGCTCCTCGCTGGCGGTCAGGGCGGCGACCGCGGTGCGCAGGCTCTCCGTCTTGCTTTCCACCTGCCGGCGCAGCAGCAGCCCCCAGACCAGCGCGCCGATCCCCAGCACCACGAGGCCGGCCAGCAGCTTGAGCAGCAGGTCGATCAGTCCGGGGCTGACCCCGCCCAGGCTGCGGCCGATCCAGCGCTGCTCGATGGCCTTGCGTTCCTCCGGGGTGATGCGGTCGAAGCCGGCGGAGATCAGGCGGTGAAGCGCGGCATCGCCCTTGCGGACCGCCCAGTGCAGCTCGCCGGTGTAGAGCGGATCGGTGTAGCGGAAGCGCCCCTGCACCCCGCGCTTGGTCATGTAGTAGTTGGCCGACGGGTCGTCCATGCAGAAGACCCGCGTCTCCTGCCGGGCGGCGGCGTCGACCATCACCTCGAAGCCCGAATAGCGCTGGAAGGCGGTGATGCCCTGATCGGTCAGCCATTCGATGCAGAAATCGCCGTCCTTGACGCCGACGGTGAAGGCGCGCAGCGACTCCACCCCGGTGATCCCGCTGAGGTCGCTGCTGAACCAGATCGGCACATCGACACGGGCGTAGGGGGTGGAGAAGTCGTAGAGCGCATCGCGCGCTTCGTTGCGGAAGATGGTCTCGATCACGGTGGCGGCGCCGGTGTCCATCGCCTGCCGTGCCAGATTCCAGTCGCTCGGCATCATCCGCACCGCGACGCCGGTCTTCTGCGACCACAGCGCCCACAGGTCCTTCACGATCCCGACATGGGTGCCGTCGGCGTTGCGGAAGCTGTAGGGCGGGTAATTGTCATCCAGCGCAACCCGGAGCTCGGCCGGCTGCGGTCCCGCATCGGACGCCTGCTGCGCCGGCCGTGGCGAGCCGATGGCCAGGACCGGGCCGACGGCGATCATCGGCAGCAGCAGCGCGGCAAGCAGGCGAAATGCGACCGGCCCGCCGGCAAGACGCCGGCCCCCCAGGTACCGGCTCCAGAAGGGCCGGCCCGCAGATCGTCCATGACGGGCGGTCCGCGGATCGAGGTTCATCCTCGGGTTCCGGCGCGGATGGCGGGCGGGAAGCGGCGGACGGACATTGGCATCGCTCTGGCAGGGGGCTCTTGCGGGTGGGCGCGCACATGGCGACTGCAGAACCGGGCGCCGTCATCCGGCCGCCACCGCCCCGCTCCCGCCACCTCGCCAAACAGGGTAGCCCGTTCGACCATTGTCGGCAATGGCGGGTCTCCCAACCCTGCGCCAAATACCCGTTTTGGGGGAAGACGGCCTCAGGTGACGACGTCAGGCCGGGCGGTCGGGGGACGGAGGCGCGTCAGAGACGTCTTTCGGGCGCGCGCGCAGGGCGTCGCGGATTTCCTCCAGCAACTGTTCCTGCCGCGGTGCGGCCTTCGGCGCTTCCTTGTGCAGGAGGTGCAACCGGTTGACCTGCCGCACGATCATGAACAGGGCGCCCGATACGATCAGGAAATTGATGCAGGCGTTGATGAAGCGGCCGTAGTTGACGGTGGCGGCACCCGCCGCCTCGGCCGCTTGGAGCGACTCGTAAGGGCCGCCCGACAGGCTGAAGAAATAGTTGGAGAAGTCGATGCCGCCCATGATCCAGCCGATCGGCGGCATCAGGATGTCCTTGACCAGGGAATTGACGATTCCCGTAAAGGCGGCACCGATGATGATGCCGACAGCCAGCTCCACGACATTGCCGCGGCTGATGAATTTCTTGAACTCTTCCAACATGGCGCTCCGTCCCTCGATGGTCACGGGAGGGAAACGGGGTGGGGAGGGGTTGGTTTCATGGGGACTTTTGCCCCCTCCCTATCCCTCCCCCGCTATCGCGGGAGAGGGGACTGCCGCCGCATTGCGAACTTTCCCCTCTCCCGCAAAGCGGGGGAGGGAGGGGGCGCCCGGCCGAGGCTCCCCGACCCTTACGCCATGCGCCCGTGGCAGTGCTTGAACTTCTTGCCGGAGCCGCAGGGGCAGGCGGCGTTGCGCGGGGTGTTTTCCATCACCTCGGCCGGCAGCGGCTGGTCTTCCGGCGTGCCGGCGAGGGACGAGGCGCGGACCATGCCGTCGGGCAGGGCTTCACCGTCACCAGCCCCCATGGCGGCCATCGCCAGCGCCGGGTCCATGCGGCTCTCGTGCATCTCCTGCATCTGGCGGGCGAACAGCTCCTCCTGCGACGGGGCCATGCGGATTTCGACATGCATCAGGATGGTGGTGACCTGCTCGCGCAGCGCCATCAACATGCTGTCGAACAGCTCGAAGGCCTCGCGCTTGTACTCGTTCAGCGGATCCTTCTGGGCATAGGCGCGCAGGTTGATGCCCTGGCGCAGATGGTCGAGCTGGAGCAGGTGGTCCTTCCATTCCTGGTCCAGGATCTGGAGCAGGATGCTCTTCTCGACATGCCGCATCGTCTCGGCGCCGTAGGCCTCCTCCTTCTCCGCATATTTGCGGTCGGCGGCCTCGCGCACGCGTTCCTCGATCTCCGGCTCGGCGATGCCCTCTTCCTTGGCCCACTCGTGGACCGGCAGGTCCATGCCCAGCACGCGGTTCACGCCTTCGTGCAGGCCGTCGATGTCCCACTGCTCGGAGTAGCTGTTGGCTGGGATGGCGGTCGACACCATGTTGGCGATGATCTGGTGGCGCATCTCGCGGATTTCCTCCGCGATGTCCTCGCTCTCCATCACCTCGTGGCGCTGTTCATAGACGACCTTGCGCTGGTCGTTCATGACGTTGTCGAACTTCAGCAGGTTCTTGCGGACCTCGAAGTGATGCGCCTCGACCTTCTGCTGCGCCTTTTCCAACGCCTTGTTGATCCAGGGATGGATGATCGCCTCGCCCTCCTTCAGGCCGAGACGCTGGAGCATGCTGTCCATCCGCTCCGACCCGAAGATGCGCATCAGGTCGTCTTCCAGCGACAGGAAGAACTTCGAGGTGCCGGGGTCGCCCTGACGGCCGGAGCGGCCGCGCAGCTGGTTGTCGATGCGGCGGCTCTCGTGCCGTTCGGTGCCGATGACGTAGAGGCCGCCGGCCTGCTTGACCATCTCGCGCGCTTCGGCGATCTCCGCCTCGATCTGGGCGATGCGGGCGTCGCGCTCCGGGCCTTCCGGCACGTCGGCCAGCTCGACCGCCACGCGCATCTGGAGATTGCCGCCCAGCTGGATGTCGGTGCCGCGGCCGGCCATGTTAGTGGCGACCGTCACCGCGCCGGCGCGGCCGGCCTGGGCCACGATGTAGGCTTCCTGCTCGTGGTGGCGGGCGTTCAGGACATTGTGCGGAATGCCGCGCTTGGTCAGCAGCTCCGACAGCAGTTCCGACTTCTCGATCGAGGTGGTGCCGACCAGGACCGGCTGGCCGCGCTTGCGCGCGTCCTCGATCAGGTCGGTCATCGCGTGGTATTTCTCCGCCGCGGTGCGATAGACCTCGTCGTCATGGTCGATGCGCTTGACCGGGACGTTGGTCGGCATGTCGACCACTTCCAGCCCGTAGATCTCGCCGAACTCCGCCGCCTCGGTCAGCGCTGTGCCGGTCATGCCGGCCAGCTTCGGGTAGATGCGGAAATAGTTCTGGAAGGTGATGGAGGCCAGCGTCTGGTTCTCGCGCTGGATCGTCACCTTCTCCTTGGCCTCCAGCGCCTGGTGCAGGCCTTCGGAGAAGCGGCGGCCGTCCATCATGCGGCCGGTGAACTCGTCGATGATGACGACCTTGTCGTCCTTGACGATGTAGTCCTTGTCGCGCTGGAACAGCATGTGGGCGCGCAGCGCCTGCTGCGAATGGTGGACCAGCGCCACATTCTGGATGTCGTACAGCCCGCCCGACTTCAGCAGCCCGGCCTGGCCCAGCAGCTGTTCCATATGCTCCTGGCCGGCTTCGGTGAAGCTGACGGTGCGGTGCTTCTCGTCCTTCTCGTAATCCTCGGCCACCAGCATCGGGATCAGCCGGTCGACCTGGACATACATCTCCGACGAATCGGTCGAGGGGCCGGAGATGATCAGCGGCGTGCGCGCCTCGTCGATCAGGATCGAGTCGACCTCGTCGACGATGGCGAAGTTGAAGGGCCGCTGGACCAGCTCCTCCAGCCGGAATTTCATGTTGTCGCGCAGATAGTCGAAGCCGAACTCGTTGTTCGTGCCGTAGGTGATGTCGGCGGCGTAGGCGGCGCGGCGCTCGTCGTCGTCCAGCCCATGGACGATGCAGCCGGTCGTCAGCCCGAGGAAGCCGTAGACCCGCGCCATCCAGCCGCTGTCGCGCGAGGCCAGGTAGTCGTTCACGGTGACGACGTGGACGCCCTTGCCCTCCAGCGCGTTGAGGTAGACGGCCAGCGTGGCGACCAGGGTCTTGCCTTCGCCGGTGCGCATCTCGGCGATCTTGCCGCTGTGCAGCACCATGCCGCCCATCAGCTGCACGTCGAAATGGCGCTGGCCCAGCACGCGCTTGGCCGCCTCGCGCACGGTGGCGAAGGCGTCGGGCAGGATGTCGTCCAGCGTCTCGCCCTTGGCCAGCCGGTCGCGCAGCCAGTCGGTGCGTCCCTTGAGCTGGTCGTCGGTCAGCGCCGCGACCGCCGGCTCCAGCGCGTTGATCTGAGCCACGGTCTTGTGCAGCGCCTTGACCGCGCGCGTGTTGGCGGTGCCGAAAATCTTGCGGGCGAGAGCGCCGAACATGAAAACCTCGGGAGTAAAGCGGAATACGGGCCAGTCTATCGACGGGTCTCACATAGGACTATGGCAAGGCCCTGTCAACGAGACCGGGCAGGCGGCCATGACGGAACGATGAAATCGCATCCAGGAAGCGGGACGGCTGCTGACGGAAGGCCGTGGGGCTGGTATTGCCGGTGGCGGGACACAGGTGGTTGGAGGGGGCATGGGCGCCGAATCCCCGGCGCGAGCCCGAGCGGACCCCTTGCCCCGCGCGGGTTAGCCATGCTTAATCCCCTGCGGAATCGGGCGCGGAGCGGCGGATGGCTCCGATGCCGCAGACCATGCGAACCGGGCTCCGAGCCAATCGGCCGCCCTCTTGTTGCGAAGCATCCGCCGGAAGGAAACAGACACGCCATGGTTCAACGAGTGTTCCGCACCGCGCTCCTGTCGGTTGCCGCCTGTGGCATCGCGCTTGCCGCCCATGCCCAGACGCCGGCTCCCGCCACCCCTGCGCCGGCTGCCCCGGCTCCGGCCGCCGCCGCCGCTCCGGCCCCGGCCGATCCGGTGGTCGCCCGCATCAACGGCGAGGAGCTGCACAAGTCGGACGTCTCCCGCATGGTCTCGCAGCTGCCGCCCCAGGTCCAGCAGATGCCGATCGAGATGATCTATCCGGCGGTGATCGACCAGCTGGTCAGCGGCAAGCTCGTCGCCTCGGCCGGCTACAAGGCCGGTCTGGCCGATTCGGCCGAGGTCAAGGACGAGATCAAGCGCGCCGAGGAGCGCGCGGTGCAGCGCGCCTTCATCCAGAAGGAGATCAAGGCCCGCATCACCCCCGACGCGATGCAGAAGGCCTATCAGGACTTCCTGAAGGAGAACCCGGCGCAGGAGGAGGTCAAGGCCGCCCACATCCTGGTCGAGAAGGAGGACGAGGCCAAGGCCATCATCGCCCAGCTGAAGAAGGGCGGCGATTTCGCCAAGCTGGCCAAGGAGAAGTCCAAGGATGCCGCCGCGGCGGCCCAGGGCGGCGATCTCGGCTACTTCACCAAGGACGCGATGGTCGAGCCCTTCGCCAACGCCGCCTTCTCGATGAAGCCGGGCGAGGTCAGCAAGGAGCCGGTCAAGACCCAGTTCGGCTATCACATCATCAAGGTCGAGGATAAGCGCACCCAGCCGCAACCGACGCTGGACGAGGTGAAGCCGCAGCTGGAGCAGACGCTGTCGAAGGACATCGTCACCGCGCTCGTCGAGGAGCTGCGCGGCAAGGCGAAGATCGAGACCTTCCAGCTCGACGGCTCGCCGATGCCGAAGGAAGAGCCGGCGGCCGCTCCGGCCACCCCGGCCCCGGCCGAGCCGGCGAAGAAGTAAGGCAAAGCGCCTGCCTCCTCTGCCCCCTCCCCAACCCTCCCCCGCTTCGCGGGAGAGGGGCCTGCCGGGGAAGCGGCGGCAGTTCCCTCTCCCGCGTGAGCGGGGGAGGGTTAGGGAGGGGGCCTGAGCTCTTTCAATTTCAGCCCACCACCACTCCCCACCACGGGAATCCCCTCCATGGCCACGACCCTCTCCCCCTTGGCTCCCGCCAGCTTCCCGACGTTGCCGCCCATCGCGGGCGTGCGCATCGCCACGGCGAACAGCGGCATCCGATACAAGGGCCGCGACGATCTGCTGCTGGCCGTGCTGGATCCCGGCACCAGCGTGGCGGGCGTGCTGACCCGGTCGCTGACCTGCTCGGCCCCGGTGATCTGGTGCCGCGACAGCCTGCCCAAGGGGTCGGCCCGCGCCGTGGTGGTGAATGCCGGCAACGCCAACGCCTTCACCGGCAAGGCGGGCGACGCCACCGTGCAGGCGACCGTCAGCGCCGCCGCCGGGCTGGCCGGCTGCGCGCCCGACGAGGTCTATATCGCCTCGACCGGCGTGATCGGCATCCCGCTGGCCGCCGACGCCATCGGCAAGTGCCTGGCGCCGATGGCGCCGGCCCTCGCCGCCGACTCCGCCGCGTGGGAGAAGGCCGCCCGCGCCATCATGACCACCGACACCTTCCCGAAGGGATCGGTGCGCACCGCGACCATCGGCGGGACGACGGTGACCATCGCCGGCTTCGCCAAGGGCTCGGGCATGATCGCGCCGGACATGGCGACGATGCTGGGCTTCGTCTTCACCGACGCCGCCATCGCCGCCACCGCGCTGCAGGACATGCTGTCGGAGTTCACCGAGCGCACCTTCAACGCCATCACGGTGGATGGCGACACCTCGACCAGCGACACGCTGCTGCTGTTCGCGACGGGCAAGGCCGGCAACGCCCCGGTGTCGAGCGCCGATGCCGCTGAGCTGGCGGAGTTCCGCGCCGCGCTGGAGGATCTGCTGCTCGATCTGGCCTTGCAGGTGGTGCGTGACGGCGAAGGCGCGACCAAGTTCATCGCCATCACCGTGCGCGGCGCCGACAGCGACGCCGCCGCCAAGCGGATTGGCATGACGGTGGCGAACTCGCCGCTGGTCAAGACCGCGGTGGCCGGCGAGGACGCCAACTGGGGCCGCATCGTCGCCGCCATCGGCCGTGCCGGCGAGCGCGCCGACCGCGACCTCATCAAGATCACCGTCGGCGGCACCCTGATCTGCGCTGACGGGATGGAAGTCCCCGGTTACGACGAGACGCCGGTTGCCAATCACATGAAGGGCAAGGAGATCGACATCGACATCGACCTCGGCCTGGGCAAGGGCACGGCGAAGGTGTGGACCTGCGACCTGACGCACGGCTACATCGACATCAACGGCAGCTACCGGAGCTGACCGCCACCGGAGTCGAGTGATGACCGCCTGTTTCGATCCCAGCTCCACCCCCGCCCGCGGCTCGCTGCCGGTGCTGATGGTCGTCGCGGTGGCGCTCGTCGATGCCGACGGGCGCGTGCTGCTGGCCCAGCGTCCGCCCGGCAAGTCGCTGGCCGGCCTGTGGGAATTTCCCGGCGGCAAGGTCGATGCCGGGGAGACGCCCGAGGCTGCGCTGGTGCGCGAGTTGAAGGAGGAGCTGGGCATCGACACGGCGGCAAGCTGCCTCGCCCCCTTCACCTTCGCCTCGCACAGCTACGAGAGCTTTCATCTGCTGATGCCGCTCTATGTCTGCCGGGTGTGGGAGGGCGACGTGATGCCGCAGGAGGGGCAGAAACTCGCCTGGGTCTACCCGAACCGGATGGGCGATTATCCGATGCCGCCGGCCGACGTGCCGCTGGTGGCGATGCTGCGGGATCTGCTGTAGGGACCGATACCGTGCGTTGAAAATCGGGCCGCACGACTGTATGTTTTTCGGAGGTGGCCGGCAGGTGCTGCTACACCCGCCGGCGCGCTCCCGGTGCTTAGCGGTGGATCAGGCGGATTTCGATCCGCCATCTCCGCCACCGGAGCACCAGGAAGAACGGCATCTTATCCATGCCACCTTCCTCCTTCTGAAACGGCGGGTGGACCACCCATCCGCTGTTTTCGGTTTACACGCGGACGATGAGCCGGCGCCACGTTTTCACACCAATGTGTGGTATCGGTGACTGTGCGCCGGTGAAGGTCCGACCTTTGTTCCCGGGCGTGACCCTTTGCGGCTTTGCCCCGCGGACGATCTGTGCGACATGATGGGGCGTTGAGACGACAAGCCGGATCTCCGGCACCACTTTCCTGAACCGCATCGGCGTGGATTCGTTGTTTTCCTACAGCAACCGGGATGCGTCGGACGATGCCTCCGGTCAACGGCCGGCCACGGCGCTCGAGGCGCTGCGGACGGTGTTCGGCTACGACTCCTTCCGCGGCCAGCAGGCCGACATCATCGACCATGTTGTGCGTGGCGGCGATGCGCTGGTGCTGATGCCGACCGGCGGCGGCAAGTCGCTGTGCTACCAGATCCCGGCGCTGGTGCGCGACGGGGTGACGGTGGTGGTCTCCCCCCTGATCGCCCTGATGCGCGATCAGGTGACGGCTCTGCGGGAGCTTGGCGTGCGCGCCGCCTTCCTCAACTCCTCCCTCGGCCCGGCGGAGGCGCGGGAGGTGGAGCGGGCGATGGTGCAGGGCGAGATCGACCTCGTCTATGTGGCGCCGGAACGGCTGGTGACGCCGCGCTTCCTCGACCTGCTCGACCGCACCCGGCTGGCGCTGTTCGCGCTGGACGAGGCGCATTGCGTGTCGCAGTGGGGGCATGATTTCCGCCCCGAATATCTGCAGCTGTCGATCCTGCACGAACGTCACCCGATGGTGCCGCGCATCGCGCTGACCGCCACCGCCGACGTGCAGACCCGCGCCGAGATCAAGGATAAGCTGGGGCTGACCGACGCCCGCGTCTTCCTGTCCAGCTTCGACCGGCCCAACATCACCTACCGCGTGGTGCCGAAGAAGAGCGAGCGCCAGCAGATGCTGGCCTTCCTGCGCGAAAACCACCCGGAAGACGCCGGCATCGTCTATTGCATGTCGCGCAACAAGGTGGAGGAGGTCGCGGCCTGGCTGAACCAACAGGGCCGCGAGGCTCTGCCCTATCATGCCGGGCTGCCGGCCGAGACGCGCGAGGCCAACCAGGACCGCTTCATCAAGAGCGAGGGTCTGGTGATGGTCGCCACCGTCGCCTTCGGCATGGGCATCGACAAGCCGAACGTCCGCTTCGTCTGCCATCTCGACCCGCCCAAGAGCCTGGAAGCCTATTACCAGGAGACCGGCCGCGCCGGCCGCGACGGGCTGCCCGCCAACGCCTGGATGGCCTACGGCATGGCCGACGTGGTGATGCTGCGCCAGATGCTGGAGCAGTCGGAGGCCGGCGACAGCCACCGCCGGGTGGAACGCGGCAAGCTGGAGGCCCTGCTCGGCTTCTGCGAGACGCCGGACTGCCGCCGTCAGGTGCTGCTGAACTATTTCAACGAGACGCTGCCGGAGCCTTGCGGCAACTGCGACACCTGTCTGGATCCGGTCGAGACCTGGGACGGCACCGTTGCGGCGCAGAAGGCGCTGTCGGCGGTCTACCGCACCGGGCAGCGCTATGGCGCCGGCCATCTGATCGACGTGCTGGTCGGCAACGCCACCGAGAAGGTGGTGCAGCAGAACCATGACCAGCTGAAGACCTTCGCCGTCGGGAAGGATTTGACCAAGGTCGAATGGCAATCGGTCTACCGCCAGCTGGTGGCGACCGGCCTGCTGACCGTCGATCTGGAGTATGGCGGCTTCCGCCTGACCGATGCCGGGGTGGCGGTCATCAAGGGGCAACGGGTGGTGAAGCTGCGCAAGGACCCGGTGCTGGAGCGCCGCCGCGGCGTCCACGACGCGCTGCGCCGCCACACCGCGCGGGGCGGGTCGGTCGGCGGCGGATCGAGCGGGGAGGGCGTGTCGCGCTCCGGCGCCCGCGGTGCGCTGTCGGCGGCCGACGACGCGCTGTGGCATGCGCTGAAGGACTGCCGCACGGCGCTGGCCAAGGCGCAGAGCGTGCCGCCCTATGTGATCTTCCACGACAGCACGCTGCTGGAGATGGTGGCCCAGCGCCCCTACGACCACGCGGCCTTCGCCCATCTGCCGGGAGTCGGCGGCCGCAAGCTGGAGCGTTACGCCGACGCCTTTCTGGAGGTGATCCGGCAGCACGGGTGAGGCTTTCGGGTGCATGGCAGGGATGAGTTCGGGCGGTCGATTTTTCCGAAATTCACCGCTTGCATCCCACGAAGCACCTCGCTATGTTCCGCGCCACAACGACGCCGCAGTAGCTCAGGGGTAGAGCAACTGATTCGTAATCAGTAGGTCCGGGGTTCAAATCCCTGTTGCGGCACCAGTTTCTAAGGCCCTGAAAAGCAATGCTTTTCGGGGTCTTTCCATATGTGGTGCCCTACGGAAGCCATCGGTTTAACGACTACCCAATAACTAAGCGAAATGGAAGTGAGCGGTACAGGATGGTAGGTCATGGCAGTTGTCTGAGCGACGACCTCCATTTTCAGTAAATGCCATAAGTCTCAACCTAGGCACTGTACAATGGTGCCTGCTAATAGGAGGTCAAATCCGACGTAGAACAAATGCGACCGGCATCACACTTGAAGCTAGGTCTCAGGCAGGGCTGGAATTCAGAAAATCAAGACGGAAATTGACACCGGACGGCTCTCGTGCGAGCGCGTTAAAGCGAAATCTGCCCCAGTATCGGTGGCAGCTTGTAGACAAAGGTGAGACTCTCTAGGGCCATGAGAATGTTAACCAGCTTTTCGTGCCGTCAGCGTAATAGAGCAACACTTCCAGTCAGCTAACCGAACAATGCAGCGGTTTGTGCCAGTGCTGCCTTTACGTCGTTTGACCACAACGGCTCGCGTAGGTTACGACGTTGGCTAACTACTCCCCTCTCCGCAAGGGATCAAACGCACAATGCCCCCTAGAGCGATTTCAGAAGTCGGACGAGAGGTATTAGTTCGCTTCGCCAACGCAAGTTCGCCGGAACAGCAGCTTGGCGAAGTGTTGGCACTCGCACGAATGAAATTGACGGCTGCGGCTGTGGAGCAGCCAGAATTCAGGCATGGTCTAACGCGACTGGTGGCCGCGTTGGAGGGTGGAGAAGGGAAGGCGCCTCTGTGGGCAGCTGTTGCATTGATGCGGTTGCACGCTAGCGCAAAGTCAATACGACAGCCGGTTGAGCGTCTCCTGAATGAGGCAAAGCCGCCCTGTCTGCCATCGATTCAGTTTCTGGACGACCCTGACGACCGTGCATACGCCGCTGCGGCTATCGGTCTGCTGAGGCGAGACTGGGTTTCTGAGTATCTCGCGCTTGAGGTCGTGAACGAGGACACAGGCGAGAAGGCCCGGACGGCCCTGTTAGAGGCACTCGTATGCCGTATTGGCTCGGTGAGCGAGCTGCTTCGACGAATTGCTGAAGCATTTCGGGCCTGGGATGTGAAAACTAATACAGTTGGAGATACCAGAGCACGACGATTGACACGCATTGTTGCGGCGCTTCGGCCGATGCTTCTCGCCGCCGATCTCGAAGCTGGAGTAGAACTTGGTCTATCCCTCGCTGATTTAATTCAGGCGGCTTTGCCCGCCCATATGCTTCCCGAGTCAAGAGAAGTGCGGGACACTGTCGCTGAGACTGTTGTTTGGTTGCTCTATGAACTGCTTCGCACGCGGTTTTCCCTCGCTACCGAATCGGAAACATATGAAGCCATTTCGCTCCTAAATCGCTGGTATGCTCCGGCATCCTGGCCTGACGGTGTTGCGGCCTCATTGCGCCGAGTGGCGGGTGTATTGCTGGAAGCGACTGAATTGTTAGCGCGTCAAGGGATAACCGATGACAATCTCTTTCTCGCTCTGGTCACCTTGGTTGGCCGGGACGTGGCGATCCGCAGGACGACATTGATCGGAGAGCGTATTGCTGGACTCGCTCCGGACGTGCTCCGCTGGTTACGTCAGCCCGCGCAGGGCCGACGCCGAGTCGCTTCGACTAACTTTGCAGAGGAAAGTGGTCTCCTGAGCGCCGATGAGGCGATTGGAAGGTTGATGATCGATGCGGCAACATTCTCGCGTGAAACCAGCCGCATAGGGCAGGACATCCTCGACAGCTTGGCAATTCATGACCCTGGTTTGGTTGACCCAGCAGGAAAACTGCTAAGAGGAGCAAGGCTATTGATGACTAGTGCGAGCGTTGTGGCCGCCGCGCGACATTTAGTGCTGCGCAACACGCCCGGAGAGATCGTGGAATATCTTCCCGCAGAGCATGATTTAGGTGGTATGGGAGGGGCCCGGCGCGTTCGCATCATAACGCCAGCGGTCATACGCCAGATTGAGGGACTTTCTCCGCAAGTTGTGTTAAAAGCGCGGGTTGAACCCATTGGGGGTTCGCCAGTGAATTGAGCAATCTGGGGAGGCGACGTGGACACGGAAGTTGCCAAAAATTTAATCGCTAGCCTGCTAGACCGTATAGAAATCGATCCGAGTAGCGGAAAAAAGAAGCTGCTTGGACTGATCTCTGATCGCGAAATCGCAGCATTGCATCACTTTTCTGGAATAGAAGAGCCAGTCACCTCCAGCGTGATGCTGCGGCAGCGTATTAACGAAAATCCTCTTCAGGATGAGAAAACCGTACAAGTAAAACTGAATCTTGATTCATTGGATAAGGCGGTGGAAGAAGGTATAATTCTCTGTCTTGATTTTGGAACTGCTTTTTCCAAAGCCTGCGCCATGACTGACGGAGAAGATCTTGTTGATCTGCCGCTTGGAAAGAAAGCGGGAGAAGAAGGGTTGGTTTATCCGGTCAACTCAACTATTTATTTTGCAGATGGTCGAATTTGGTTTGGGCCGCAAGCAATCAAACTGAGTGAGCGCGATCAAGATCCGAAGCGTCAGCGGTTTGATTCTCCAAAGCAAGCTATTAGTCAAGGTGATTTTGAAAACATTCAACACCGATTTGTTGATGATGCAATCAACCCCACTTCTGTAAAATTTACAGTTTCCGATCTCATTCAGCTTTATCTCGCTTACTTGACAGCTATAGCCACGGCTTGCCTTGAGGATGCAGGGCACTCGGCTTACGTGCGGCGCCGCTTCGCTCGTCCATCGTGGCCCGCCGACCAAGCAGAGTGGGCTAACCGCGAGCTTAGCTCGATGATGGCTCGAGCGCAGATATTGGCCGACACATGGCGGAACCGTTGGGCCGATGGGCTTTTGGTTGAAGAGGCGCGCTTTGCTCTAGACGAATTGAAGAAATTGACGTCAGAACCGGCACAATTGATTATTGAACCCGTTCTCGAAGCTACTGCTGCCGGTAATAGTGCATTACGTCGCGCTAGCCCTTCCCGATCTCTGTGTATGGTGGTCGACGCCGGAGCAGGTACATGTGATTTTGGCCTGTTTTACATTGTTCGCATCAATGATACGTTGTTGCGTGTGGCAGAAGTTAGCGGATCGAGCGTCGTGCTGCGGCAGGCGGGGGATACCGTAGACCGAATGCTCGTAGACGCAATTCTCGCAAAGGAAGCGCTTCGCATCGGGAGCGCTGAGTACGATAATGTATTGGTGGATCTCAAAAAGCGAATCCGGGGATGGAAAGAGAAGCTATTCCGGGATGGGCATCTCGATTACCAACTTACTAATGATGGAGCGGGAGTTATCAAGGTATCAGAGTTTCTCGCGCGCGACGAGGTCCGGCGCTTTCAGGATGCTCTAGAGAGGCGTTTCCGTGAAAGCCTTGAGGGAATTTCTGACAGCTGGAATGCGGCTGCGCAAAATGGACGGATTCACGTGTTGCTAACTGGTGGTAGTGCCAACCTGCCGATGGTTAAGCAACTAAGTGAAGGTGTAGTGGAGGCAAATGGCACTCACTTTCTCCGTGAACGCCTTGATGCTCTTCCGGATTGGATTGGGTTGGACTATCCCGAACTTGTCCCTGAGTTCGGCCAGCTTGCAGTTTGCATCGGCGGTGCTGCTGAGAATCTGCCGCGACTCACTGGGGTGTACACCGAGTTCGGAGGGGCGGCTCCGCCAGGCGCGCGTTATATTCCCCCGGCATCCAAAGGCTAGTTGCAATGACCACGAGGCCAGGAGAAATCATCATTGTATGTGACTGGTCGCGATTGCTAAACAGACTCGCTAAATCCTGATGTAGCCGGACTGGACAGGAGCGGTTGCATAATCTTTGATGTCCCGCATGCGGCAGGTCATTTATGACTGCGCCATAATCTACCAGTCCGACCTGATCCGGTGGTGGCACATTCAGGATGCCGCGAGGGTTGCCGGTGCCAGCTTGGCCGTCGCCAAAAACAACTCGGGCGCCGCATCCCCCGACACGGCGCCCGTCTCTCGTACCGCAAAGATGCTCGGCCTCACTCCACCGCGTAAGGCGGCTTGGTGAACCCCGCCGGGGACAGGGTGAAGATCTCCGCGCCGTCCGCGGTCACGCCGATGGAATGCTCGAACTGGGCGGACAGTGACTTGTCCTTGGTCACGGCGGTCCAGCCGTCGCCCAGGATCTTCACGTCGGGGCGGCCGGTGTTGATCATCGGCTCGATGGTGAAGATCATGCCTGCCTTCAGCACCAGACCCTCGCCCGGCTTGCCGTAATGCAGGACCGACGGCGGCTCGTGGAAGACGCGGCCGACGCCATGGCCGCAGAAATCGCGCACCACCGAGAAGCGGTGGGACTCGGCGAAGGTCTGGATGGCATGGCCGATGTCGCCCAGCGTGGCGCCCGGCTTCACCGCGGCGATGCCGATCATCAGCGCGTCATAAGTGACGTCGACCAGCTTGCGCGCCTTCACGCCGACATCGCCGCACAGATACATGCGGCTGCTGTCGCCGTACCAGCCGTCGACGATCGGCGTCACGTCGATGTTCAGGATGTCGCCGTCGACCAGCCGCTTGTCGCCGGGGATGCCGTGGCAGACGACATGGTTGACCGAGATGCAGTTGGCGCGCGGAAAGCCGCGATAGCCCAGCGGGGCGGGGATGCCGCCATGGTCGCGGATGAACTGCTCCAGCAGGCGGTCCAACTCCCCCGTGGTGACGCCCGGCTGCACATAGGGGACGATGTAGTCCAGAGCCAGCGCAGCCAGACGGCCGGCTTTGCGCATGCCTTCGAATCCCTCCGGACCATGAAGACGGACGCGGTTGGAGTCGATGTGATCCTGTTCCAAGACGAAAGCCCCTATGCCGAGTAACCCAAAGCCCGATGCCGAAGCCTGCCGCGGCGTTACAGCCGGATCGGCAACTGCCGGTCCAATTCAATCGATTCGGGCGTGATCGCGCAAGACCAACACAGCGCCTCCACCCCCGAATCCAATGCGCGGCGCAAGCCGTCATGATAGGCGGGATCGAGATCGGCCGCCGTGCGGAAATGGGTGCAGTCGCCGCGCTGGACAAGGTAGAGCATGACCGCGCGGCAGCCCTGCGCCACCATCGCCGCCATCTCCTCCAGATGCTTGGCGCCGCGGGCGGTGACGCAGTCCGGGAACTCGGCGGCGTCACCATGCGGGCCGTCGGGGCGGCGGAGATGGACGTTCTTCACCTCGACATAGGCGGGAGGCCGGGGGGCGGGCTTGGCCGGGTCGTCCTCCAGCAGCACGTCGATCCGGCTGTTGCGGCCGTACTTCACCTCGCGCCGCAGCCGGTCATAGCCGGCCAGTTCCGGAATGGTGCCGGCGGCGATCGCGGCGGCGACCAGCGCGTTGGGGTGGCCGGTGTTGACGCCGACCAGCCCCTCTCCCCAGGGGGCGGCGGCCTCCACCAGCTCCAGCGTGTAGGCCAGCTTGCGGTTGGGATTGGCGGAGCGCGACAGCCAGACGGGTGAGCCGGGAATGTCCAGCCCGATCATACTGCCGGAATTGGGGACATGCGCCGTCACCTCCACCCCGTCCAGCAGGACATCGGCAAGAAACCGCTTGTAGCGGCGGATCAGGCGGCCTTGAAGAAGGGGGGTGGGAAAGCGCATCTTGGCGGCGACGCTACCCTTGGCCTTCCCGCTCGACAAGAGCGTTCCACGGAGACCCGCACCGCCATGACGTCCGAGACCGCAGAAAACCCGGTTGCCGCAAACCCGACCGCAGCAAATCCCACTGCCGCCGTCCTGGTGATCGGCAACGAGATCCTGTCGGGCCGCACCAAGGACGCCAACCTCGGCCACATCGCCGAGAAGCTGACGGAGATCGGCGTGCGGCTGCGCGAGGCCCGCGTGGTGCCGGACGTGGAGGAGGAGATCGTCGCCGCGGTCAACGCACTGCGCGCGCGCTACACCTATGTCTTCACCACCGGCGGTATCGGCCCGACCCACGACGACATCACCGCCGCCTGCATCGCCAAGGCCTTCGGCGTGGCGCTGGAGCGCAACCCGGAAGCGGTCGCCCGGCTGGAACGCCATTACGCCGCCGGCCAGTTGAACGAGGCGCGGCTGCGCATGGCCAACGTCCCGGCCGGCGGCATCCTGATCGACAACCCGATCAGCCAGGCGCCGGGGTTCCAGATCGGCAACGTCTTCGTCATGGCCGGCGTGCCCAACATCATGCGGGCGATGCTGGACGGCCTCCTGCCGCGGCTCGCCGGCGGGCCGGCCCTGCATGCCCGCACGGTGGCTTGCGAGTTGGGGGAGGGGGTGATCGCCGCCGACCTGTCGGCGCTGCAGGACCGCCATCCGGCCCTGGAGATCGGCAGCTATCCTTACTTCCGCAACGGCTTCTTCGGCGTCAGCCTGGTCCTGCGCGGCACCGGCGAGGAGGAGGTGGCGGCGGCGACCGAGGAGTTGGCGGGCATCATCAGCCGTCTGGGCGGCACGCCGACCGTCACGGTTGGTACGAAAGGGTAGTGCGGCGCCATGACGGGAGCTATGTCGGCGGATCGATTGTCCCGAACCGATTCGGTTCTACGTTGATTGTCCATCATTCAAACCGCGTCTGCCGGGAGGCTCCGCCATGAAGAGCTTTGAGAAAGCGGCGTTGCTGTTCCTTCTGCGCCATCTGGCCGCAGGCGTCGCCGGTGCGGTGGTGCTGGCCAGCGGTCTCTTGTGGTTCGACGTCGCCAGGCTGGCGACGCTGATCGGCAACAGTGAATACGGGATCACCGCGACCGTCATGCTCTATGCCGGGTTGATGCTGACCTTCGGCAGCGTGTCGATGGGAATCGGCATCATGACGATGAACGAGGACACCCGCCCCTGAGTTCTCCGGTGAGGGTCTCCGGTGCCGAGCGTTCCGGAGGCCTCTTGCGGGCCTGCCCTGCCGACTGGCCGTGCTCAGAAGTTGGCGCCGAACGGCCCGAAGCGGTCGTAAATCCACACAAGCGCCACGATCGCCGCCAGCCAGAGCGCTGCGTTGCGCAGCACGACCCCACGGTTCCGGCGAAGGGCCGCCGGCACCACCAGAACGGCCACCATCAGAAGCGCCACCAGCGACAGCCAGTCGGTCTCGCTCACGCCGCATCCTCCCTTTCGCTGGCCCTGGTCTGGGCCGTTCCCACAGTTGCGCTTCCTTCGATATGGGAATGCCTGCGGTTTTGCGAAGGCCACTTGACCCGCAGCCCCGCGATTGTCTAAGTCATGACCACGGAACGGTGCGTTGCATATTGAAGTATGCAATCTGCGCGGGCAGCTCGGGGCCGTTCCGTGGACATGAGCTTTGCCGTCATGATCCGGTCGCCTGATCGGTCTATGATGACGAAGTCCGGGACGCGGGCGTGGCGAAACTGGTAGACGCAAGGGACTTAAAATCCCTCGCCGCAAGGCATGCGGGTTCGAGTCCCGCCGCCCGCACCATCTCCTTTGCAGTTCGGCTTTCTTCCATACCGACACTCAGCGCTCCACGGAACCGCCGGCATTGACCCAGGCGGCGAAGCCGCCCTGCAGGCGGTTGATGGTGCCGGTGTGGCCGGCGGCGATCATGCGCTCGGCGGCGGGGCCGCAGCGCATGCCGCCCTGGCAGTGGAAAACCAGATGCTTGGCCGGGTCGGCCGGTATCCGTGACGGATCGAAGGACGACAGCGGGTTCAGAATGGCGCCGGGAATGTGCCCGGCGGCATGTTCATGGGCTTCGCGGACATCGACGATCACCGCTTCACCCTTGGCCTGCCAACCGATGACGGTCGCCGGGTCGATCTGGCGGATTGGTCCGGCGGCGTCGCCAGCGGCCGAAGGAGCGGCGGGGACCAGGCGGCGGAACAGCGTGCACAGGGACATGGTCAGGATGCCTTGAAAATGGTGGCGGGGTGGGCAAAGCGGATGCCGGGAAAATCCTTGACCACAAGATTAGTGTTTTCTAATTTAGAGTCAATGACTGCTTCCATCCTGACTCCGGGGTTGCGGCCCGCCGCCAAGCTGATGAAGGCGCTGTCCAACGAGGCGCGTCTGCTGATCCTGTGCGAATTGGGGCAGGGGGAGCGCAGCGTCGGCCAACTGGGCGAGATCGTCGGGCTCAGCCAGTCGGCCCTGTCGCAGCATCTGGCACGTTTGCGTGCCGACGGGCTGGTCCGCACGCGGCGACGCTCGCAGACGATCTTCTATTCGATCGCCAGCCGGGAGGCGACGGCTGTCATTGAGGTTCTGGCCGAGCTGTTCTGCCATGCGCCGGAACCGTCCGGCGCGCACACGCAGTCCTGCGGTGCCGCGGCTGTGACCGATCAAATGTCGGAGGAGGGGACGGCAACCTGCCGGTCAGGACCGGGAGACCGGTCGGAGTAAGGTGGTGCGGGCGGTCGGACTCGAACCGACACTCCTTGCGGAACCGGATTTTGAGTCCGGCGCGTCTACCAATTTCACCACGCCCGCAGCGACGCCTCTTCTAGCGCAACCGTCCGCAAACGGAAAGTGCAAAAGAACGGTGTTGGACGGCCGGTCGGAATCCCCGCCGGCCGGATTGCGGGACGCCGCCATGGCCGCGCTTATTCCCCGGCGGCGGCGCGGTCCCTGCCATGCCGTCGCAGGGGCGGCCTGGGCGTCGCGGATGGCTGGTCGAACGGTCGCGCACGCGCTACCTTGTCGGCCATGACGACCGAGCCCCTCATGTCCCGCATCTTCGACGATCCCCGCATTGCCGCGCTGCTGCTGGCCCTGGCCAGCGCCGGCGTGCTGCTGTCGGCCCTGTTCTTCCAGTTCGTGCTGGATTACCAGCCCTGCGTCCTCTGCATCATGCAGCGCTGGCCCTATGTGGCGGTGATGGTGTTCGGGCTGGTGACCTGGCTGTTCCGCCGCTGGAAGGGGCTTGGCGACGCGCTGCTGGTGGCGAGCGGGCTTGCCCTGCTGGCCGGTGCCGGCATCGCCGCCTATCATGTCGGGGT
Source organism: Azospirillum humicireducens (assembly GCF_001639105.2). NCBI lineage: Bacteria > Pseudomonadati > Pseudomonadota > Alphaproteobacteria > Rhodospirillales > Azospirillaceae > Azospirillum > Azospirillum humicireducens. Next base: position 214,833 of record NZ_CP015285.1, read on the forward strand.
GGAACAGCATTGGTGGGCCGGCACCTCGTCCTGCGGCGGATCGGCCCCGGCGAACTCGCTGGAGGCGCTGCGGGCGCAGGTGATGGGGGCGCCCGTCACCCGCTGTGACGAGGTGGCCTGGTCGCTGTTCGGCATTTCCATGGCGGGCTACAACGTGGCGGTCTCCCTGGCGCTGGCGGCCTACGCCTTCGTCGCGGCGCGTGCCGCCTACATCCGCACCCCGGTGTCGAGGACCGCATTGTGAGCGAAACCACTTTTCCGACCGCCGCCCGTCCCCGCCCGACCGCGCAGTCGCCGAAGGGCGCGCTGCCCGGCGACATGCCGCGGCGCGACCGGCTGGCCCGAATCGTCCGCGTCGACCATGCCGGCGAATATGGCGCCAAGCGCATCTATGAGGGTCAGATCGCCGTCATCGGCAAGGGCCGGCATGGCAAGACCCTGCGCCACATGGCGGAGCAGGAGCTGGTCCATCTGCAGTATTTCGAAAAGCAGCTGAACCGGCGCCGCGTGCGGCCGACCCTGCTCCAGCCGCTGTGGCACGTCACCGGTTTCCTGCTGGGGGCCGGCACCGCGATCCTCGGCGAGCGCGCGGCGATGGCCTGCACCGTCGCCGTCGAAGAGGTGATCGAGGAGCATTACGAGGCGCAGCTGAAACAGCTCGGTCCCGACGAGCAGGAGCTTGCCGACAGCATCCGCAAGTTCCAGGCGGAGGAGGTGGAGCACCGCGACATCGGCCTCGTCAACGAGGCGGAGCTTGCGGCCGGCTATCCGGTGCTGTCGGCGGCGATCAAGGCCGGCACGCGTGCGGTGATTTGGGTGGCCGAACGGGTCTGAGTGGCAAATCCAGGGGAGGGGGCTTCACGCCCCCCGCCTTCCTATGAGCTTTACGCCCCCTCCGCCACCACGCGCTGGTAGGCCGGCAGGGTCAGGAACTCCGTGAAGTCCTCGCGCGCGACCAGATCGCGGAACAGGGCGGCGGCATCGGTGTAGCGGCCCTTGGCATAGGCGTCGGCGCCGACCCGCTCCTTCCAGGCGGAGAGTTCCTCCGCGATCACGCGGTCGACGAGGTCCAGGGTAACGGGCTGGCCGTCGTCCAGCGCCGTGCCGGTGTGGACCCATTGCCAGACCTGGGTGCGGCTGATCTCCGCGGTGGCGGCGTCCTCCATCAGGTTGAACAGCGGAACGCAGCCCTGGCCGCGCAGCCACGCCTCGATATAGCCGATGCCGACCGCCACGTTGTTGCGAAGGCCGGCCTCGGTCTTGGGCCCGGCGGGGACCGCCAGCAGGTCGGCGGCGGTGACGGTCACGTCGGTGCGCTTGCGGGCGATCTGGTTGGGCGTGGGCATGTAGGCGTCGAACACCTCGCGCGCCACCGGCACCAGACCGGGATGGGCGACCCAGGTGCCGTCATGGCCGTTGGACGCCTCGCGCTCCTTGTCGGCGCGCACGCGGGAGAAGGCGACCTCGTTCGCTTCCGGGTTGTCCTTGACCGGGATGAAGGCGGCCATGCCGCCGATGGCCGGCGCGCCGCGGCGGTGACAGGTCCTGATCGCCAGCTGGCTGTAGGCGGACAGGAAGGGGGAGGCCATCGTCACCTCGGCCCGGTCGGGCATGACGGCGGCGGGATCCGTCCGGAACTTCTTGATGAAGCTGAAGATGTAATCCCAGCGCCCGCAATTCAGGCCGGCGGAATGCTCGCGCAGCTCATAGAGGATCTCGTCCATCTCGAAGGCGGCCAGGATGGTCTCGATCAGCACCGTCGCCTTGATCGAGCCGTGGGGCAGGTGGAGATACTCCTCGGCCACCAGGAAGACCTCGCGCCACAGCCGCGCCTCGAAATGGCTTTCCAGCTTGGGCAGGTAGAAATAGGGACCGCTGCCGCGGGCCAGCAGCTCCTTGGCGTTGTGGAAGACATGCAGGCCGAAGTCGAACAGCGCGCCCGACATCGGCTCTCCTTCCATCAGCACATGGCTTTCGTCCAGATGCCAGCCGCGCGGGCGGATTTTCAGGACGGCGGTCTTGTCGCTGAGACGGTATTTCTTGCCGCTGGCCGGATCCTCGTGGGCGATGGTCCGGCGCACGGCGTCGCGGATGTTGATCTGTCCCTCGACCAGATTGGTCCAGGTCGGGCAGGTCGCATCCTCGTAATCGGCCATGAAGACCTTGGCGCCGCTGTTCAGCGCGTTGATGACCATCTTGCGGTCGACCGGCCCGGTGATCTCCACCCGGCGGTCGAGCAGGTCGACGGGCAGCGGGCCGATGGTCCAGTCGGCCTCGCGGATGGCGCGGGTTTCCGGCAGGAAGTCGGGCTTGTGGCCCTTGTCGAGCAGCGCCTGGCGCTTGGTCCGCACGTCCAGCAGCCGCAGCCGCTCCGGCCCGAAGCGACCCTCCAGCTCCGCCAGGAAGGCCATCGCCTCCGGCGTCAGGATCTCCTCGAAACCGGGCTTCATCGGACCGCGGATCTCAAGGCTGGGCATGCTGGTGGCCATCGTGCTGCTCCCCTTCCCGTATCGTGACGAACCGCTCTCTCGACGGTTGAGCGACCGGTATAGCACGGTACAGGCATCAGCCGGGGACGGCCTATGGTCGCAGAGGGGTGGGCGGGATCAGCCCGTGCTTCTTCAGCATGCCGCGAAGCTGGTGGTAGCCCAGCCCCAACGCCTCGGCGGTCTGGCGCTGGTTGAAGCGGTTCTGTTCCAGCGCCTCGCGCAGCTTCGCCGCCTCGAAGGCGCGGACCTGATCGAGGATGCCGCCGTCGAAGCCGGGCATGGCCGGCAGGGGCATGGCCGGCGGGGGCTTGTCCGGAACGGGAGGCTGGGCCGGTGTGTGACCGGTGCGGGCCGTCGGCGCCGCGGCGGGGCGCCAGGGCGAGTCGAAGGGGTCGAGGATGATGCGGTCGAGCGGCTCGTCGGTCTCGGCGGCGGCGACCGAGCGCTCCACCGCGTTGCGCAGCTCGCGCACATTGCCGGGCCAGTCATGGGCGCGCAGCCGGTCGAGAGCGGCGGCGGTGAAGCCGGGGAACAGCGGACGCTGCAGCTCGCGCACCATGCCCAGGGCGAAATGCTCGGCCAGCGGCGGGATGTCGTCGGGCCGGGCGCGCAAGGGCGGAAGCGTCACCACGTCGAAGGCCAGACGGTCCAGCAGGTCGGCGCGGAAGCGGCCGGCGGCGGCCAGCGCCGGCAAGTCGGCGTTGGTGGCCCCCACCACCCGCACGTCGACGGTGGCGGTGCGGCCGCCGACCCGTTCGATCTCGCCATACTCCACGGCGCGCAGCAGCTTTTCCTGAACGGCGGGGGAGGCGGTGGCGATCTCGTCCAGGAACAGGGTGCCGCCGTCGGCCTGCTCGATCCGGCCGATCTGCCGGCGGGTGGCGCCGGTGAAGGCCCCGGCCTCATGCCCGAACAGCTCCGAATCGAGCAGGGATTCCGGCAGGGCGGCGCAGTTCACCTTGACGAAGGGGCGGTCCCACCGCTGCGACAGGTAGTGCAGGCGGGCGGCGATCAGCTCCTTGCCGGTCCCGCGCTCCCCGATCACCAGCACCGGCCGCTCCAATGGCGCCACCCGCGAGACATGGGACAGCGACGCCAGGAAGGCCGGGGATTCGCCGAGAAGGGACGGAGGGGCAGCCTGCATCGCGTATTCATTCATCTATTCGCCAATCTAACGATGATATCGCTGAAAAGGCGATGCGGCAAGCTGGGCGCCTGAACCCTGCGTGAGGCTGAAATCCAAGCCGTTACAACGGCTTGCTGGGTGTTTGGCCAAGTTGGCACGCCGGTTGCGATAGTAGCGCCATGGCAAGGAGGTCAAGCATGAGCGACTTCAGCGATTTCCGCCGCCGCTATGGCGGCGACCGCTTCAACACCACGCAGAGCCGCCCGACGCTGCGGCGCGTGCGCAACTATCTCGCCACCCGGCCGGTCGAAAGCTGGCTGTTCTTCGTCGCCGGCATCGTCGCCGGCGCCATCATCGGCTGATACACGGGACACCGACCATGAGCATCTTTTCGCGCCTGACCGACATCGTGCAGTCGAACCTGAATTCCCTGCTCGACCGCGCCGAGGAGCCGGAGAAGCTGATCCGCCTGATCATCCAGGAGATGGAAGACACGCTGGTCGAGGTCCGCTCCTCCACCGTCAAGATCATCGCGGAGAAGAAGGAGATCGAACGCCGCGTCGCCGACCTCCACCGCGAGCGCGACGAGTGGGACCGCAAGGCCGAGGTGGCGCTGACCCGCGACCGCGAGGATCTGGCCAAGGGCGCCCTGCTCGCCAAGGCCAAGGTCGCCGAGCAGGCCGACGCGCTGACCGAACAGCTGGTGCAGGTCGAAGCGGCGCTGTCCAAGGCCAACGAGGACATCGCCCGCCTGCAGGCCAAGCTGACCGACGCCAAGACCCGCGAGAAGACGCTGGTCGCCCGCACCCAGACCGCAGCCAACCGCGTGAAGGTCCGCGGCGCCCTGCATGACGAGCGGATCAACGACGCCCTGTCGCGCTTCGAGCAGGTCGAACGCAACCTGGACGAGATGGAGGGCCGGGTCGAGGCCTACGACGTCGGCCGCACCAAGAGCCTGACCGAGGAGATCGCGGAACTCGAGGCCGCCCACAAGGTCGAGGAGGATCTGGCGGCGCTGAAGGCCCGCATCGCGGCGCGGCGCAACGGCTGATCCTTGCCTTGGCGCCGGGGTGGGGCGGTGACGCCCCGCCCATTCCCTCACGACAATAAGAAGGCCCGACGACCATGGGGTTCCTGGGTTTCGTCCTCGCGGTGCTGTTCATGGTGGTGGTGGCACCGGTGTGGATCGTCTTCCACTACATCACCAAATGGCGGGCGCAGCGCGGGCTCTCCGCGCAGGACGAACGGCTGCTGGCCGAGATGTGGGAGATTTCCAACCGGCTGGAAGCCCGCGTCCATGCGTTGGAACGCGTCCTCGATGCCGAGGCTCCGAACTGGCGCAACAAGGTGTGAGCGGTTCGGCGCCTGCCCCCCTCCCGCCCAACCCGAAACTCAACGAAAGGACCGAGCCAGCCATGGACCACAAGTCCTTCTACGACTCGCCGAATCCGCATCGGCTGTATCGCGACCCGCAACGCGGGGTGCTGGGCGGAGTGTGCACGGGCGTTGCCGATTACTTCGGCGTGCAGCCGACGGTCGTCCGTCTGGCGATGCTGTTCGCCCTGTTCTTCTTCTCGGTCCCGCTGGTGATCGCCTATCTGATCGCGCTGCTGGTTCTGCCGGTGCGTCCGGCGCAGCTCTATCGCGATGCCGAGGAGGAGGCCTTCTGGCGGACGGTGTCGACCAAGCCAGACCGGACGCTCGCCGGCCTGACCCAGCGCTTCCGCGACATGGAGAAGCGCATCGTCGGGATGGAGGCCTATGTCGCCTCCAAGGAGTTCGAGCTGAACCGCGCGATCCGCGACCTGGACCGCTGATCGTTCCGAACCCTCCCAAGCCGGCCTGAAGCCGGCGTGAAGTCCTCGGCTCACGGAGCATCGGTATGAAGCGCTTTTCCCTGTCGGTGCTCCTCACGCTTTCCATCGCGGCGGTGGGGCTGCCGGGCCTCGCCCATGCCGAACCGGCCATCGGCTTTCAAAGGCTTTCCCTGCCCGCGACCGACCGGAACCGGGCGTTGGAGGTCGCGGTCTGGTACCCGGCGGAGGCAGCGGGGGAAACCACGCCGATCGGCGACAATCCGGCATTCGTGGGGACGGCGGTCCGGGTCGGCGCGCCGCCGCAGCCGGGCCGGCATGGGCTGGTGGTGGTGTCGCACGGCTATGGCGGCAACTGGACCAACCAGCAATGGCTGGCTGCCGATCTGGTGGCGCACGGCTATGTCGTCGCAGCGCCGAACCATCCCGGTTCGACCAGCCGGGACATGGCGCGGCCGGATGCCGTCATGCTGTGGAAGCGTCCGGGCGACCTCAGCCGGGTCATCGACTGGCTGAACGACGAGCCGCGCTGGTCCGCACTGCTCGTAGCCGGACAGGCTGCGGTGGTCGGGCATTCGCTCGGTGGATGGACCGCCGTTGCCCTGGCCGGCGGGCGTTTCGAACCATGGCGTCTCAAGGCCGCCTGCGATGCCCATCCGCTGATGGCGGCCTGCGGACCGGAGATCGGTGGATTGGGCGTCGAAGGCCCGCAGTCCCAAGCATGGGCGACGCAGCCTTTGGCCGATGGGCGGATCAAGGCCGTCGTTACGCTCGATCTCGGCTTGTCGCAGGGGTTCGATCCCGAAAGCCTGTCCAGGAGCGAGGCCGCGTTCCTCGTCGTCGGTGCCGGTGCCGGCAATCCGAAAATGCCGGTGGAGCTGGAATCACGACATCTGGCCGGCAGTCTGCCAAGCGACCGGACGCGCTCCGTCGAAATCGCCGATGCCGGTCATTTCAGCTTTCTCGGCGTCTGCAAGGCCGGCGCCATCCCGCGGCTGGAGGCCGAACGGCCCGGCGACGGGGCGATATGCCGGGATCGTGACGGCCGTGACCGGGAGGCCATCCACCGTCAGGTGTCGGCCCTGGTCGTCAGTTTCCTCACATCGACGATGCCGCCGCGCTAGGCGAACAGCCGCCTCCGTGAAGGACGTGCGATCGGCAGACGGATCAGCGACGCTGACGGCGCCGGTCGCGGACGCGGATCGGGATCGGTTTGGGGGTGGGCATCATGGCGATCAGACCGGCCAACGCCGCAGCCGTCGCCACCGCACCACCGAGCAGAACGAAATCCATCATAGGCCCTCCACCATCGAGATCCCCGCGTTCACCCACATGGTGAAGCAGATGGTTAGAACATGGTAGCGAAAAGAGAGACTGACAACAGCTCTCCCATCGGGGAAGCCCCCAGTAGACATCCTCATCGAACACCGGTCTTCCGGCCTGGGCCTTGATCCAAATCACGGGCTGGGCCGTTATTGGTCGAAGGAACAGGCTGCGGCCTTTCCCGGATGGGCCGGATGGACCAGATGGAAAGGACCGGCGCCCTTGTCGCCTCCCCGCCCTGTGACGGAGCCCCGCCCCGATGTCCGACAGCAGCCTTCGCCAAAGCGCACCGCGCAGGCGCAAATCCCTGATCCGCGGCGCCCTGCTGCTGAACGGAGCGTCGATGGTGGTGACGGCGCTGCTGTTCGTCCTGCTGCTGTCTCTGGTGGCGCCGCCGTTGGGTGTCAACGCGCCGGGCGCGCGGATGGTGTTGTGGGCGCGGCTGGCGGTCTGGCCGGCGCTGCTGCTGTTCGCCATGGTCGTCGGGGTGATGGCGATGCGCGGGCTCACCCAGGCCTTCAACCCGATCGAGGATCCCGAATCGCGCGGCCAGCGCGTCTGTCAGCGGGTGCTGGCCAACAGCGTCGAACAGTCCGCCATCTTCGTGCCGGCGCTGGCCGCCCTGGTCGCCACCCTGCCGCAGCCCTCGCTGGCGGCGGCGGCGGTGGCGACCGGGCTGTTCGTGCTGGGGCGGCTGCTGTTCTGGGCGGGCTATCTGGTCCATCCCTTCGCCCGCGCGCCGGGCATGGCGATGACGCTGACGGTCAATCTGATCGTGCTGGGCTGGGCCGTTCTGCTGCAGCTGGACGGGATGCAGCCGGGCGGCTGACGGCTTTCTCGGGCGGGGGCGCGCTGGCCGGGGCCGCCGTCTTTGCCAGATGCAGCCAGCGGCGGTAGGCCTCCACGCCCACCGGGGCGCGGTGCCGCAGCCCGATGCGGACGATCTCCGGCAGGGCCAGCAGCACCTTCAGGTCGGTCAGACGCGGGCCGTGGCGCAGGTTCTTCCAGCTGTTGCCGGCCCAGGCACGCGCCAGCCGCCACGCCAGCAGCGGGGAGGGACAGCGCGCCACCTCGCGGATCAGGTCGTTGCGGTGGTTGTAGAAGCGCTCCATCCCCGGCTTGCGGCCCTTTTCGCTCTTGTCGTGGTAGACCATCACATCGGGCAATGCCACGACGCGGTAGCCGGCGCCGACGAGCCGCAGGCAGCGGTCCTTCTCCTCCCCCTGACGGTAGAGTTCGGGCATGTAGAGGCCGACCCGCTCGACCGCGCTGCGCCGCAGCAGATGGCCGCAGCCGACATACCAGGGCACATCGAAGGGCGCCGCGCCCTTGGGGAAATAGACCAGCCCGTCGCGCGTCTCGATGTTGCAGGCGACCGCGGCGACCTCCGGATTCTCCTCAAGATGGGCGACGCAGCGGGCCAGCCCGTCGGGCTCCCCGAACCAGCTGTCGTCGTCCACCGACAGGATGCAGTCGCCGCTGGTGTTCACGAAGCCGAAGTTGCGGGCCAGGATCAGCCCGGCATTGTGCGGCTGGCGGACGTAGCGGACGGTGGGGAATTCCGCCCGCATCATCGCGCCGGTGCCGTCGGTGGAGCCGTCGTCGATGACGATGATCTCCATCGGCGGGGTGGTCTGGGCCATCAGCCGGGTCAGCGCGATGCGCAGCTCCGGCCCGCGGTTGTAGGTGGCGATGACGGCGCTGACGGTCAGCGTCATGACGGCTCCCTTCGGACAAGATTGGGCGGCGCCACCACCGGACGCAGCGGGTCGTCCTCCAGGATCCCCCAGGCCCGCAGGGCGCGGGTCAGCGCGATCCACAGCAGGATCGGCAGCAGCGAGAAGAATCCGAACTTCACGATGGTGATGTTGCCGTCGCGGAACCATTGCAGGCACAGCGGCAGGAAGGCGCAGTAGAACAGCACGGAGTAGCGGTTGCGGAACCCGTCGGTCCAGAACCAGCGGTGCAGCCGCCCCAGGATCAGGCCGACAACCACCATGGTGACGATCATGCCGATCCAGCCGGCGCTCATCCAGCCGTCGCCCGGCAGCGAGGTGGTCAGGTTGTAGAAGACGCCGTAATCGTTGAGGTCCACCCATTTCACCGGCGCGCCCACCGGCTTGCCCGGCCACAGCAGGCGGGGAATCGGCTCGGTGAACAGCTGCAGATACTGGGTGAACCAGGTGTAGGTGGCCGACTGTTTCGGCACCACCCACAGGATGTAGGCGAGGAAGTCGAAATTGGCGAGATCCTGGCCCGCCAGCGCGTCGATCGCCCGGCCGCCGCCGCTGCCGCCGTTGAAGCGCAGCAGGACCGAAGGCGGCGCATCGCCGGCCAGCACGTCGCGGAAGGCGTCGCGGTTGTTGCCGAGCAGCGTGAACAGCCCCATCACCGGAACCGCGGCCAGCACATGCCACAGCCGGAACCATCGGGTGCGGGTGCGGTAGAGCAACAGGAGCACCAGACCCAGGATGCCCATGATGATCGCCCAGCGGCCCCAGCCCAGATAGGCGCGGTAGGCGACGAAGCCGGCGAAGGGGAGGAAGGACAGCGGGTGGAACCGGCAGATCCAGATCAGCCCCAGCGTCAGCGGCAGACCCATCGAATGGGCTTCGGCGATGTAGCCGGTGGTGTTGGTGTAGATCGGCTGCCCGGTCAGCGGATCGCGCTCCATCTGCACGTCGCCGGTGCCGTCGAAGCTGGCGCCGCCCTGGCGCTGGATCGCCGAATAGATGGCGAGCGGACCCAACAGCGCCGCGGTGGTCAGGAAGGCCACGATGTCGACGCGGTCGAAGGCGAAGGACGGCGCCGGCTCGCCGTTCGGGGTCCAGTCGGGACGGACCATCCCCGCCCAGGTGCAGGCGGCGGCGAAGGCGATCAGACCGACCGAACTGACCACCAGCGTCATGACGAATTGCTGCTCGCTGGGCCAGAAGCCCATGAACAGCCAGACATCGTTGAAATTCTGCGTGTGGACCAGGATCGGCCGCATGACGAAGACCAGGGCATGGAAGATCAGGTACAGCGTCAGCGGATGGAACATCGACGCGCTGCCGGTGCTGAGAAACACCGCGATCACCAGCACCAGCACCAGGACCTGCGCGATCAGCGCCATTTCGATCATCGGCAAACCGTCCCCGGTTGTAGGCCCCGCCTGACCGGGGGGCGTTCCGCGGGCAAGCGGGTACGACCGGCCGGTCAGGCTAGGATGAAAAGCCAGCCTATACGTCCCGTCCCGGCCCGGCAGGGGTGCAGAGGGCGTGGCCCCTTCGCACCCGCACACCCCCTTCGCGCTTTTGCCGGTTGCCGTGGGCCTGGGTCAGTCTCCCCCTTCGGCGGAAGATCCGCCGCAACGGAGGAGCTTTCTTCATGCCCCGTTTCCACCCCGAGTCCTGGAGCTGTGCAGCCCGCGTCCTGGCGATCTGCGCGGTCCTGCTGTCTTCAGGATGGTCGATGGCCGCCGCGGCGGAGACGACCTTCTACGTGTCGCCCACTGGTAACGACCGCTGGTCGGGTCGGCTGCCCCAGCCCTCGGCGGACGGGCGCGACGGCCCCTTCGCCACCCCGGCCCGCGCGCTGGCCGCCGCCAGGGGGGGAGGGCCGGCGACGGTGCGGCTGGGTGGCGGCACCTATCGGCTGAGCGCGCCGCTGGTGGTGGACGGCTCGCTGTCCGGGCTGCGGCTGACGGCGGCGGAGGGTCAGCAGCCGGTTTTGTCGGGCGGCGAGATGGTGGGCGGCGCGCGGATGGCGAATGGCCTGCTGTCGGCGCCGCTGGCGCGCGAGCCGGGGCTGGATGTCGCCATCGGCGGCTCTGGCGGCGGGCAGCGGCTGGACGCCGCGCGCAGCGGCGACTTCGACCCCGGCGACCCGCGCAGCGGCTGGTTCCCGGCCAAGGCGGTGCAGTCCAACGCCAAAAGTCCCGGATCAAAGCGGCAGATGCAGGTGCCGCCGGGGGTGCTGAAGTCCGGCTGGGCCGGGCCGGGGGTGCGGGCGCAGGCGCTGGACCGCGAACGGCTGTCCGACGATCTGCTGGGCGTCGTCTCCGCCGACCCGAACGGGTTGCTGACCCTTGGCGGCGACGGACAATATCCGTACCGCGACGGCTCCACCGTTCGGTTGCTCGGCCATCCCGACTTCCTGACCCGGCCGGGCGAATTCGCCTGGGACGCCAAGGCCCGGCGGCTGCTGGTGAAGCCGCCGACCGGGTTCGACAGCGGGCGGGCGGAGCTGGTGGTGGCGAGGACCGCCACCCTGCTGCGGCTGGACAACGCCCGCAACGTGACGGTGGAGGGGCTGACCTTCACCGACGTGCCGTGGGACGGCTGCGCCGTGCTGGCGAAGGGCGGCAGCGGGCTGCGCATCGCCGGCAACCGCTTCGCCCTGGTCGGCACCGCGGTGACGCTGGACGGTGCCGCACGCAGCGAGGTGTCGCGCAACCGGATGGAGCATCTCGGCCGCTCCGGCATCTTCCTGGCGCCGGGCAGCAGCGACAACCGCATCCTCGCCAACCGCATCAGCGATGTCGGCGAGGTGCGCTTCTTCGGCGGCGGGGTGATGGCGGCGGGCATCCGCAACACGCTGATCGCCCACAACGACATCCGGCGGGCGGCGCGCTACGGCATCTCGGTGAAGAACTGGAATCCGCAGACGGTGAACAGCGACAACGTCATCGAGTTCAACCGCATCCGCGACACCGCCCGCCAGACCGCCGACGCCGGCGCCATCGAGATGCTGGGCCGCAGCGGCAACGACACCCGCAGCATCGTCCGCTTCAACGACATCCGCGACACCGGCGGCCTCGCCACCGACGCGCAGGGGCGCTGGCTGGTCCGCTACAAAGGCTTTGGCATCTATCTGGACGACATGACCAGCGGCGTGACGGTGCAGGGCAACCTGCTGGAGAACACCGGCATGGCGGCGATCTTCCTGCATGGCGGCGACAACAACCGGGTGTCGGACAACATCACGGTGATGACCGACCGCAAGGACCGCTTCCTGCGGCTGGAATGGGTGCCCAGCGCCGGTAGGAACGGCCTGATGCACGGCAACGTCGCCAACGGCAACGTGGTGGCCGGCCCGGCGCCGAACGAGCAGGTCGTCGTCAGCCTGACCGGCGGCGACTACAAGGTCGAGGACACGCAGCTTGAATCGTCGGCGCCGCCTGCGGCGTCCGCCGGTATGGCCAGCACGGCCAGGGCGGCCGCTCCGCCCGCCGGTGGGCGTCTGCTGGACCGGTTGCTGGCGATGAAGGAACTGCCGCTCGACCGCGTCGGACCGGAGGGAATGCGGTAGCGCAAGAGACCGGAGCAAGCCTCGCTCTGACGTCATCCCCGCGAAGGCGGGGATCCAGGCTTCCGGGACAAGCGCAGGTGATGACTGGATTCCCACCTGCGCGGGAATGACGGTCGACTGGCGGACGCAGCAAGCATCCCGAAATGAAGGAAGCGCCGTTCCCGGTGGGGAACGGCGCTTCCTTCTTCAATCACAAAGCCAGTCCCTTATGCCGTGGCCGGACGGGCCAGCGCCGGGGGGATGTCGGTCGGTTCCATCACCGGGACCGCGACCGTCGGAGCCTTCCAGGTCAGGCTGTCGAAGGCGCCGCAATGGCCGCACAGCCCGCCCCAATTGTGGCTGACCGCCCCGCAGGAATTGCAGGTCCACACCGGGTCTTCCGGCGCGTTGGCGGCCTTGGCCAGCCAGTCCTTCGCCGCGTCCTCGTCATGGCGCTCGCCGCGGTCCAGCTCGGCCATCAGGCGGAAGGCGCGGCGGGTCGGGCCGATCTCCATGGCGCGGTTCAGGTGCTGGCGCGCCTCGCCCCACAGCTGTGCCTCGATGGCGGCCTGGGCGACGGCCAGATGCGAGTCGGCCGAATCCGGAGCCTGCCGCACCAGCTTCTGGAACAGACGGACGCGGGCCAGCGGGTCGTAGCTGGAGACCAGGCCGCGGTAGATCTCGGCCAGTTCCGGATGCGGCGACTGGCGCCACGCCCGCTCCACCACCTTGGCCGCCGGCTTCGGACGGTCGGCGGCGATCTGCAGACGGGCCAGACGCACCGCGGCGGGGACGAAGCCCGGCATCATGTCGTGTGCCGCCTGGGCGTGCGACAGGGCCGAGTCGGCACGGCCGCGGCGCTCCGCCTCGAAGCTGCGCTCCAGCAGCAGGACGGCGCGGTGGCGGCGGCCCTCCTCGGTCGGGATGGCGCCGGCCTGGATCGCCTGCTGCAAGGTGCCTTCGGCGGCAGCCCAGTCACCGGCCTGCGCCTCCAGGTCATAGAGCGTGCCGAGCAGCCAGGGTGTGTTGGGCTGAATCCCCCGCGCCTTGCGGGCGAGGGTCAGCGCCTCCACCCGGTCGCCCGACTTGATCGCCTGGGTCAGCAGCCCGCGCATGCCGAGGAAGGCGGTTTCCGGCCGCTCCAGCATCGCTTCGAAATACTGCTTGGCGGCGCGCTCGTCGCCCTGCAGCTGGGCGGCCTGGGCCGACAGCAGCATGGTCAGCGGCGGCTCGTTCAGCAGACCGTCGGCCTTGCGCGCCATCTTGCGCGCGGTCGGCGCGTCGCCGGCGGCGATGGCGACCATACCCTGGGTCAGGGCGCGGTAGCCGCGTTCGCGGCGGCGGGCGCGGCTGTGGCGGCGGATGCGCTGCGGCGTGCGGATCAGCCCGCGGATCAGGCGGTAGCCCAACGCCGCGATGCCCAGCGCCGCCAGCGTGACCAGCAGGGCAACCCAGAAGGGCGCCTCGACGGCATAGCCCAGCCAATGGACGCTGACGGTGCCGGGACGGTCGGCAAGCCAGATCGCGGCGGCGATGACGACCGCGACCTTCAGAAGGAACCAGAGGGCGCGGATCATTGGGCCGTCCCCTTCCCGCCGGCGGCGGTGGTCATCAGGGCGATGGCGCGGTCGTTCAGCTGGCGCGCGGCCTGATCGGCGGCCAGACGCGCCTTGGCGTCGGCCAGCCACGGGCCGGCGGTCTGCGCGGCCGGCCCCTGGAGGGTCGACAGCTCCTCCACCGCCTTGGCCAGATTGCCGGCGGCGAGAGCGGCCTCGGCACGGGCGACGACGGCGTCGGTGGTGGTGCCGACGACCCCGCCGCCTTCACGGCGCACGGTGACCAGGGTGGACAGCTTGCCCACCGCGGAGTCGATCCAGCTGTTGCCTTCGCCGCGGATGTCGGCGCGGACGATCTCGCCGGCCAGAGGCTGGAACCGGTCGGTCAGCTGGGCGCGGGTCGGGATGCCCTTGGCGGCATAGGGCGCCACGGCGTCGAGCGGCTGGGTCACGCCCGCATCGGCGATGTTGAGCGCGCGGACCGCCTGCAGATCCTGCTGGAACGGCTGGCCGCCCGACAGCGAGGACCGCAGCTGGCCGGCGGCGAGCACCAGCGCCTGGGCGGCGGTGGCGGCGTCCTGGCGCTGCGTCACCGCCTGGTTGACGCTGGTGACCTGCTGCTTCAGCGAATCGATTTCGCCGCGCAGCTCCTGCGCCGCCTGGGCGTTGCCGGCGGCGGCGGCGACCTTCTGCTCCAGCGCGGCCAGCCGGTCGGCCAGCGCCTTCCGGGCGTCGGCGGCGCCGCCGTCCGGCTCGGCGGCCGGGCGCTTCTCGAGCGCGTCGATCCGCTGCGTCAGGGCTGCGAGGCCGGCGGTGTCGCCATTGCCGGCGGCGGCGGGACGCTGCTCCAGCTTGCCGACGCGGTCGACGAGCTGCTGGATCTGGGCGCGGAGCGCAGGGTCGGCCGGGGCGGCGGCGGAAGACGGGGCGGCGGCCGGCGACGGCCAGCCGGGCAGGGCGGGACCCCACCAGGGTGCCGACAGGGCGGCGGCACCGACCAGCAGGGCGACCACCGACAGGGCGGTGGCGAAGCCGCTGCCGGAGCGCGGCTCGTCGATGTAGGAGGGCGTCGGGGCGATGGTCGGGCGCGCCGGCTCGGAGTCGCTGCGGCTGTAGCCGGCGCTGCCCGTGGTGCCTGACGGCGTCCAGCTGGAGGCCGTCGTCTTCGGCTCGTCGGATGCGGTGTCCGGCTTGGTGGCGTCCGACTTCAACGGATCGGCTTTCGCGTCTTCCGCCTTCTCCGTTTCGGACTTCTCCGTGTCGGATTTCGGCGTATCGGACAGGCTGTCCGTGGCGCCGGTGGGCGTGGCCGGCGGAATCAGGGCGTCGGAGGACTGCAGTTCGTTCACCGGGCCGGCGGTCGTTCCAAGGCCAGATACCGGGGCCGGCGTGTCGGCGCCGGGGATGGTGTCGGCGGGGGAGGCGGCCGGCACCGGATCCACCACAGGAACCGCATCGGCGGGGGTAATGACGGCGGTCGCAGCCGCGTCGGTCGTCCGGTCCTCGCTGGGGGTGGCGGCGTCCAGATCGGCGTCGTCCAGCTTGATGCGGTGCTTGGCGGCGGCGGTGCGCAGGTCGGCATGGCGGGCCAGCGGGATCGCGCCGCGCTTCTTCCAGCCCTGCACCGTCGTCACCGGGGTGTCCAGCTTGTGGGCCATGGGGCGGATGCCGCCGAAACGTTCGACGATGCGGTCGACCGCCGCATTGCCGGTGCTGGCGCCGTCGCCGTCACGGTCGGTGCCGGGGCGTTCGGAGCCTGGACGAGAGGTCATGGGCTGTACCTTCGGTTCGCTGTTGTTCGTCTTAACGTCACAGCCCCCTGACCGGTCCCCCTCGTCCCCCGTACGGCTGACGTACCCACCCGGAAGCCCCGGAGGCGTAAGCCGTACGGCCGGACCGCGCCGGGATTATCCGGCGACCGGCAACAGATCGAGCAGGGCGTCCTGCTCCGGCCTGGCCGCCACCCGTACGCTTCGCCACGGCACCACTCCCCTGTCGCCGTACGCACGGGCAGCCTCCGCGACCGCGGGGCTGAGGCAGAACGCATCGACCGTACGACAACAGTCGACCAGCCCCGCCTCGGCCAGCAGCCTAACAAAGGAAACAGCGGTACGGGGAGAGAAAAACAACACGCCGTCGAGTGCCGACGTACGCAAAAATGTCGCGGTATCGTCCGACAGGGTTAGGGCGGGTACGGCATCGTACATCACGCTGCGCCGCAGCGTGAAGCCGGAGCTTGCCAGCATGCCGGCGAGGTCGCCCGCCACCTTGCTTCCCGCCACATGCAGCAGCACGCCGGCGGTCGGATCGAGCAGGCCGCGGACCCGGTCGGCCAGGGCGTACACGTCGCCCGAGGCGCTGCCGACATCCGTGAAGCCGGCGGCCCGCGCCGCCCGTGCGGTGGCGTCGCCGACGGCGTGCACCGGACGGTCGCGCCGGCTCGTACGTTTGGCGTAGGCGCGTACGCCATTCGCGCTGGTGAACAGCAGGGCCTGTACGTCGGACAGGTCGGGTTCAGGTCCGTCGAGCCAGACCATCGACAGCATGGGTTCCACCGCGGCGTCGAAGCCGAGCGCGTCCAGCCGGCCCACCAGCGGTTCGGCATCCTCCGCCGGACGCGTCACCAGAAGACGCGTACGGCGGGGCGGGGAAGAGATGTCTGGCTGTTTTCCCGTCATGCGGAAAACTCGGCCGAAGGGAGGGATCAGTGCGGCGTCGCGGCGAAGAAACCGGGCGGCAGCTGCGCCCGGATCTCCGCCCCGGCGTCGGCGCCCAGCGACTCGGCATCCGCGGCCTTGCCGCGGCGCTCGGCCCGGAAGATGCTGCGGCCGTCATGGGACAGCACCTTGGCGCGCAGGTGCAGATCCTCGCCGTCCAGCACCGCCAGCGCGGCGATGGGCGTGCGGCAGGAGCCGTCCAGCGCCGCCAGCAGTGCACGTTCCGCCGTGACGCGGACCATGGTCTCCGCACAGTTCAACGGGGCCAGCAGCGCGCGGGTGGCATCGTCGTCGCTGCGGATCTCGATGCCGATGGCGCCCTGGGCGACCGCGGGCAGCATGGTCTCCGGCTCCAGCACCGCGGTGATGCGGTCGGTCAGGCCGAGACGGCGCAGGCCGGCCAGCGCCAGCAGGGTGGCGTCCACCTCGCCTGCATCCAGCTTGGACAGGCGGGTCTGCACGTTGCCGCGCAGGGGGACTATCTTCAGGTCGGGGCGCAGCTCCAGAACCTGGGCCTGACGGCGCAGGCCGGCGGTGCCGACCACCGACCCGGCGGGCAGGTCGGCCAGACCGCTGCCGGAGCGGGCGAAGAAGGCGTCGCGCGGGTCCTCGCGCGGCAGCAGGGTGGCGATCTCCAGCCCGTCGGGAAGCTGGGTCGGCACGTCCTTCATCGAATGGACGGCAAGGTCGGCGCGGCCGTCGAACAGCGCCTCCTCCAGCTCCTTGGTGAACAGGCCCTTGCCTCCCGCTTCCGCCAGGGTGCGGTCGAGGATTCGGTCGCCGGTTGTCTTGAAGACGACGATCTCGATGGCGCCGGGGGCGGCCAGATGCGGGTGGGCGGCGATCAGGCGGTCGCGGGTTTCATGGGCCTGCGCCAGCGCCAGCGGGCTGCCGCGCGTCCCGATACGGAGCGGGTGGGTCGTCATAGCGCGTGTTCTAGGGGATCCGCACAGCTTTGCAAGGATTCGTCTGCCCCTCATACATAAGATTGAGACGGATCAAATTTCACGCACCCGCATTCCCGCACCCGTGTTGCGCGCAACTCCATCCTGTACCCGGACGGCCAAGGCGGCTAGTTTGGCGCCATGATCGTTCTTGGAATCGAAACGAGCTGCGACGAGACGGCCGCCGCCGTCGTCACCGACGCGCGCGAAATCCGCGCCGACGTCGTGCTGTCGCAACTGGACGACCACACGCCCTATGGCGGCGTCGTCCCGGAAATCGCCGCCCGCGCCCATCTGGAACATCTGGACGGGCTGATCCGCCGCGCCATGGCCGAGGCCGGGATCGGCTTCGGCGATCTCGACGCGGTGGCGGCCACCGGCGGGCCGGGGCTGATCGGCGGCGTGATCGTCGGCGTCATGACCGCCAAGGCCATCGCCGCGGCGCGCGGGCTGCCCTTCGTCGCCGTCAACCATCTGGAAGGCCACGCGCTGACCGCGCGGCTGACCGACGACGTCGCCTTTCCCTATCTGCTGCTGCTGGTGTCCGGCGGCCATTGCCAGCTGCTGGCGGTGGAGGGGGTCGGGCGCTACCGCCGGCTCGGCACCACCATCGACGATGCGGTGGGCGAGGCGTTCGACAAGACCGCCAAGCTGCTGGGACTGGGCTATCCCGGCGGGCCGCTGGTCGAGAAGGCGGCGGCACGCGCCACCGATCCGGCGCGGTTCGAGTTGCCGCGGCCGATGCTGGGGCGTCCGGGCTGCGATTTCTCCTTCTCCGGGCTGAAGACCGCGGTGCGGCGGCATGTGGAGGAGTTGGGCGGCGTCTTGTCCGATAGGGATCGCGACGACCTTGCCGCCGCCTTCCAGGCGACGGTGGCGGAGGTGCTGGCCGACCGCTGCGCCCGCGCCATCCGCCGCTTCAAGGAGGAGCATCCGCAGGGCGGCGCCCTGGTGGTCGCCGGCGGCGTCGCCGCCAACACGGCGATCCGCAGCCGGCTGTCGACCCTGGCGGAGAAGCAGCGCATGCCGTTCGTCGCCCCGCCGCTGCGCCTGTGCACCGACAACGCGGCGATGATCGCCTGGGCCGGGATCGAGCGCTTCCGCCTGGGCGAGAGCGACCCGCTGAACTTCGCCCCCCGCCCCCGCTGGCCGCTGGATCCGAATGCCGCGCCGGTGATCGGCCGCGCAGGCGTCGGGGCAGGGGTGAAGGCGTGATGGACTTCGTCAGCGTGAGTGAATCGCCATGAGTGCCGTCCCCACCTCCCCCCTCAACCGCATCGGCGTCGTCGGCGGCGGCGCCTGGGGGACGGCGCTGGCGCTGGCGGCGCTGAGGGCCGGGCGCGAGACGCTGCTGTGGGCGCGCGAGCCGGCGGTGGTGGAGGCGATGAGCCTCCGCCGCGAGAACCGCGACTATCTGCCCGGCGTGCCGCTGCCCGATGCGTTGCGCGTCACCGGCGATCTGGCCGATCTCGGCGACTGCGATGCGGTGCTGCTGGTGTCGCCGGCCCAGCATGCGCGCAGCGTCACCGCAAGGATGGCGCCGCTGCTGAATCCGGGGGCGGCGGTCGTCGTCTGCGCCAAGGGGGTCGAACTGGACAGCCACGCGCTGATGAGCGAGGCGGTCGCCGCGTCCCTGCCGGGCGGCAATCCGGTGGCGATCCTGTCCGGCCCGACCTTCGCGGCGGAGGTGGCGCGCGGGCTGCCGACGGCGGTGACGCTGGCCTGCGCCGACGAGGCACTGGGCACGGCGCTGGTCGCGGCGCTGGGCAGCCGCACCTTCCGGCCCTACCGCTCGGACGACGTGATCGGCTCGCAGGTCGGCGGGGCGGTGAAGAATGTGCTGGCCATCGCCTGTGGCGTGGTCGAGGGGCGGCGGCTGGGCGACAACGCGCGGGCCGCGCTGATCACCCGCGGGCTGGCGGAGATCACCCGGCTGGCGCTGGCGCTCGGCGGCCGGGCGGAGACGCTGATGGGGCTGTCGGGCCTGGGCGACCTGACGCTGACCTGCTCCAGCCTGCAGTCGCGCAACATGTCGCTGGGGGCGGCGCTGGGCGAGGGCAAGGCGCTGGCCGAGATCCTGGCGGTGCGCCGGTCGGTGGCGGAAGGCGTCTACACCGCCGCCGCGGTGGTCGGGCTGGCGGCGAAGCTGGGCGTCGACATGCCGATCTGCAGCGCGGTCGATGCCATCCTGAACCGCGGCGCCGGGCTGGACGAGACCATCGACGGGCTGCTGTCGCGTCCCTTCCGCGGAGAGGGCGTTTAAGAGACGGCTTTCTCCACCCAGCCGGCGGCGCGCACCGACGGGGCGTGGGTGCGGCTGACCGGCACCAGCATGCCGTTGATCAGCCGCAGCGACAACTTGCCGTCCGGCTTGCGCTCCACCGCCGCCACCGCCGAGGCGGCGACCCAGTAGGAGCGGTGGACCTGCCGGCCGTCGATGCCCGCCAGCTCCGCCACCGCGTCGCGCATCCGCATCAGGATCAGGTCGCTGCCGAGCGCGGTGTGGACGCGGACGTAATGGTCCTCCATCTCCAGCGCCAGCAGGTCGCGGCCCAGCCTGGCCGGGATGCGGTCGAGGAAGGGGACGGGACGGGGGGCTGCCGGGTCGCCGGCGACATCGCCAGAGACGGGGGCTGCGGGCGGGACGGGCGGCGCATGGCCGACGATGCCATGCTCCCGCAGTTCCAGCCACACCGGCAGGGCCGACACCAGGGTGGTGATGGTCAGCACATAGCCGAACAGCTCGGCCAGCCCGGCGGGGGTCAGGAAATCCTCGCCGCGCAGCAGGTTTTCCAGCAGGGCGACCACCAGGGTCTGCAGGACGCCGACGGTCAGGAAGGCCGCGGCCAGCATCAGCGGCCATGTGCGCTCCAGGTTCGGCAGCACGCGGCGGGCGACCAGCACCACCAGTTCGAACATCGACCAGCCCGTTGCGATCAGCCCGCCCCAGTAGCCAAGCCGCAGCATGAACCCCATTTCGCGGAATGTGCCGAACGGCCCCAGCAGAGTCAGCGCCAGGATGGAGCCGGCCAGCAGCGGCAGGCGCCGGCGCAGCATGCGTCTGCCATAGGAGGCGGATGGGGTGGAGGCGGCGCCGTGCGGCACGGTCGCGTCACGCATCGCGCGGTTTCCGGCCGGCCGGGAACCGCCAGGAAGGATTGGGGAATGAAGGCACGCCGTTGGTTCGCGCGTTGGTTCGCAAGGATGATCGCCCCGGTGACGCTGCTGGCGCTGGCCGCCGCGGGAACGGCCGCCGCGGGGGAGCTTCGCGCAACCGTCCGCAACGTCAAGCCCAATCAGGGCAAGGTGATGATCGCGCTGTTCGACAGCGCCGAGGCCCAGGCGGCGAAGGCGCCGCGCGCCGGCTATTTCGCCGCCGCGGTGGGGACGGATCTGGTGGCGGTCTTCCCCGACCTGCCGGCCGGGCGCTATGGGCTGATCGCCTTCCAGGATCTGGACAACAACGGCGAGCTCGCCACCGGCCTGTTCGGCATCCCGGCCGAACCGCACGGCTTCAGCCGTTCCGCCCGCGGCAGCTTCGGCCCGCCGGGCTTCGACGATTACGCGGTGCCGGTCGGCGCCTCGGGCGTGACGACGACGGAGATCCGGCTGGTGGAGTGAGGAAGCCTTACCGTTGTGCACAGCCCTCCTCGCGCCAGAGGGCGAGATAATCCTCCAGGCCGCGGCCGGGGATCTCGTCGAATCGGCGCTCCAGCGCCATCAGGGTCTCCATGCGGTCGATGCGGAAGCTGCGGAACTCCTCGCGCAGCTCGCACCAGGCGCCCAGCGTCCAGACGCGGCCCCAGAAGAACAGGCCCAGCGGCTGGACCGCGCGGGCTGAATGGGTGCCGTCCCCGCGCCGGTAGTCGAACAGCACGACGCGCTTTGCGTTGATGGCGCAGCGCAGCACGTCCATCCGGTCGCGCAAGGGCGCGGGGAAGGAGAAGTCGGGGACGAAGACACGGCTGTCGGCCAGTTCGCGCCGCCGCCCCTCCGGCACCACCGCCTCCACCTTGTCGAGCGCGCGGGCGGCGGCATCGGCCAAGCCGCCGCCGACCCAGGCGCGGGCGAGGCGGGCACCGACCACCAGCGCCTCCACCTCGTCCCGGGTGAACATCAGCGGCGGCAGGTCATAGCCGTCGCGCAGCAGATAGCCGACGCCGGCCTCGCCCTCCACCGGCACGCCGGAGGCGGCGAGGTCGCGCATGTCGCGGTAGACGGTGCGCTCCGACACCTCCAGGCAACGCGCCAGCTCGGCAGCCGTCACCAGCCGCCCCTTGCGGAGATGCTGGACGATCTGGAACAGGCGGTCGGCGCGGCGCATGGAGGCGGCTCGGGGTCAGTGCATCGAATAGAGGCCGATGCGGTTGCCCTCGCTGTCGATGAGCTGGGCGAAGTAACCGATTTCGGGGGTGATCAGCGTCTTCGGCAAGACGATGGTGGCGCCGGCCTGCTCGGCACGGGCCAGCGGGGCGGACAGGTCGTCGCCGCCATTGAGGTAGACGGTGGTGCCGTCGGCGCTGGGCTTGCACGACTCGTGCTGGATCAGGCAGCCCTTCACCGCTTCGCCCTCGGCCGGGAAGACGGCCATGGTCATGCCGCTGGGGCAGGGTTCCTGATTGAGGGTGACGGCGAAGACGGTCTCGTAGAAGCGGACGGCGCGGGCGAGATCGGCGGCGGGGATTTCGAACCAGGTGACGACATGCGGGGTGTTCATGGAACCTGCTCCTGACATGTGGGGAAGGGATGTTCGTGGTTCGTGCCGGCACGCCCTCTTGATAGCACACCCCCTCCTGACAGCGTGATGTCAGGAGCAATCGGCTGGCCGGAATGAAAATGGCCGGCGCCCTCAATGAAAATTGCGGCCCTTGGAGAAGGACCCGGCCGCGGGCCGGTCCTCGCCGGTCAGCTCGGCCAGCCGGTGGGTCAGGTCGATCAGCGATTCCACCCGCAGATGCACGACCCCCTCATGGTTCTGCACCCGGCCGGTGGCCGCCATCATCCGCGCGGTCATGATCGGGCGGCGGAAGGTCTCGAAGGCGTCGGGCATGACGACGAGGTTGGCGATCCCGGTCTCGTCCTCCAGCGTGATGAAGACGACGCCCTCGGCGCTGCCCGGCCGCTGGCGGACCAGCACCAGCCCGGCTGTGGTCAGCCGCCGGCCGTCGCGGGTCCGGGCCAGCCGTTCCGCCGGGGTGATGCCGGGCAGTCCGTCGCGCAGCAGGGCCAGCGGGTGGGCCTTCAGCGACAGCGACAGGCTGGTGTAGTCCATCACCACATGCTCGCCCAGCGCCATGGCGGGCAGGGGGGCCTCGGGCTCCTCGGCGATCGCGCTATCCAGCCGGGCGAACAGCGGCAGCGGCGTGTCCCCCAGCGCCCGCACCGCCCACAGCGCCGCCCGCCTGTCGAGCCCGACCGAGCGGAAGGCGTCGGCCTTCGCGAGCTTTTCCAGGGCCGCGACCGGCAGGCGGGCGCGGCGCCACAGGTCGTAGGGATCGCGGTAACCCCCGGCGCGGGACAGGACGATGGCGTCGGCGTGGGCTTGGGTGAAGCCCTTGATGAGGCGGAGGCCGAGGCGGAGGGACGAAGAACCTTCCACCGCGCAATCCCACCCCGACACATTCACGTCCGGCGGCAGCACGGTCACGCCATGTTCCCGCGCGTCGCGGACGATCTGGGCCGGGGCGTAGAAGCCCATCGGCTGGCTGTTCAGCAGGGCGGCGGCGAAGATGGCGGGGTGGTGGCGCTTGATCCAGGCGGAGACATAGACCAGCCGCGCGAAGCTGGCGGCGTGGCTTTCGGGGAAGCCGTATTCGCCGAAGCCCTCGATCTGCTGGAAACAGCGTTCGGCGAACGCGGGATCGCAGCCCCTGGCGGTCATGCCGGCGATGAACTTGTCGTGGAAGCGGCGCACCTGGCCGGTCCGGCGGAAGGCGGCCATGGCCCGGCGCAGCTGGTCGGCCTCCTCGGCGCTGAAGCCGGCGCCGACCATGGCGACCTTCATCGCCTGCTCCTGGAACAGCGGCACGCCCAGCGTCTTGTGGAGGACCGGTTCCAGCGCCGCCATCGGGTAGGTGATGTCCTCCGCCCCGCTCCGCCGCCGCAGGTAGGGATGCACCATGCCGCCCTGGATCGGGCCGGGGCGGACGATGGCGACCTCGATCACCAGATCGTAGAATTTTTTCGGCTTCAGCCGCGGCAGCATGCTCATCTGCGCGCGGCTTTCGACCTGGAAGACGCCCAGGCTGTCGGCGCGGCAGAGCATCTCGTAGACCGCCGGGTCCTCCTTGGGCAGGCTGTCGAGCGTCCAGCGCGTCCCGTGCACCTGCTCGATCAGGTCGAAGGCGCGATGGATGCAGGTCAGCATGCCCAGCGCCAGCACGTCGACCTTCAGGATGCCGAGCGCGTCGATGTCGTCCTTGTCCCATTCGATGGTGGTGCGGTCCTCCATCGCCGCATTGGCGACCGGGCAGAGATCGGACAGCGGCCCGCGGGTGATGACGAAGCCGCCGACATGCTGGGACAGGTGGCGGGGAAAGCCGATCAGCTCATTGGCCAGCTCCAGCGTCCGGCGCAGGCGCGGATCGTCTGGATCGAGGCCGAGCGAGCGGGCGCGCTCCCCGTCCACGCCCTGGCTGCTCCAGCCCCAGATGGTTCCGGTCAGCCGCGCCACCAGATCGGCCGACAGCCCCATCGCCTTGCCGACCTCGCGCAGCGCGCTGCGGGCGCGATAGCGGATGACGGTGGCGGTCAGACCGGCGCGGGTACGGCCGTATTTTTTGTAGATGTACTGGATCACCTCCTCGCGCCGCTCATGCTCGAAATCGACGTCGATGTCGGGCGGCTCGCCGCGGGCGGCGGAGATGAAGCGCTCGAACAGCAGATCGATCTCGGTCGGATCGACCGAGGTGATGCCCAGGCAATAGCAGACGGCGGAGTTGGCGGCGCTGCCGCGCCCCTGGCAGAGGATGTCCCGGCCCCTGGCGAAGCGCACGATGTCGTGGACGGTCAGGAAATAGGGGGCGTAGCGCTGGCCGGCGATCAGGGCCAGTTCGCGCGTCACGGTCTGCCGGATCGGGTCGGGGATGCCGGCGGGATATTTTTCGGCGGCACCCGCCCAGGTCAGGATTTCCAGCGTCTCCTGCGGATCGCGGCCCTCCGCCACCTCGTCGGGGTACTCATAGCGCAGCTCGTCCAGCGAGAAGCGGCAGGCGTCGGCGATCTCCAGGCTGCGGGCGACGGCGTCGGGGTGGTCGCGGAACAGGCGGAGCATCTCCACCGCCGGCTTCAGGTGGCGCTCGGCATTGGCGGACAGCCGCCAGCCGGCCTCGTCGATCGTGGTGTGGTGGCGGATGCAGGTCATCACGTCGGCCAGCGCCCGCCGCCCGGCGCCGTGATAGAGCACGTCGTTGGTGGCGACCAGCGGCACCCCCTCCGCCTCCGCCAGCCCGGCCAGCCAGCGCAGCCGCCGGGCGTCGTCGCCCTGGTAACGGTGGCTCGCCGCCAGATGGAGCTGGCCGCGCGCCAGCCCGCTGCGCCAGGCCCGCAGCTCGCGCAGGAACGACTCGTCGCGCCGGTCGGGCGACAGCAGCAGGAACAGCATGCCCTCGGCATGGGCCAGCACGTCGGCGCGGGCGATGAAGCACTCCCCCTTGGGCGCCCGCATCTTGCCCAGCGTCAGCAGCCGCGACAGCCGGGCATAGGCGGCGCGGTCGGTCGGATAGGCCAGCAGGCTGCCGGCGTCGGTCAGGTCGAGCCGGCAGCCGATCAGCGCCCGGATGCCCACCTTCTTCGCCGCCATATGCATCTGCACCACGCCGGCCAGCGAGTTGCGGTCCGTCACCCCCACCGCCGCCAGCCCCAGCGCCGCCGCCGTCATCGCCAGCTCGTCAGGGTGCGATGCCCCCTCCAGGAAACTGAAGCTGGTGGCGACCTGCAGTTCGGCGTAGCGGATCATGGCAAGGTTCCCCGGCGCTGGCGGATGGGCGCGGGCAGGGATGATAATCCAAAAATGGGATTGATGTCATTATTGTGGCGGGGGAGAGGATAGGTGTCTGCTGCGGGTGCCCCCTCCCTAACCTTCCCCCGCTCACGCGGGAGATGGGACTGCCGCCGCTTCAGCAGTTAGGTCACGTCGACAAGCGTTCTGCCCCCTCTCCCGCGAAGCGGGGGAGGGATGGGGAGGGGGCACAAGCGCCGATGCCTCACCCCAGATAGGACTCCACGCCCATCACCGTGAAGCCCTTGTTCTCCGGAAACCGGGCATGGACCTTTTCGCGGGCCTTCTTCTCGTCCAACGCCCAGACCAGGAAGCGGCGGCCGCGTTTCCAGCTGTCCAGCGCGGTGGAGGTGAGGTTGGCGTTGACGCGGGCGCCATACTCGATGTTGACCACCCGCAGAAGCCAGCCCTGGTCATTCTGGGTGCGGCGGTCGTCCAGCACATAGATGCGGCGGTCGGCGGTCCCGACGGCCTTCAGGCGCTGTTCCAGATCCTCGCAGCCCATCTCGGCCATCGCCTTGCGGCGGCGGGCGTCGCGCAGGTCGCGGGCCTGCTGCAGCGTGACGCGGGCGATCTTCTTGATCCGCTCCACCTGCGCCTGCTTGCGCGAGACCGAATTGGCGATCCGCTCCTCCGAGGTCTTCAGCCGGCGCATGGCCAGCAGAAGCGACAGGGACAGGGAGGCGAGGCCGATCAGACCGGCGAAGACGTAGGGCATGCTGTCCATGGCGCGTCCTTATCTCAACCGGATCTCAACCGGCCTTGGCGACGGGGGTGTCGGCGGACAGGAACTCCTGCATCCGCGTCACCGCATAACCGAAGGCGGGGGGATAGCGCCGTTCGATCTCCGTCCGCGCTTCCGCCATCGACCGCGCCCACACCTCGATCGTCTGCGGCTGGGCCCATGCGGGGTCGATCAGCGAATGCTGGCTCTGTTGGACGGCACCGGTGCCGACATACTTGTTCACGACCATCGCGACATAGAAGGGGCTGCCCTGGACCTCCTCGCCGATCAGGCGGACCAGCCGTTCGCCCGATTGCCGCGACTCCTCGATCTGGCGTTCCAGCACCTTGCGGCGGCGCAGGATGTCCTCCACCGTGCCGTCCAGTTCCTTCAGCTCCCGGATGCGTTCGCCGCGCCGGGCTTCGAGTTTCGTCTCCAGCTTGGCACGGCGGGCGATGACGTTGCGCACCCCCTCCGACCCGTGGCGGCGCTCGATGGCGCGTTCACCGAGGATGATGACGAGCTTGCCGATGCCGAACCCCAGGCCCGCCAGCCCGAAGGCGGAGATGAGCGCGTTGCCGTAGTCCTGCCACATGTGCGAACCCCTGATCCGGAGCAACATCCGGATGGATGTCTCCAACGATAGGAGTAACTCCTCGTTCCCTGCCGTTCAATCGCCGCGCTGCAACGATATTTCACATGAAACACCCCGTCGCCGGGGCCGCTAGTCCGCCGCGCGTTCCACCCGGTTGCGGCCGGCCTGCTTGGCGGCGTGGAGCGCCCGCTCGGCGCGGTGCAGGGTCTGTTCGACTCCGGGCTCGCCGGGCAACCAGCCGGCGATCCCGATGCTGGCGGTGACGGCGACAGCGACGGTGGGGGCGCGGTCGTCCACGACGACCGGGCTGCCGGCCAGGGCGGCGCGCACCCGCTCCGCCACCACGGCGGCGCCGGCGTCGTCGGTCTCCGGCAGCAGCACGACGAACTCCTGTCCGCCGGAGCGGGCGAGATGGTCGGAGATGCGCAGCGCCGCCCGCATCCGCTTCACCACCGCGCGCAGCACCGCATCGCCGGCGGCGTCGCCATGGGCGTCATTGACCGCCTTGAACCCGTCGAGGTCGAGCAGGAAGACCGTCAGCGGCCGGCCATAGCGCCGCGCCCGCGCCAGTTCCGCCGCCGCCAGCTCCAGGAAGCGACGGCGGTTCCACACGCCGGTCAGCGGGTCCAGCACCGCCAGCCGGTTCAGGCGGACGGTCGCCTCCTCCAGCGCGCGGCTGCGTTCGGCAAGCTGCAGTTCCAGCGTCTCGAGGGCGGCATAGGCGCGCAGCGCCGTCACCACGCTGGTGAACAGCCGGCGGGCGGTCAGCTCCGTCTTCGCGGTATAGCCGTCGATCTCATAGGCGAGGACGAGTTCCTCCTCCGGGACCTGGGCGGGCTGGCCGGTGCGCAGGACGATGCGGACGGCCCGGTTGCCCAAATCCTCCCGGATGGTGCGGACCAGCCGCAGGCCGGCATCCTCCGTCTCCATCACCACGTCGAGCAGGATGACCGCAATGCCGGGCGTCTCGCGCAGGATCCG
This sequence comes from Azospirillum humicireducens, assembly GCF_001639105.2. Lineage (NCBI taxonomy): Bacteria > Pseudomonadati > Pseudomonadota > Alphaproteobacteria > Rhodospirillales > Azospirillaceae > Azospirillum > Azospirillum humicireducens. Next base: position 242,372 of record NZ_CP015285.1, read on the forward strand.
CTCCGCCCCCGCGGCGCTGGTGCAGTCCAGCAGGCGGACGGGACGGCCGCGGAAGCGCAGGCGGGCCAGCGCCAGCCGGGTGACGGCATGCACCTCCGGCTCGTCGTCGGCGACCAGCACCAGCCAGGGTGGGGACTGAGGGTCCGCGGCATCGGAGCCGGCCCGGTCCGGGAGCGGTGCGGCGGCGGAGTCGTCCGAGGCGAACAGGAAATCGTTGGACATGGCTGCCGGTTCGAGGCTCCGCACGCTGCACCTACGAATGGAAGCATGTCGGCGCGGTGGATGCAACGGCGCCGAGTGCCGCGTTCCGTCGCATGGGAACGGGCCACCGAAAGGGCGCAGAGGACGAAGGATCGCACCGGCCGGTGGCGCGTTTCGCCATTCGGTGCTTGCGCGGCAACCGCAAGCCACCTTAGGCATGGCAGTGCGTGTGCCAACGATCATCGGACCGGCGGACGCGGTGAAACGGGACAGGAGCGGACCGGGTTATGGAAGCAGGCATGGACGGGCGGGAGCATGCGGCGAAGCTGCGCGCGCTCGCACTGGGGGCGCTGGGTGTCGTCTATGGCGACATCGGCACCAGCCCGCTCTACACGCTGCGCGAATGCCTGACCGAAGGCGGCGGCTTTCCGCTGGTGCCGGAGGTCATCCTGGGCGTGCTGTCGCTGATCTTCTGGGCGCTGATCGTCACGGTGACGGTGAAGTACGTCGTCTTCGTCATGCGCGCCGACAACCAGGGGGAGGGCGGCATCCTGGCGCTGACCGCATTGGCGCTGCGCGGGATGCGGCCGGGGCATCGGCGCACCGGCGTCGTCATGGCCATCGGCGTGATGGGCGCCTCGCTGTTCTACGGCGACAGCCTGATCACCCCCGCCATCTCGGTTCTGAGCGCGGTTGAGGGGCTGCATGTCGTCGCCCCCGCCCTGGACAGCTACGTCATCCCCATCACCCTGACCATCCTGGTCGGGCTGTTCGTGCTGCAGCGATTCGGGACGGAGAAGGTCGGCCGGCTGTTCGGGCCGGTGATGCTGGTGTGGTTCGTGACGCTGGCGGCGCTGGGGCTGTGGCAGATCGTCCGCAATCCCGTCGTGCTGGGGGCGGTATGGCCGGGGCATGCCGTGGAGATGCTGTTCAACCACGGCTGGCACGGCTTCCTGCTGCTGGGGGCGGTGGTTCTGGCGGTGACCGGGGCGGAGGCGCTTTACGCCGACATGGGCCATTTCGGCCGCAAGCCGATCCGCGGCGCCTGGTACACCATCGTGCTGCCGTCGCTGCTGCTGTGCTATTTCGGCCAGGGCGCCCTGCTGCTGCACGAGCCGGAAGCCATCGAGAATCCCTTCTTCCATCTGGCGCCGGACTGGGCGCAGGTGCCGCTGCTGCTGCTGGCCACCGCCGCCACCATCATCGCCGGGCAGGCGGTGATCTCCGGCGCCTATTCGGTGACGCTGCAGGCGATGCATCTGCGCTATCTGCCGCGGATGGAGGTGCGGCACACCTCGGAGCACGAGAAGGGCCAGATCTACATGCCGCAGCTGAACTGGCTGCTGCTGGCCGGCGTTCTCCTGCTGGTGCTGAGCTTCCAGACCTCCAGCAACCTTGCCGCCGCCTATGGCATCGCGGTGACCGGCACGATGGTGGCGACCACGCTGCTGGCCTACAAGGTCGCGCGTTCGCTCGGCCGCTGGAAGCTGTGGCAGGCGGTGCTGGCGCTGGCGGTGTTCCTGACCGTCGACATGGCGCTGTTCCTGGCCAACCTCGTCAAGGTGGAGGAGGGCGGCTGGTTCCCGCTGGTGGTCGGCGCGGCCGTCTTCCTGCTGATGGCGACCTGGCGGCGCGGGCGCGAGGTGGTGCGCAAGCGGCTGGCCGAGGATGCGCTGCCCTTCGACCTGCTGGTGGAGCGGCTGAAGAGCGGGTCGGTGCAGCGGGTTCCGGGCACCGCCGTCTTCCTGACCGGCAACCCGCGCGGCCTGCCGCCGGGGCTGCTGCACAGCCTGAAGCATTACAAGGTGCTGCACCAGCGCGTCGTGCTGCTGACCGTCGACATCGAGGACGTGCCCCATGTGCCGGACGAGCAGCGCTTCGAGTTGAAGGCGCTGTCCGCCGGATTCTTCCGCCTGATCGTCCATTTCGGCTTCAAGGACGAGCCGGACATCCCGCAGGCGCTGGAGACGAAGCGCATCCCAGGATTGCCGTTCGAGCCGATGGAGACCACCTATTTCGTCAGCCGCGAGACGCTGATCCGCAGCCATGGCAAGCTCGGCCTGCCGCGCTGGCAGGAACCGCTGTTCATCTTCCTGTCCAAGCTGTCGACCAGCGCGTCGGAATATTTCTGCATCCCGCCCAACCGGGTGGTCGAGCTGGGCATGCAGCTGGAGATATAGGACGGGATCCGGCCCGGCAGAGTCTGCCTCGCCATGGCGCCGGGACGGCGGGCGGGGGCAGTTTCTGCCGCCCCCGCCCGAAGGCCGTTCACCTTAGAGCTTCTACCGGACGCCCATCACCAAACTATGGACACCGGCGGCTTGTAGGCGGAGGCGGCGAACATCTGCCGCACCACCAGCTCCAGCTTGATCTGCGCCTCCGACTTCTTGACGAAGGACAGGTCGATGTCGCCCAAGGGCTTCACCACGCAGCCGGCGCGGCTGAGATTGCGCAGCGCCGCCTGGGACGACTGCTGCTTGTCCTCGGGAATGGCGGTGACGGTGGCCGATCCCTCCGGCGGCCGGACGACGTAGAGGTCGAATTTCGGCATGGGCACTCTCCGTTCTGACGAAAGGTCGGGTGCCCAGTCGCAAGGGGCGGGCCAACTTTCAAACAGCGGTCAGCGGCGGACCATCGGGGCCAGATCCTTGCGGATGCCGGCATCCAGGCGGGCGTTCAGATCGTCCATCATCCGGCGGGTCATTTCCAGGAAGGTGGCCTCGCGGTCGGCCAGCGAGATGTTCTCCGCCACGGTGGTGGAGTGGGTGACGGTGGAGCGGGTCACGCCGCGGAAGCCGCCATTGCCGGTGTCCGGCACCTCGCCGGCGATTTCGACCTCGATGCGGCCGTCATAGCGCTGGGCCTGATCGTTGCTGAAATAGCCGGTGATGCCCTTCTTGGTCGGCAGCTGGACTTCGACGATGCTGGCGTCGCGGATGGTGACCCGCACGCGGCCTGTGCCCCCCGCCGCCTGCAACCGCTCCGCCGCCCAGCGCCGCACCGCCTCGGCCGGCGGCACCGCGGAGCGGCCCTCGACATGCTTGGCCCCCATCGGGCGGTAGGCGTCGACCACGTCGATGGTGCCGGCATTCAGCACGATCGGCCCGAAATTGGAGAAATCGACGGGCCGCGGCGCCGGCCGGGGCGGGGTGCTCTGGCAGGCGGCGAGCAGAAGGGTGGCCGTTCCGGCGGCAAGGACAAAGCGGCGCGACAGCATGGGGGCTCCGGTTCGGGGCTGGAGATCGGTGGATAAGGAAAGGGGCGCGGCGCGGACGCCGCGCCCCCATGAACGCGTTGGTGTCGGACCCTATTCCCCGTTAGGAGGCAGGGCCATACACGCGGTCGAGATCCGCGTCGGTGAAGTGGTAGTCGGTCGAGCAGAACTGGCAGGTCACTTCGACCCGGCCGTCGTCGATCTTCAACTCCTGCACCTCTTCGCGGGGCAGGCTGCGCAGCATGGTCTCCACCCGCTCGCGCGAGCAGCGGCAGCCGAAGCGCAGCGCATGCCCCTCATAGATCCGCACCCCGTCCTCGTGGAACAGGCGGTAGAGCAGGTCGGACTCGGCGAGATCGGTCGACAGCAACTCGTCGCCGGTGACGCTGGCCATCAGCACCATGGCGCGGCGCCAATCGTCTTCCTTGTCGGACGCGACCAGACCCTGCTCCTGCGGCAGGCGCTGGATCATGATGCCGCCGGTGCGCCACTGGCCGGGCGTGCCGTCCGGCTTCACCTCGCGGTCGACCGACACGGTCAGGCCGGTGTCGATCTGCTCGGACTGGCGGAAATAGTGCTGGACGCAATCGGTCAGCGTCTTGCCGTACAGCTCGACGATGCCCTGGTAGCGGTCGGTGTCCTGACCCTGGTCCACCGTGAAGGCGATGTAGCCCTTGCCGAGCAGCGCCGCGGCCGGGGCGATCTCGACGTCCCGCTCGGCCTTGGCCAGGGCTTCCGGGTCGAACTGGGCATAGGCGCGCACGTCGCCGACCGAGGTGACATCGGCCACCATCAGGCGGATCGGCCCGTCGCCCTTGGTCTGGAGCGTGAAGATGCCCTCGTATTTCAGCATGCTGGCGAGCAGCACGGCCAGCGTCGCCGTCTCCGCCAGGAAGCGGGCGACGGTGGGCGGATAGTCGTGGCGGGTCAGGATCTCGTCGATCGCCGGCCCCAGCTTGATGGTGCGGCCGCGCAGGCGCGACGCCTCGATCTGGAACGGCAGGACGAAATCATCGGTGAGCGGGCGGACGGACGGATCGTCCATAGGGCGGATTCCTTAAGACAGAGACCGGCAATACAGGCGTAGGGCGCAAGATCGGGGCGGGCGGGGGCCGAATCAAGGCCGGCAGGGCACCCATGCATGGGGTGGCCTGTGGGCGTAGCGGTGCTTTGCCCCCTCCCCGACCCTCCCCCGCTTTGCGGGAGAGGGAGTGAGCGTCAGAGCGGCGGAGTTCCCTCTCCCGCGAAGCGGGGGAGGGTTAGGGAGGGGGCATTGGCGAGCGAGCAAAAGCCCCTCAGTCCAGAACGCCCATGCACCAGCCGAGGATGGCCTTCTGGGCGTGCAGGCGGTTTTCCGCCTCGTCCCAGACCACCGAATGGCGGCCGTCGATCACGCCGTCGGTCACTTCCTCGTTCCGGTGCGCCGGCAGGCAGTGCATGAACAGCGCCTCGGGGTGGGCGTGTGCCATAAGCGCCTCGTTCACCTGATAGGGACCGAGGATCGCCGCGCGTTCGTCCACGTCGGTGTTGTGCATGGAGGCCCAGGCGTCGGTGATGACGCATTCGGCACCGCGCACCGCCTCTTCCGGCGATTCGGTGACGACCAGACGGCCATTGCCCGCGCGCTCGGCCCAGGCCAGCAGCTCCGGCGACGGGCCGTAGACGGTGGGGCAGGCCAGACGCAGCTCGAAGCCGAAGCGCACGGCGGCATGGGCCCAGCTGACCGCGACATTGTTGCAGTCGCCGATCCAGGCGATGGACCGGCCGTTGATCGGACCGCGATGCTCCTCGAAGGTCATCAGGTCGGCCATGATCTGGCAGGGGTGGGTCTGGTCGGTCAGGCCGTTGATGATCGGAATGCTGGCATGGGCCGCCAGCTCATGCACCCGCTCCTCGCCGGTGGTGCGGACCATCACCGCATCGACGAAGCGCGACAGCACGCGGGCGGTGTCGCCGATGGTCTCGCCGCGGCCCAGCTGCATGTCGTCGGGCTTCAGCACCACGACAGTGCCGCCGAACTGCTGCATGCCGACCTCGAACGACACGCGGGTGCGGGTCGAGGGCTTCTCGAAGATCAGGGCCAGCGAACGGCCGGCCAGCAGGGTGGAATGGGCCAGCCGGTCCTTCTTCAGGTCGGCCTTGATGCGCACGGCATGGTCAAGCAGGCGGCGCAGGGTGGCGCCGTCCAGCCGGTCGATGTCGAGAAAATGCCGGACTGTCTTGTTGTCGCCGCTCATCCCACGCACTCCTGGGCCGTCCGGTCGAGGATCGCGACGGCTTCGTTCACTTCGGCTTCGCCGATGTTCAGGGGCGGCAGCAGCCGCACCACATTGTCGCCGGCCGGAACCGACAGCAGGCCGTTGGCGCGCAGCTTCGCCACCACCTCGCCGACCGGCTGACCGAGCTTGAGGCCCAGCATCAGGCCCTGGCCGCGCAGCTCCAGGAACATCGCCGGATGCTTGGCGATCAGCTCCTCCAGGCGGCCACGCGCGTAGGCCGAGGTCTTCTGCACGGTGTCCAGGAAGCCCGGCGCCAGCATGACATCCAGCACGGCGTTGCCGACGGCGGTCGCCAGCGGGTTGCCGCCATAGGTCGAGCCGTGGGTGCCGGCGGTCATGCCCGACGCCGCACGCTCGGTCGCAAGGCAGGCGCCGAGCGGGAAGCCGCCGCCGATGCCCTTGGCGACGCACATGACGTCCGGGGTGATGCCGGCCCATTCATGGGCGAACAGCTTGCCGGTGCGGCCCATGCCGCACTGGATCTCGTCCAGGAACAGCAGCAGGCCGTGCTCGTCGCACAGCGCACGCAGGCCGCGCAGGAACTCCACCGAGCCGGCACGGATGCCGCCCTCGCCCTGGATCGGCTCGACGCAGATGCCGCCGGTGGCGGGCGTGATGGCGGCGCGCACGGCGTCGAGGTCGCCGAACGGCACCTGGTCGAATCCGTCCAGCAGCGGGTCGAAGCCGTGGATCAGCTTCTCTTGCTTGGCGGCCGAGATGGCGCCCAGCGTGCGGCCGTGGAAGGCCTGCTCGAAGGTGATGATGCGGTTCTTCTGCGGGTTGCCGGACTCATAATGGTACTTGCGGACGGCCTTGGCGCCGCATTCCCAGGCCTCGGCGCCGGAATTCGTGAAGAACACGGTGTCGGCGAAGGTGACCTCGGTCAGGCGCTTGCCCAGGCTCTCCTGCCCGGCGACCCGGAACAGGTTGGAGGTGTGCCACAGCTTGTTCGCCTGCTCGGTCAGCTTTTCCACCAGATAGGGATGCGCGTGACCCAGGGCGTTCACCGCGACGCCGGCGGCGAAGTCGAGGAATCGTCGCCCGTCGGTCGCGTAGAGATACGGACCTTGACCACGCTCGAACACGATGTCGGCGCGGGCGTATGTGGGCATAACGACGGGGATCACGGTTTGGTCTCCCAAAATGGAAAATCCGGCGGCCATGGCTGGCCGCCGGGAACGGCAAATATCCGAAGATCGATCGGTTCTGTCAACGGATAGGGCGGAAAAGACGCAGGACCTTCCGGTCTTTCACGCCTTCAGCTTGTAACCGGTCTTGAACATGCGCCAGGCCAGCCACCACAGCCCGGCATTCACCCCCAGCATCACGATCACGCCCAGCCAGCGCGACCCGTCCGACGTGCCGATGAAGCCGTAGCGGAAACCGTCGATCATGTAGAAGAACGGGTCGAAATGGGCGATCCACCAGAAGAAGGGAGGCAGGGTTTCGACCGAATAGAAGGTGCCGGACAGGAAGGACAGCGGCGTCACCACGAAATTGGTCACCGCCGCGATGTTGTCGAACTTCTCCGACCAGACGCCGCCGACCAGCCCCAGCAGCGACAGCAGCATCGACGCCATCACCGCATGGAACAGCACGAATCCCGGATGCGGCATCTGCATCGGGATCACCGCCCAGATGGCGAGGCCCGTCACCAGACCGACCACGATGCCGCGGGTGACGCCGCCGAAGACGAAGCCGCTGACCAGTTCCATCGGCGACAGCGGCGGCATCAGGATGTCGACGATGTTGCCCTGGACCTTGGCGATCACGATGGAGGAGGAGGTGTTGGCGAAGGCGTTCTGCACCATCGCCATCATGATCAGGCCGGGCGCCAGGAATTGCAGATAGGGCGTTTCTCCCACCATCCGCACCGCCGAACCGAGAGACAGGGCGAAAACCGCGTAGAAGAGCAGGGTCGTCACCACCGGCGCCCAGACGGTCTGCTGGTGCACCTTGACGAAGCGCCGGACTTCGCGTGCGTACAGCGTCCACAGGCCGATCCAGTTGACGGAACCGACATTGCGCGGCATGGGAGGAAGGGGAAGGGTCATCGCGTCACGATCTGCCTTTTGGGTAGCGGCGCCGGCAAGGCCGCAGACTGCCGAGAAGGTCACGGACTGTACTGGCGGCCCGCCCATCCGGCAACCGCCGCCGCCGAAGGGACTGCCATGAACACCGACGACAAGCGCCCGTCTTCGCCGGCCCGCAAGCCGCCCAAGCGCGTCACGCCGCAGTATCTGGAGAACGCGGCGCTGCATTATCTGGAACGTTTCGCCAGTTCGACGGCCAACCTGCGCCGGGTGCTGATGCGCAAGGTCGACCTGTCGGCCAAGGCCCACGGCACCGACCGCGAGGAGGGGGCCCGCTGGATCGAGGACCTGCTCGCCCGCTATGTCCGCAGCGGCCTGCTGAACGACGAGACCTATGCCCGCATGCGGACCGAAAGCCTGCACCGCCGCGGCGCCTCCACCCGGCTGATCGCGCAGAAGCTGGCTGGCAAGGGCATCGGCCGCGACGAGGCCGACAAGGCGCTGGACAGCCTGCGCGAGGATGTCGGGCCGGACCTGGACCTGACCGCGGCGCTGGCGCTGGCGAAGCGGCGGCGGCTGGGTCCATACCGGCGGCCGGAGCAGCGCGGGGCGCACCGCGACAAGGACATGGCGGCGCTGGGACGGGCGGGCTTCGGCTACGAGATCGCCCGCCGGGTGGTGGATGCGGAGGACCCGGAGGAACTGCTGGGGGAGTGAGGGCAGGGCCGGACTGCGCGGCCCGGTGACACTCCACCCCCGGAAACGACGAAACGCGCGGCACCCTTTCGGATGTCGCGCGCCGCTCTCTTACCGGGAGTCGGAATCGTCCTGTACGCGTCCTAACTTTCATCAGCGGAGCGGCAAGCGCCCCGCGTCAGCACACCAAACGCGCCCCAGAATCGGGGAAGCGATCAGGCCGCGGCCTGCTGCTTCTCCTGCGCCTTGGAGATCCGGCGCTTGATGCGACGGGCATCCAGGCTCAGCACGGCGTCCTTCGCGTCGAGCAGGAAGGCGTCGAGGCCGCCCTTGTGCTCGATCGAGCGGATCGCGTTCACCGAGAGGCGCAGACGCACCAGCTGCCCCAGGCTGTCGCTGAGCAGCGACGTTTCCTGGAGGTTCGGCTGGAAGCGGCGGCGATTCTTGTTGTTGGCGTGGCTGACGTTGTTGCCAAACTGCGTGCCCTTGCCGGTCACGGAGCACCGACGTGCCATCGGACTGATCCTTTACTTTAGCAAATGAAACCCGGTAACGGACGGCCTGCCGCCCGAAGGAGGCCGCTATATAGTCGAACAAAAGCGCCGTCGTCAAGCCGGGATCCGCGATGAACCCATCAAAACCTGAGTCGTCGCGGGACTGTGGAGAGTCGAAGGGCGGGCCGCCTCTTCCGTCTGGTGAAGAGACGCGCCGCGCCCGGTCCTTCTCTAAATGCCTTGTCCTGACGGGTGTCAGTTCACGGCGGTGGAGGTCTTCGACGCCGGCTTGGCGGCGCGGCGCGGGGCGGGCTTGGCCGCGGCGGCCTTCGCCTCGGCAACGACGGGGGCGGCAACGGGCGCAACGACGGGGGCGGTCGGGGCCGGGGCCGGGGCAGCCTTCTCGGCCTCCACCGTTTCGACCAGCGTCTCGACCGGAACCTCGACCGGCGCGGCGGCGGCGGTGGCGGCGACCGGAGCGGTTTCCGCGGCCTGCACCGGGGCGGGTGCCGGAGCGGCCAGCGGAGCTTCGGCGACCGGGGCCGGAGCGGGCTCCTCGACCTTGGCCTCGACCTTGGGAGCCTCGGCCTTCGGGGCCGGAGCGGCGGCGGGAGCAGCCTCGGCGGCCGGCGCCGGCAGGGTGGTGATCTCGGCGGCGATCTTGGTGGAGACGTCCAGGAAGCCCTGAACGCTCTCGGTCACGCGGGCCTGGGTGGTGGACAGCCAATCACGCTGCAGCGCGGCCAGATCGGCCGGGGTGCGGGCCTTGCCCAGCCCGGCGGCCAGACGGCCGGCATCGTTGACCGAGGCGGTCACGCCGTCGAACCAGCGGCGGTAGCCGTCCTGGACCAGGGTGGCGACCCGCGCGGATTTGGCGGCGGTGGTGGCGGCGGCGGTCTGGGCGTTGGTCTTGAACAGGGTCAGGACGGCGGCGGGGGTCGGCTGAGCGGTCATGGCGTTGTCTCCCGTGGAAAAGGCACATTGGCGGAAACGGAAAGGCCGCTCCGGCGTAACCCCAGGAGACCGCGGGCACCCCGGCCCAAGCGACGGACGCAAATCGACACAGTCGAGTCGGTGCACGTCGCCCCTTTCCCGCCCGACGCAGAATAGCCCTACGGGTGGTGCGGCGCAACGGAATTGTTGCGGTGCAACATAAGCTGAATGGGTTATGCGCCGCCTGTTTGGTCGAGAAAGCGCCCCAGGAGAGTGTGGGCCGCCGCCGCCGGGATGGTCGTGCCGGCGGTCACCTCCGCCTCGAGTCGCGCCAGATCGGCCCGCACGGCGGGATGGGCGCGGAAGCGGTCGATCAGCGTCTCGCGGATCTCGCTCCACAGCCAGGCGCGGGCCTGCTCCGCCCGGCGGGTGGCGCGGGCGCCGTTGGCTTCGGTGAGCGCCTTGTGCTCGCCGATGGTGTCCCAGATCGTGTCGATGCCGATCTTCTTGAAGGCGGAGCAGCTGAGCACCGGCACGCGCCAGTCGCCGTGGCGCAGCAGGGTCAGCGCATGGCGGTAATCGGCCACCGTGTGGCGGGCGGTGGCGGCGAGGTCGCCATCGGCCTTGTTGACGACGACGAGGTCGGCCAGCTCGACGATGCCCTTCTTGATGCCCTGCAGCTCGTCGCCGCCGGCCGGCAGCAGCAGCAGCATGAACAGGTCGACCATGTCGGCGACCGCGGTTTCCGACTGGCCGACCCCGACCGTCTCCACCACGATGACGTCGAAGCCGGCGGCCTCGCAGATCAGCATCGCCTCGCGGGTGCGCCGCGCCACGCCGCCCAGCGTCGCACCGGCGGGGGAGGGGCGGATGAAGGCGTCGGGCTCGCGCGACAGATCGACCATGCGGGTCTTGTCGCCCAGGATCGAGCCGCCGGTGCGTTGCGACGACGGATCGACCGCCAGCACCGCGACCTTGTGCCCCAGCCCGATGACATGCAGCCCGAACGCCTCGATGAAGGTCGATTTGCCCACCCCCGGCACGCCGGAGATGCCGAGTCGCACCGAGTTGCCGGTATGGGGCAGCAGCGCCGCCAGCAGCGCGTCGGCGGTGGCGCGATGGTCGGCGCGCGTCGATTCGATCAGCGTGATCGCGCGGGCCAGCGCCCGCCGGTCCCCCGACCGGACGGCCCCCGCAAGTTGGGTTGCGAGGCGGGCGGCGTCTTGCGGGGCGGTGTCGGTCATGGCGTCGGCGCGTCGGTCAGTGCGAGGGGAGCGGTACCCTACCCGTGGCGCGGTCGCGGATAAAGCCTTTGGCGTGGTGGCAGGTCGTCCCGGAAGCTGCGGCTTCGGTGGGCAGGCCTTCCACGGATTTCACGGATTTAGACACGGATTTCACGGATTTTTTGAACTTGCCGGCGCTTCGGCCCTTCACCAAGGAGTGCTGCCTTGGGCCGCGACATCCGTGAAATCCGTGTCCCAATCCGTGAAATCCGTGTCAATCTTGCCCGCATCTCCCGCACCCAAGGAATCGCACGCGCCTTACGTCCGCACCGCCGGCGACTCGACGGCCTCCAGGTTCAGCGCGGCGGCGAGCAGGGCGCGGGTGTACGCCTCGCGCGGCTCCTCGAAGATGCGCTGGGTCGGCCCCTGTTCGACCACCTTGCCGTCCTTCATCACCACGACGTGGCTGGACAGCGCCCGCACCACCCGCAGATCGTGGCTGATGAACAGGTAGGCCAGGTTGTGGCGGGCCTGGATGTCGCGCAACAGATCGACGATCTGCGCCTGCACCGACATGTCGAGCGCCGAGGTCGGCTCGTCCAGCACGACGAATTTCGGCTTCAGCACCAGGGCGCGGGCGATGGCGATGCGCTGGCGCTGGCCGCCGGAGAACTCGTGCGGGTAGCGGTTGCGGGCCTCGGGCGGCAGGCCGACCTCCTCCAGCGCGCGGGCGACCATCGCCTCGCGTTCCTTGGCGTCGCCGATGCCGTGGATGCCCAGCCCCTCGCCGATGATCTGGCCGACCGACAGGCGGGGCGACAGGCTGCCATAGGGATCCTGGAAGACGATCTGCATCTCGCGCCGAAGGCCGCGCAGGCGCTTCGGCTGCCAGCCCTGGATGTCGGTGCCGTCGAAGCGGATGGCGCCCTCGCTGGCGTGCAGGCGCAGGAGTGCCAGGCCCAGCGTCGTCTTGCCCGATCCCGATTCGCCGACGACGCCCACCGTGTGGCCGCGGCGGACCGCGACATCGACGCCGTCCACTGCCTTGATATGGCCGACGGTGCGGCGCAGCAGGCCCTTCTTGATCGGGAAATGCACCTTCAGCCGGTCGGCGGCCATCACCTCCGCGGCATCCTCGGGCGGCGACAGCGGGTTGCCGCGCGGCTCGGCCGACAGGAGCTTCTGGGTGTAGGCGTGGCGCGGGCGGATGAACAGGTCGTCGACCTTCGCCTGCTCGACGATCTCGCCCTGGTTCATCACGCAGACACGGTCGGCCATCTTGCGCACGACGCCGAGATCGTGGGTGATCAGCAGCAGCGCCATGCCGAAGCGGCTTTGCAAGTCCTTCAGCAGCGCCAGGATCTGCGCCTGGATGGTGACGTCGAGCGCGGTGGTCGGCTCGTCGGCGATCAGCAGGTCGGGCTCGTTGGCGAGCGCCATGGCGATCATCACGCGCTGGCGCTGGCCGCCCGACAGCTCGTGCGGGTAGGCGGTCAGCCGCTTTTCCGGGTCGGGCAGGCCGACGAGGCGCAGCAGCTCCAGCGTGCGGGCGCGGGCGGCGCCGGTCGACAGGCGCTTGTGCAGGAACAGGGTCTCGTTGATCTGCCGCTCGATGCTGTGCAGCGGGTTCAGCGAGGTCATCGGCTCCTGGAAGATCATGGCGATGCGGTTGCCGCGCACCTGCCGCAGCGTGCGCTCGTCGGCGCCCAGCAGTTCGGTGTCGCGGAAGCGGATCGAACCGGCGGGGTGGTGCGCCATCGGGTAGGGCAGCAGCTGCAGGATCGACAGGGCCGTCACCGACTTGCCGGAGCCCGATTCGCCGACAAGCGCCACCGTCTCGCCCTTCTGGATGTCGAAGGACACGCCCTTGACGGCCTGGGTCGCGCCGGCGCCCGAGCGGAAATCGACGCGCAGGCCCCGCACGGACAGAAGGTCGGGGTTGGGAGGCATGGGGCTCATGTCGGGCTCTTGAGGGTCGTCATGGTCATTCCGCCGCCTCCTTGCGCGCCGTGGTCGCGGCGGCGGCCTCGCCGGGCAGGGCGGTGGACAGCTGGGCGATGGTCTTGCGCGGGTCGAAGGCGTCGCGCACCGCCTCGCCGATGAAGATCAGCAGGCTGAGCATGATCGCCAGCACGAAGAAGGCGGTCAGCCCCAGCCAGGGCGCCTGGAGATTGGCCTTGCCCTGGGCCAGCAGCTCCCCCAGCGACGGTGAGCCGGGCGGCAGGCCGAATCCCAAAAAGTCCAGAGCCGTCAGCGTGGTGATCGAGCCGTTGAGGATGAAGGGCATGAAGGTCAGCGTCGCCACCATGGCGTTGGGCAGCACATGGCGCACCATGATGGTGACGTCGTTGGCCCCCAGCGCCTTGGCGGCGCGCACGTAGTCGAGGTTGCGCGCCCGCAGGAACTCCGCCCGCACCACATGCACGAGCGAGGTCCAGGAGAACAGCAGCAGCAGGCCCAAGAGCCACCAGAAGGTCGGTGTCACCACGCTGGCCAGGATGATCAGCAGGAACAGGGTGGGAAGCCCCTGCCAGATCTCGATGAAGCGCTGGAACAGCAGGTCGGTCAGTCCGCCGAAGTATCCCTGGACCGCGCCGGCCGCGACGCCGATGACCGAGGAGAAGGCGGTCAGCACCAGACCGAACAGCACCGAGATGCGGAAGCCGTAGATCAGCCGCGCCACCACGTCGCGCCCCTGGTCGTCGGTGCCCAGCCAGTTGTCGGCCGACGGCGGAGCCGGGGCCGGGACCGGAAGGTTGTAGTTGATGGTGCGGTAGCTGTAGGGGATCGGCGGCCAGACCATCCAGCCCTTGGCGTTGATCAGGTCGCGGACGTAAGCGTCGCGGTAATCGGTCTCCGTCTCGAACTCGCCGCCGAAGGTGGTCTCGGGGTAGGTCTGGAAGACCGGCCAGTAATACCGGTTCTCGTACTCGACCAGCAGCGGCTTGTCGTTGGCGATGAACTCCGCCCCCAGCGAGAGGACGAACAGCACCAGGAAGATCCAGAAGGACCAGAAACCGCGGCGGTTCGCCTTGAAATTGGCCAGCCGGCGCCGGGTCAGCGGAGTCATCACACCCTCCGCGAGTCGAAGTCGATGCGGGGATCGACCATCACATAGGTGACGTCGCCGACCAGATTCATGATCAGCCCCAGCAGCGTGAAGAAATAGAGCGTGCCGAACATCACCGGATAGTCGCGGTTGATCGCCGCCTCGAAGCCCAAGAGCCCCAGCCCGTCGAGCGAGAAGATCACCTCGATCAGCATGGCGCCGGTGAACAGGATGCCGATGAAGGCGCCGGGGAAGCCGGCGATGACGATCAGCATGGCGTTGCGGAAGACGTGGCCGTACAGAACGCGGTTCTCCGTCAGGCCCTTGGCCCTGGCGGTGGTGACATACTGCTTGCCGATCTCCTCCATGAAGGAATTCTTGGTCAGCATGGTCAGGCCGGCGAAGCCGCCGATCACCATGGAGACCACCGGCAGCGCCATGTGCCAGAAGTAATCGAGCACTTGTTTGTACCAGGGCAGATCGCCCCAATTGTCCGACACCAGCCCGCGCAGGGGGAACCAGTCGAGGTATCGCCCGCCGGCGAACACCACGATCAGCAGCACCGCGAACAGGAAGCTGGGGATGGCGTAGCCGACGATGACGACGCCCGACGTCCAGACATCGAAGGGCTGGCCGTCGCGCACCGCCTTGGCGATGCCCAAGGGAATGGAGACCAGATAGACGATCAGCGTCGTCCAGATGCCGAGCGAGATCGACACCGGCATCTTCTCCAGCACCAGATCGACGACGCGGCGGTCCCGGAAGTAGCTGGTGCCGAAATCGAACACGATGTAGTTGGACATCATGTGGATGAAGCGTTCGTGGATCGGCTTGTCGAAGCCGAACTCCTTCTCCAGCTGCTTGATGAAGGCGGGATCCAGCCCCTGGGCGCCACGGTACTTGCCGCCGCTGTCGCCGCCGGTCTGGTTCTGGCGCTGGGCGGCGTTGGCGTCGCCGCCGGCGCTGCCGCCGATGCGCGAGGTCGCCTCCACCGCCGTGCCCTGGACGCGGGCGATCATCTGCTCGATCGGGCCGCCGGGGGCGATCTGCACGATCAGGAAATTGATCACCATGATCCCGAACAGGGTGGGGATGATCAGCAACAGGCGGCGGATGATGTAGGCCAGCATCGCGGGTGTCCCGACCCTCCCCAATCCTCAAGGAAACGCAGTGTAGCCCGGTTTTGTGTCCCGGCCATGTCGTCCTGGTATAACTCAGGGACCTGTCCGGCGCGCGCTGTTGGCCAGCTTGGCGTTCTTGTCCGCATCGACCCACCAGCTGTCGGAGAAGCCCAGGCCGTATTTCGGGGCAACCGCGGGATGGGAGAAACGGTTCCAGTAGGCCACGCGGTACACGGTGTCGTGCCAGTGCGGGATGACGTACCAGTTCCACAGCAGCACGCGGTCCAGCGCTCGGGTGGCGGTGATCAGCGCCTCGCGGTCGGGGGCGGCGATCAGCGTCTCCACCAGCTTGTCGACCGCCGGGTTCTTGATGCCGATGCTGTTGCGGCTGCCCGGCTGGTCGGCGCGCGAGGATTCCCAGTAATCACGCTGTTCGTTGCCGGGCGACAACGACTGCGGGAAGCGCTCGATGATCATATCGTAATCGAAATTATCGGTGCGGTTCTGGTACTGTGCGCTGTCGACCACGCGGATCTGCGCTTCGATGCCGGCGCGTTCCAGATTGCGGACGAAGGGCTGGACGATGCGCTCCATCTCGGCCTGGACCAGCAGGATCTCGAAGCGGAAGGGCTGGCCCTGCGCATTCACCAGCTTGCCGTTCTTCAACTCCCAGCCGGCCTCCTTCAGCAGGCCGAGCGCGGTGCGCAGATTGCCGCGGATGTTGCCGCTGGCGTCGGTCTTCGGCGGCTCATAAGGCTTGGTGAACACCTCGTCCGGGATCTGGCCGCGGAAGGGCTCCAGCAGCTTCAGTTCGGCGGGGGAGGGCAGGCCGGTGGCCGCCAGTTCGGTGTTGGCGAAATAGCTCTTGGTGCGCTGGTAGAGGCCGTAGGACAGGTTGGCGCGCGTCCATTCATAGTCGAACAGGTAATTCAGCGCCTCGCGCACGCGGCGGTCTTCGAAGATCGGGCGGCGGATGTTGAAGACGAAGGCCTGCATGCCCTGCGGGTCTTCGTGCTTCAACTCCTCCTTGACGATCTGGCCGTTCTGCACCGCCGGAACGTTGTAGCCGGTGGTCCAGTTCTTCGACGAGTTCTCCAGCCGGAAATCATAGGCGCCGGCCTTGAACGCTTCGAACGCCACGTCGAGGTCGCGGTAATAGTCGTAGCGGATGCGGTCGAAATTGTAGCGGCCTCGGTTGATCGGCAGATCCTTGGCCCACCAGTCCTGCACCCGCTCGTAGGTGATGGCGCGCCCGGCCTGCACATCCGCCACCTTGTAGGGACCGCTGCCGAGCAGAGGCTCCAGCGTGGTGGTGGCGAAATCCCGGTTGGCGAAGAAATGTTTCGGCAGCACCGGCAGCTGACCCATGATGACCGGAAGCTCGGGATTGTTGCCATTCCGGAACGAGAATCTGACCGTGCGCTCGCCGGTCTTCTCCGCCTTCGTCACGTCGGCATAGTAGGTGCGGTAGAGCGGGTGGCCCTTTTCCCGCAGCGTGTCGAAGCTCCAGATCACGTCGTCCGCGGTGACCGGCTTGCCGTCGTGGAAGCGGGCCTCCGGCCGCAGGGTGAAGGCGACCCAGGTCCGGTCCGGCGCGACCTCGATGCTTTCGGCCAGCAGGCCGTATTCGGTGATCGCCTCGTCGCCGTTGCTGGTGGTCAGGGTCTGGAACACCAGCCCGGCCCCGGCGGCGGGCTGCCCGCGCAGGATGAAGGGGTTGAGGTTGTCGAAGCCGCCGAAGGCCATCAGCTTGACCTCGCCGCCCTTGGGGGCGTCTGGGTTGACATAGTCGAGATGCTGGAAGTCCGGCCCGTATTTCGGCTTGCCGTGCAGGGACAGGGCATGGCTGCCCTGGCTCTGGGCCGCAAGCGGGGACGCAAGCAGAAGCCCCGCCGCCATCGCTGCCGCCATACCGGTGCCCAGCCACCGCATCCGACCCGTCATGCCCGATCCCCTCCCTCGCTTGTTTTCCCGAAAAGCGTTCAGCCCGATGGAGTTAGCCCCGCAATGGGGCGTCATCAAGGCTGCGCTGCCTTCCCAGCCGCATCCACCCACCAGGTCGCCGGAAAATTGGTGCTGCGATAGTCCTGGTCGTATTTCGGCCAGACCGTCGGATGCGCCAGCCACGCCTTGTGGGCGATCCAGTTTTCGGCATTGTGCCATTGCGGCACCATGTAGAAGCCCCACAGCAGGACACGGTCGAGCGCGCGGGTGGCGGCCTGCACCGTGTCCAGATCCTTGGCCGTCAGCGCCTTCTCGATCAGGGCGTCGGCCACCGGGTCATGGATGCCGGAATAGTTGGCCGATCCCTTGAGGCCGGCGGCGGCGGAACCGAAATAGCTGCGCAACTCGGTGCCGGGCGGGGTGAAGAAGGCGAGATTGACGATGGTGGCGTCGAAATCGAACTCGTCCAGCCGCGCCTGATACTGGGCGCTGTCGACGAGGCGCATGGTGGCGTCGATGCCGACGCGGCGCAGGGTCTCGATGTAGGGTTGGGTGACGCGGGTCAGCGCGCCGGTGCCGTCGAGAAACTCGACCGCCATCACCTCGCCGGTCCTCACATTGGTCAGCTTGCCGTTGCGGACCTCCCAGCCGGCCTCCTTGAACAGCCGCGTCGCCTCGCGCACCTGGGCGCGGTTGTTGCCGCTGCCGTCGGTGGTCGGCAGGGTGAAGGGCTGGGTCAGCAGCCGCTCGGACAGCTGCGCCTTGAACGGCTCCAGCAGCGCCAGTTCCGCCGGGCCGGGCGGACCTTTGGCCCCGAAGTCGGAGTTGGGGAAATTGCTGAGTGTCCGCTTGTACTGGCCGTAGAGGATGTTCTTCTGGATCCAGTCGAAATCGAACAGCAGCGCCAGCGCCTCGCGGACGCGCGGGTCGGCGAACTTGTCGCGGCGGGTGTTCAGGCGGAAGCCTTGGGCGCCCAACGGCAATTCGCTCGGCACTTCCAGCTTCACGACGCGGCCGTCCTTGGCGGCGGGGAAGTCGTAGCCGGTGGTCCAGCGCTGTGCCCGATATTCGCCGCGGAAGTCGTAGGCGCCGGCCTTGAACGCCTCGAACATCACGTCGTCGTCGCGGTAGAAGTCGTTCTTCACCGTGTCGAAATTATAGAAGCCGCGCGCGGTCGGCAGATCCTTCGCCCACCAGTCGGCGACGCGCTCGTAGGTGATGGAGCGGCCCGGATCGACAGTCCTGATGCGGTAGGGGCCGCTGCCCAGCACCGGCTCCAGCGTCGTCTTGGAGATGTCGCGACCGTTCGACGTCCACCAATGCCTGGGCTGGGGCGAGAATGTGGTGGCGAAGTCGATGATCGGCTTGATCTCCCCCGTGCCGGTCAAGGTGATCTTGAAGCGGCGCTCGTCCAGCGCCTCCACCTTGGCGGTGTGGTCGAGGAAGGATTTGAGGAAGGGCGCGCCATGGGCCTGGATCGCGTCCCAGGTGAAGACGACGTCGGCGCTGGTGATCGGCGTGCCGTCATGCCAACGGGCGCCCTGGCGCAGCGTGAAGACCGCCCAGCCGTAATCGTCGGGCACCTCCACGCTTTCCGCCAGATGGGCGTAGGCGGCATCCAGTTCCCAGCCGGACCCGACCATCAGCGTGTCGGAGATCAGCCCCAGCGTCCGCGGCCGCACCCCGCGCAGGATCAGCGTGTTCAGGCTGTCGTAGGTTCCCGGCTGCGACCCGGCCAGCGACACCGACCCGCCCTTGGGCGCATCGGGATTGACATGGGGGAAATGGGTGAAGCCCGGCTTGAACTGCGGCTCCCCGAACTGCTTCAGCGCGGTGACGGTCCTGGTCGCCGCCTCTGCCGATGCAAAGGCGGCCGGCGCGGCGAGGGTCAGGATCGTGGCGGCAACGGCGAGAAGGCGGCGCATCGGCAATCCTGTGTCGGGAGCGGGCGTCTTGGTTAGATTGCCACGTCCGCGTCCCGGTCAAGCGCAATTCCGTTTCGGAGTCAGTTGCTTCGCACCGTGCGCCAATGGTCGGCCATGCGGTCCATCAACTGGCGATAGCGGCGGTCGGTCCGCATCAGCTTGCGCACCGACTTTCCGTTGCGCGGGTCGGCCAGCATCCAGGCTTCCGCCGCCGCCTGATGCTCGGGATGGATCGACAGCAGGTAGATGGCGGCCTGTTCCGGAGATGCAACGGTCCGTTCCGCCAAACGCTCCAGGATCGCGCCGACATAGATCGGCAGGACCCTGCGGAAATCCTCCGGCCCGCCTTCCGCATCCGTGCCATCCGCCGGCACGGCGCCGTCGCTCATCAGGGCCTGCCGCTCGGCGGCGGGCAGGGCGAAGAAGGCGTCGAGCCCGAGCAGCAGGTCGCAGACGGTCTTCTTGCGCACCAGCCAGTTCGACCCCGCCGACACCCGCGCCGCCAGCCCTTCCAGGAATGGCCGAAGTTTTTCCGGAGACGTTTCGAAAACGGAACGGGTGAGCGGAGCGATTTCAATCATTTCGATATCCAAACGGGCAATATCTGTCCAAAGATCAGCCGGCCAGGGCCTTCATGGCGTCCCGGTGGGTCTGCGGGTCGCCGGCGGCGATCACCCGGCCGCTGGAGTTGGCGTCGAGCGGCTTGCCCTCCCAATCCGTCATCAGCCCGCCGGCCCCGGTCACCACCGGCACCAGCGCCGCGAAGTCGTACAGCTTCAGCCCCGATTCGACGATGAGGTCGTAATAGCCCGACGCCAGCAGGCCGTAGCTGTAGCAGTCGCCGCCATAGGATGCGGTCTTCACCGTGGCGGCGACGCGGCGGTAGGCGTCGTAGTCGCTGCCGGGGAACAGGTCGGGCGAGGTGGTGCCGAACATGGCCGCAGCCAGACCGCCGGGGCAGGGGCGCACGCGCACCGGTTGGCCGTTGTGGGTGGTTGGCCGGCCTTCGACGCCGATCCAGCGGTCGCCGACGATGGGCTGGTCGATGATGCCCATGACCGGACGGCCATGATGCAGCAGGGCGATCAGCGTGCCGAAGATCGGCCTGCCGGTGATGAAGGACTTGGTGCCGTCGATGGGGTCGATCACCCACACCCATTCGGCGTCCAGGTTCTTGGTGCCGTGTTCCTCGCCATAGATGCCGTCGTCGGGGCGCTGGCTTTCGATGATGGTGCGGATGACATGCTCCGCCTCGCGGTCGGCGATGGTGACCGGCGAGGCGTCGGCCTTGTCGTCGATGGCGACGGGGGTGCGGAAATAGCGGCGGACCACGCTGCCGCTGGAGTCGGCCAACCGCTGGGCGAGCGCCACCATCGGGGCGGGGCAGGGTTCGGTCATGGTCGCTCCTTGAGACTTTTGTCGATAGGGTTGCCGCATCCTAACGGCGCGCGCCCGCCCCGGAAACCCGAAAGCGCCCCGCCCGTGCTGTCCGGGGGCGGAGACGTCTTCCGCCAACCGGCCGAAATGCGGGGCTTTCCGCCCGCCCGCGCTTGTGGCAGCCTCCACCGGCCATGACCGACCGCCCCAACATCTACGCCGCCACGCCGATCGACCGCGCCTCCCTCCGCCGCAAGGACGAGGATTGGCTGACGCAGGCCTGGCTCGCTCCCGCATCCCGCGTCCTGCCGGTCTGGCAGAGCAAGAGCTTCGTCGCCGGCCCGCCCGAAGCGCCGCGCGCCGTGCTGCTGCCCGCCGAGGGACTGGAGGCGGTGCCGATCTTCCTCGGCCTCATGGAGGATGGCGCCCCGCTGTTCGCCGTCGACCTGTCGATGGTGGAGGAGCCGGACGCTCTGCCTGCCCTGCAGGGCCGCGGCCGCTTCGAGGATTTGCGCGCCACCGGCCCGCTGATGCCGGAAGGCGAGGCGGCGCTGTGCGCATATGCCCGCGGCATGGTGTGGTGGAACGCCCGCCACCGTTTCTGCGGCGTCTGCGGCTCCCCGGCGGCGACGGCCGAGGGCGGGCATGTGCGGATTTGCACCAACCCCGACTGCGCCACCCACCATTTCCCGCGCACCGACCCGGCGGTGATCATGCTGGTCCATGACGGCGGCGACCGGGTCGTGCTGGGTCGCCAGAGCCGCTTCCCGCCCGGCATGCATTCGGTGCTGGCCGGTTTCGTCGAGCCGGGCGAAAGCCTGGAGGACACCGTCGCCCGCGAGGTGTTCGAGGAGGTCGGGCTGACCGTGACCGACATCGGCTACCGCTCGTCGCAGCCCTGGCCCTTTCCGTCGTCGCTGATGCTGGGCTTCACCGCGCGGGCCACCAGCTTCGACATCGACACCGGCAACGATGAACTGGAAAGCGCGCGCTGGTTCGACCGCGAGTTCCTGCGCACCCACACCCCGGACGAGAGCTTCCGCCTTGCCCGCACCGACTCGATCGCCCACCGCCTGATCCGGGAATGGATGGCGGAGGGCTGATCGCCCCCGTCAATGCCGCCGCTGCGGCCCCGCGGCGCGCGCCGGGGACGTGCGGCGGTCGAAGGGGTTGGGGTGGCGGGTGCAGGTGTCGTTGTAGAGCGTCATCAGCGACGCCGCCTCTGCCGGATTGTGAGGTCTGCGGTACAGATTGTCCCACACCATCTGGCGGACGGCCGCGTCGCCCCAGGGCTCTTGCAAAAGCGAGGCGCCCTTTTCCAGGGCGGTCATGAAGGGGAGATGTTCGTGGGCGGCGATCTGCGCCACCTCCTCCGCCTCCAGATCGGCCAATCCCAGGCAATCTTCCATCGTGAGCATGGCAACCTCCATCCGTGGCGCCATGGCCGTCGGCGGGGTTTCACCCGTCAGCCGCCGTGGTGTTTTGTTGTATTGGTGTGCTTATGAAGCCGGTGCGTGCCGGTCTTCACTGTATAACAACTTTCGCTAATCTTGCCCAGCACCCGCCGGCCACGGCCACGGCTAAGTCGCATCGCTGCGGCGGAATGACGCGCGACTTGGCCGCAGCTGCGAAAAGACTTGCGGCGTTGCGGCAGGGTACCGGCGCAGCGGTGTCAGTCCTCGCCGACGCGCTGGCTTTCCTGGTAGCGGAAGGGGTTGGCCGGATAGACGCCGAGGATCTTCACCTCGCGGGCGAAGAAGTCCAGTTCCTCCAGGGCGAGGCGCAGCGGGCGCTCGTCCGGGTGCCCCTCGACGTCGGCGTAGAACTGGGTCTGGGTGAAGTGGCCGCCGACCATGTAGCTTTCCAGCTTGGTCATGTTGATGCCGTTGGTGGCGAAACCGCCCAGCGCCTTGTACAGCGCGGCCGGCACGCTGCGGACGCGGAAGACGAAGGTGGTGATCGTCTTGCAGGAGCCCGGCGCCGGCAGTTTCGGCTCGCGCGCCATGATCAGGAAGCGGGTGGTGTTGTGGGCCGCGTCCTCGATCCCGCTCTTGAGGATGTCCAGGCCGTAGATCTCCGCGGCCAGCGAGGAGGCGATGGCGGCATGGCGCGGGTCGTTCATCGCGGCGATTTCCTTCGCCGCGCCCGCCGTGTCGGCATGGTTGATCGGCTGCAGACCCAGGCCGCGGATGGCGGTCTGGCACTGGGACAGCGCCTGGATGTGGCTGCGCACCGTCTCGATGCTGTCCAGCGTGGCCCCCTTGGGCGCCAGCAGCTGGTGGTTCACCCGCTGGAAATGCTCGCCGATGATGTGCAGGCCGCCGTCCGGCAGCAGATAATGGTTGTCGGCGACGCGGCCGGCGATGGAGTTCTCCACGGGGATCATCGCCAGCGAGGCCCGATCCTCGCGCACCGCGGCGAAGGCATCCTCGAAGGTGGCGCAGGGCATCGTCGTCATGGTTGGCCGCGCGTTGCGGCAGGCCAGGTCGGAATAGGCGCCGGGGAAGCCCTGGAAGGCGATGATGTTGGTCGTGGGCATGGACGGAGTTCCCCCGGCGGGTCTTGAAGGCGGGTCTATAAGGGCGTCAGCCGCCCTTGCGGGCGGACGGCATCGGGTTTCAGCCGCCCTTGCGGGCGGACAGGAGGGCGCAGGCGCGCTCCAGGTCGCCGGGAGTATCGACACCCAGGGGAACCGCGTCAACGACCGCCGCGTCGATGCGCATGCCGTCGGCGAGCGCGCGCAGCTGCTCCAGCCGCTCGCGCTGCTCCAGCACCGAGGGCGGCAGCGACACGAATCGCTCCAGCGCCGCCCGGCGATAGGCGTAGAGGCCGATGTGGTGGTAGAGCGGGCCGTCGCCGGTCGGCGCGGTGGCGCGGGTGAAGTAGAGCGCGCGGCCCTGCCGGGCACCGGCCGGCAGCTCCAGCACCGCCTTGACCACGTTGGGGTCGGTTCGCTCCTCCTCCCGCGCGATCTCCACCACCAGGGTGGCGATGTCCACATCGGGGTCGGCCAGCGGCGCGAAGACGGCGCGCACGCTCTCCGGCTCGATGGTCGGCAGGTCGCCCTGCACATTGACCACCGCATCGTGCCGCCCCTCCGGGTCGATCAGCCGCAGCGCCTCGAAGATGCGGTCGGAGCCCGAGGGATGGTCGGGGCGCGTCAGCACCGCGGTGCCGCCGGCGGCCTCGACCGCGCGGGCGATCTCGGCTTCCGCGCAGGCGACCACCACCGGGCCGATCGCCGCCTCCATGGCGCGGCGCAGCACATGGACGATCATCGGCGCGCCCAGGATGTCGGCCAGCGGCTTGCCCGGCAGCCGGGTGGAGGCCATGCGCGCCGGGATCACCACGATCGGGTTGGCGGGACGGGTCGGGCTGGAGGCGGTCGGCATGGCGCGGAAGCTCCGGGGAAAAGGGCATCGGGTCCGCCAGGGCGGGCCGGAGGGGGCGTCGCGGGTGAAACATGGACGCCGGTGCGGCGTCAAGTGCCGGCATGACCCGGACGGGGGGTGTTTTGCGATGCAGCGTAATGCGCAAGCAAATTAAGAGGTTGGTGACTGCGACAAATTTGTATGCGACCTTTTTTCGCGGTCCGCCGGGCTATGAGAAGCTTCGGACCGCGGGCTATGGTAGCCGCGGCGCGTTCAGCCGCGGGCGGGAGAAACGCCGAGTGCACTGAAATCAGGGAAAAAAGGGGCTCATCAATGAGCATGGAGTGGAACAAGATTTTCGGCGCCGTGCTGCTGGCCGGGCTGATCGCGATGCTGGCCGGATTCGCGTCCAAGGTGCTGGTTCATTCGAAGCCGCTGGAAAAGAGTGTCTATGTCGTCGCGACTCCCGAGGGGGCCGCACCCGCCGACAAGGCCGCCGCTCCCACCGGTCCGGCGCCGATCGCCCCTCTGCTCGCCGCCGCCAGCCCGGAGAACGGCCAGAAGGTGGCCAAGGCCTGCGCCGCCTGCCACAGCTTCGACAAGGGCGGCGCCAACAAGGTCGGTCCGAACCTGTACGGCATCGTCGGCGGTCCGAAGGGCCACATCCAGGGCTTCAGCTATTCCGACGCGCTGGTGAAGACCGGCGGCAGCTGGACCTATGACGAGCTGAACAAGTTCCTCTACGACCCGAAGGGCTATGCCGCCGGGACCAAGATGACCTTCGCCGGCCTGAAGAAGGACGAGGACCGCGCCGCCGTCATCGCCTATCTGCGCTCGCTGGCCGACAGCCCGCAGCCGCTGCCGCAGTAAGGGCCGCAGTAAGTCAGGCGACAGGCAGAAAACGGCCCCGCTCCCGCAAGAGGGCGGGGCCTTTCTTGTGGCGGGCCGGAGGGGCGTCCCGCCTAACGGCGCAGGCCGCAGGCGATCTCCAGATAGTCGGGCTCGTTCTCCGGGGTCAGCCAGCCGTGTCGGATCAGGAAGTCGGTCACCACGAGGTTGACGTTGAACTTCCAGTCGCCGGTGCCGCGCACCGACTCCGCCACCCTGTCCAGCGGCCAGAGCTCGAAGGCCTCCACCTCGCCGTCGGTGTTGACCGGGATGAGACCGGGCGGAAGCTCCAGGTCGTAGACGAACAGGCGGTCGCGCTTCAATCCGGCCGGTGTCTCCATCGTGTAGCTGATGGCGCCGACCGGCACGGCGCGCCGCGCGGTCTCCGCATCGAGTCCGGCCTCCTCCGCCGCCTCCTTCTCCAGATTCTCGGCCAATGTCAGGCCGATCGGCTGGCCGCCGGCGATCAGGTTGTCGAGCTGGCCCGGCGCCACCTCGCGGTCGCGGGCACGGTGGCCGACCCACAGCTGCAGGCCGCCGGTCCGGTCGCGGACGAAGCCGTTGATGTGCAGGCCGAAGGCTTCGATGCCGAAGGCGCCGACGGCGGCGCGGTCGAGACGGGCCAGCGGCTCCGCCCCCCACTGCGGCAGGACCGGGTAATATTCCCTGCGCAGCGCCTTGACCGTTCCCCGTTCGACCAGATAGGCCGCGGCATGGCCGAGCAAGGTCGAGCGTGCCTCGAAATCGCGGATCTCGGGGGCGACGGTCAGCCGGTCGGGGGTGACGACGAAGCCGGGATCGACGCCGGGCAACGCCTCTGCCAGGGCATGACGCACCCAGCCCACGGTGTGGCCGTCCAGCTCGAAGGGGCGGAAGCCGGACAGGTCGTGCGCGTTGCACGCGCGGATGTGATCGAGGAAGCTCATGGTTTCCATCTAAAGGGGGCCGGGGCGGCGGTGCAACCGCTCATCAGGGCACACCGCAACAGCGCATTCCGGGCCGGACGCTTTGGACATCTTGCGCCGCTTTGGTTGCCATCGTACACAGGGCCAGTCACGAAATGACCGCCGGCGCCGGCCGCCGGCTGGTCGCGCAGCGAAAGGGCGGGGCGTGGTGGCGGACCGATCGGCTGAGGGTGCGGCTGCGCAGGGAACGGAGTCGCCCTTCGGCGCCCTGACCGTCCTGGTGGTCGAAGACGAATCCTTCACACGCATGGTGCTGACGAAGATGCTCGGCGCCTTGGGCGTCCGGGCGGTGCATCAGGCCGCCGACGGCGAATCGGCGCTGGCCGCCGTCGCCGCCCATGCCCCCGATCTGGTGCTGTGCGATGTCGAGATGCAACCGATGGACGGCTTCGGCTTCGTCCGCGCGCTGCGCGCCAGTCCCGAGTCCCGCAGCCGTGCGCTGCCGGTCGTCTTCATGAGCGGGCGCGTCGACGGCGACCGCGAAGCGGCGGCGCGCGCCAGCGGCGCCACGCTGGTCCTGGCCAAGCCGGTCACCCCGGCCAGCCTGCGCGTCGCGCTGTCCGGCGGATTGGGGGCGGCGCTGCCTGCCTGATCTTGCCCGTCTGCCGGCCCTTATCCGCCGGTCCTTGCCCTAACGTCCTCCGAACCTCTGCCCTGCGATCTGCGATTGCCCGCTTCGGCGGCAGTCCCGGCCCGGCCCCGGTCATGCCTAAAAAATTCCCATTCTGTGGCAAGCCTGCCAAGTGCTTGAAACAGTTCGGCAATCGAACGGTAACTCTCCACCGCGCCCCATGGGCGCCCCACCGTTACCCAATTTCCGCCTTGTTGATGGGGACGATTGGGACGCAACATGATCTCTAAGAGGTGTTGCGGTGCCCCGGCCACGGGATGAGGTCGCCCGCAATTCTCCTTACGGGATTTTGTTAAGGTTTGGAGTTCAGCATCGATGGTAAGTCCCTGCGCCGTGCTTCGTAGAGGCGGCGCGCTTTCCTGAGGAGGCCGATGGCGTGATCAAGAGCGCCCGATCGAACCGCAGCGGGTCGTATCTCGAAGGGCTACTCTCCCCGACTGGACGGGCAACGACGATTGCCGCCGGTTTCACGCCGTCTCTCTCCGATACTGTCTCTTTTCTTTCGCCGTACCTTCCGCAGGCGCGTTCGATGCGCGCACGGGTTGCGCCGGTGCGCTCGCCGCACCAAGGCTTGCCGCGGGACCTAGGTCCTATGGCAGGGGCCGGCTCCACGGCGGGCTTTCCGGCTATGGAGCCTGAGTGCCTGGAAAGCTCCAGGTGGAGCATTACATTCAAAAATGACTCGTTCGGGGGTTGCCGCGTCTCAGGACGGACGGCTCCCGGCCTTCACAGGACCGTTCCTTACACCAGACTGCTGGCTTCTACCGCTGAGCGGGGAGGCTGCGGATCCGACGAGGTCCGCGTCTTCCCTGGAGTGCCCCTTGGATCGCGGCATGCGCCGCGGCCTGCCGCCGCAGCCACCGGCGGCGCCCCGGCGCATCGGACCAGATAAGACGGAGCGACGAATGTTCCCGGCCGACGAACTGTTCACGCGCTACACGCAGAATTACGAGACCCGCCGCGAGACCGAGATGTCCCTCATGGACTATCTCCAGCTGTGCCGCGACGACCCCATGTCCTACGCCTCGGCCGCCGAACGCATCCTGGCCGCCATCGGCGAGCCTGAGGTTGTCGACACGGCCCGCGACCCGCGGCTGGGCCGCATCTTCATGAACCGGACCATCAAGGTGTATCCCGCCTTCTCCGAGTTCTACGGCATGGAAGAGACGATCGAACGGATCGTCGGCTTCTTCCGGCACGCCGCGCAGGGCTTGGAGGAGCGCAAGCAGATCCTCTACCTGCTGGGCCCGGTCGGCGGCGGCAAGTCGTCGCTGGCGGAGCGGCTGAAGTCGCTGGTGGAGAAATGCCCGATCTATGTCCTGAAAGCCGGCAAGGAGATCAGCCCGACCTTCGAAAGCCCGCTCGGCCTGTTCAACCCGGATGAGATCGGCGACGAGCTGGAGGACCGCTTCGGCATTCCCAAGCGCCGCCTGACCGGGCTCATGAGCCCATGGGCGGTCAAGCGCCTCGACGAGTTCGGCGGCGACATCAACCGCTTCAAGGTGGTGAAGCTGCACCCCAGCAAGCTGCGCCAGATCGGCGTGACCAAGACCGAGCCGGGCGACGAGAACAACCAGGACATCTCGTCCCTGGTCGGCAAGGTCGACATCCGCAAGCTGGAGATCTACAGCCAGAACGATCCCGACGCCTACAGCTTCTCCGGCGGCCTCAACCGGGCGACCCAGGGCATGCTGGAATTCGTCGAGATGTTCAAGGCGCCGATCAAGATGCTGCATCCGCTGCTGACCGCGACGCAGGAGGGCAACTATGTCGGGTCGGAGAATATCGGCGCCATCCCCTTCCAGGGCGTGATCCTGGCCCACTCCAACGAGGCGGAGTGGCAGACCTTCAAGAACAACAAGAACAACGAAGCCTTCATCGACCGCATCTGCGTGATCAAGGTCCCCTACTGCCTGCGGGTGGCGGAGGAGCAGAAGATCTACGAGAAGCTGGTCAACGGCTCCGATCTGGCGACCGCGCCCTGCGCACCGGCGACTCTGGAGATGCTGGCCCGCTTCTCGGTGCTGTCGCGCCTGCGCGAGCATCCCAACAGCAGCGTCTACAGCAAGATGCGGGTCTATGACGGCGAGAGCGTCAAGGAGACCGATCCCAAGGCCAAGTCGATGCAGGAGTACAAGGACCAGGGCGGCGTCGACGAGGGCATGGGCGGCATCTCCACCCGCTTCGCCTTCAAGGTGCTCGCCTCGACCTTCAACTATGATTCGACGGAGATCTCGGCCGATCCGGTCCATCTGATGTATGTGCTGGAACAGGCGATCCGGCGCGAGCAGTTCCCGGAGGAGACGGAGAAGAAATACGTCGAGTTCATCAAGGCCGAACTTGCCCCGCGCTATGCCGAGTTCATCGGCAACGAGATCCAGAAGGCCTATCTGGAATCCTACTCCGACTATGGCCAGAACCTGTTCGACCGCTATGTCGACTATGCCGACGCCTGGATCGAGGACCAGGACTTCAAGGATCCCGACACCGGCCAGCTGATGAACCGCGAACTGCTGAACCAGGAGCTGACCAAGATCGAGAAGCCGGCGGGCATCGCCAACCCGAAGGACTTCCGCAACGAGGTGGTGAAATTCGCCCTGCGGGCGAGGGCGGCGAATGCCGGCCGCAACCCGTCCTGGACCTCCTACGAGAAGATCCGCGAGGTGATCGAGAAGCGGATGTTCAGCCAGGTCGAGGATCTGCTGCCGGTGATCAGCTTCGGCTCGAAGAAGGACGGCGAGACCGAGAAGAAGCATACCGAGTTCGTCTCGCGCATGATGACCCGCGGCTACACCGAGCGGCAGGTCCGCCGGCTGGTCGAGTGGTACATGCGGGTGAAGCAGGCGGGCTGACGCAAGATTGTCGCGGCGGGGTAGCCGATCTGCCCCGCCATTTTCCAAAGGGAGAGTTACTATGGCGATTCCCTATAACGGCCCCTTCGGTGGTGCTGGTCATGAAGAGGATGTCGCGTCTGGCACGTTCAATGTTACGGTTCGTCGGTGGAGCGACAATGGAAAATTTTTAATTGCTGCTTCCTATCGATTAAATACCGAGGACGGCATCTTCATATTTAATTCTCTGCATTACCCTGAAGACTCTATTCCATGGTCAGAGGCGGTTTCATGGGCTGAAAAATTGTCGGCTGCGTATGGCGTGACTCCAAGCATACAGAACAATTCGGAACCCTGGGGACAGTAAGGTTAATATTCGAAAATATTTGGCTTGAATTGCTCTTATTGAGGTGCTGTTTGACCAGTATGGATATTTCCTCATGATATAATAGTCGCTGTTTGCATTGTGCAAATTTGTTGTCCAATACGTTGATAACGTGTTGGCACAATCCCAACATATTTAATGAGTGCTTTTCCACGGGGTGTTGTTTGGATTTGGACGGCCGGGGTGCAGATCGGCCGCGTGACGAAACGGGTGGGAGGGCCAGTCCCTTGATGAACATCATCGACCGTCGCCTGAACCCGCAGGGCAAGAGCCTGGCCAACCGCCAGCGCTTCCTGCGCCGTGCCAAGGAACAGGTGGTCAAGGCGGTGCGCGACGCCTCCGGCAAACGGGGCATCCAGGATATCGAGAACGGCGAGAAGGTGACGATCGCCGCCGGCGGGGTGCGCGAACCCTCGTTCCACCGTGCGTCCCAAGGCGGGGTGCGCGACTATGTCGTGCCCGGCAACAAGGAGTATGTGGAAGGCGACACCATCCAGCGCCCGGATGGCGGCGGCGGTGGCCGCGGCAGCGAGGGCAGCGCCGACGGCGAGGGCGAGGACGAGTTCCGCTTCGTGCTGTCGCGCGACGAGTTCCTCGACATCTTCCTTGAGGACCTGGAGCTTCCCGATCTGGTGAAGCAGAAGGTCAAGCAGTCGGAAGCGCATTCGCTGACCAGGGCCGGCTATTCGGTGTCGGGATCGCCCGCCAACCTGAATCTCGTCCGCACCATGCGGAACAGCCTGTCGCGCCGCATCGCGCTGAAACGCCCGAAGCGCGACGAGATCCGCGAGCTGGAGGAGATGCTGCGCGAGGCCGAGGAGGCCGGCGAGGATGCCGCGCAGATCCAGGCGCTGCGCGAACAGCTGGAACACATCGTCCTGCGGTCCCGCCGCATCCCCTTCATCGACCCGATCGACGTCCGCTACAACCGTTTCGAATCGGTGCCGAAGCCGATCGCCCAGGCGGTGATGTTCTGCCTGATGGACGTCTCCGGCTCGATGACCGAGCACATGAAGGATCTGGCCAAGCGCTTCTTCATGCTGCTCTACCTGTTCCTGCGGCGGCGCTACCGCTCGGTCGACATCGTCTTCATCCGCCACACCCACGAGGCCAAGGAGGTGGACGAGGAAACCTTCTTCTACTCCACCGAGACCGGCGGCACCGTGGTGTCGACCGCGCTGGAGGAGATGCAGAAGGTGGTGCAGGAGCGCTACCCGGACAGCGAATGGAACATCTACGCCGCCCAGGCGTCGGACGGCGACAACATGTCATCGGACAACGCCAAGTCGGCGACCCTGCTGCGCGACGTCATCCTGCCGATGTGCCAGTATTTCGCCTACATCGAGGTGGCGGCGGAACACAATATGGGCCTGTCGGCGCTGGGCCGCGAGACCGAGCTGTGGCGCACCTACAAGCAGGTGCAGAGCCCGGAACGCCCGCTGGCGATGCGCCGCGTCCGCTCCCGCCGGGAGATCTTCCCGGTCTTCCGCGAGCTGTTCGCCCGCGAGAAGGCGGGGGCCTGAGGAGCAAGGGGATAAACACCGCCCCCATCCCGTAGCCGGGGGGCGGTAGGGGGAGATCGAGAATGACCGCTGTGATCACCAGACCCGAGGCGCTGCTGTATGATGGCGTCGAGTGGGATTACGACAAGATCAAGCGCGTCTATGACGCCATCGAGCACATCGCGCTGAAGGAGATGGGCCTCGACGTCTATCCCAACCAGATCGAGGTCATCACCGCCGAGCAGATGCTCGACGCCTATTCGTCCATCGGCATGCCGCTGATGTACAAGCACTGGTCCTTCGGCAAGCATTTCGCCCGCGACGAGATGATGTACCGCAAGGGCTATCGCGGCCTGGCCTATGAGATCGTCATCAATTCCAGCCCCTGCATCAGCTACATCATGGAAGAGAACACCATGACGATGCAGACGCTGGTGATCGCCCACGCCGCCTTCGGCCACAATCACTTCTTCAAGAACAACCAGCTGTTCCAGCAATGGACCGACGCCCAGGGTATCCTGGATTATCTGGAATTTGCCAAGACCTACATCACCCATTGCGAGGAACGCTACGGACATGCCGCGGTGGAACGGGTGCTGGACGCCGCCCACGCGCTGATGAGCCAGGGCGTTCACAAATATCCGAAGAAGCGCTCGGATCTCCGGACCGAGCAGCGGCGCGAGCGCGAGCGGCAGGAATATCAGGACCAGACCTTCAACGACCTCTGGCGCACGGTGCCGAAGCCCGCCGCCGGCCAGCGGCCGGCCAAGTCGGTGTCGGAGCGCAAGAAGCTGCTTGGCCTGCCGGAAGAGAACATCCTCTATTTCCTGGAGAAGAAGGCGCCGCGTCTGGAGCATTGGCAGCGCGAGATCCTGCGCATCGTCCGCCATATCTCACAATACTTCTACCCGCAGAAACAGACCAAGGTGATGAACGAGGGCTGCGCCACCTACGTCCATTACCAGATCATGAGCCGCCTGCACGAGACCGGCCAGATCAGCGAAGGCGCCTTCCTGGAATTCCTGCACTCCCACACCTCCGTCGTGTTCCAGCCGGAATTCGACGACAAGCGCTTCTCCGGCATCAATCCCTATGCGCTCGGCTTCGCGATGATGCAGGACATCGCCCGCATCGCCGAGACGCCGACCGACGAGGACCGCCAGTGGTTCCCCGACCTCGCCGGCCGCGGCGACGGCATGGCGGCGGTGCGCGAGGCCTGGGCCAATTTCCGCGACGAGAGCTTCGTCCTGCAGTATCTCAGCCCGCACCTGATGCGGAAGCTGAAGCTGTTCAGCGTGCGCGACGACGCGGAAGACCCGTATCTGCTGGTCGATCACATCCACAACGAGCGCGGCTACCGCGACATCCGCAAGAAGCTGGCCCGCCAGTACGACCTCGGCTATCTGGAGCCGGACATCCAGATCGTCGACGTCGACCTTGCCGGCGACCGCAAGCTGATCCTGCAGCACCGCGTCACCAACGGCGTGCTGCTGGACGAAAGCGACGCCAAGGCGGTGCTGCGCCATATCGCCAATTTGTGGGGCTACGAGGTGCAGCTGATCGAGGTGTCGGCCATCTCCGAGGCGATCCTGAAGGAACACGCCGTCACCGCGCCGAGCGGGGTCGGGGTGGTGTAAACGAAGGCGCGAGGGAGGGCGGTCACCGTTCCGGTTCCGGCTTGATGCCCGCATCCTTCATCGCGTGCGCCAAGTCCAGCACCACGGTGCTGATGTCGGGGAAGGACAGGGCCACCGCGCGGCGGTCGGGATCCAGGCGCACCACATGGGCGATCTGGCGGCCGCCGATGGGGTGTCCCGCCACCTCCGGTATGTCCGGACAGCGCAGGTCCAGCCGCAGCTTGCCGCCGACGGCGTGGCTGAATTCCTCCGGCGGCAGATCGACCAGCAGGCCGCGGGTCGACCAGTTGATCGTCCGGCAGCGCCGGCCCTCCGCCTCCACCAGCAGGACCGGATCCATGTAGCGGATGGCGCGGCGGCGCTCGATGCCGTTCGGCGGCTTGGCGCCGACATCGTGCTGGTCGAGCTTGCGCTTGGCCGCCTGCTTGGTCCGGTCGTCCACCCCGTCCTTGCTGGTCATCAGCGTCGCCTGCACGCGCCGTTCGACGCCGTGGCGGAACTCGTCGTCGGCGCCGAACCGCAGGGCTTTGGCGAAATGATCCTTGGCCTGGGTCAGCAGGGCGTTGCGCCCCTTCTCGTCGCCGCGATGACCGCAGCGCTCGGCCTGGACCAGCAACGTATCGACGCTGCGCTGATAGGCGCCACGCTGGATGACGCGGGCCAGTTCGCGGAACTCGGCGGCGCGCAGGCTTGGAAATTCGCGGGTCTTCAACAGCCCGGCCAGCCCCTCGGCAAGCGCGTCGACGCGGGCGGGATCGCCGGTTTCCGCCTCCCGGCGCAAGCTCCGGATGGACTCCTCCGCCTTGCGAAGCAGTTGGTCTTCCAGTTTACGGCGCTGGTCGGCGTCCATCACGGGCATGGCCCGGCCTTCCGCTGGGGCTGTTGCACAAGGATAGCGCAGGTGAGCGGCTGGCGACAGCCGGCAGTTCGTGGTTAACGGCGCCCTTGCTGGGCGCCCCAGTGGGAGCGGACCGGATTTCTTTCTGCCGCGGGAGAGCCTTCTTATCGGTGGCGACAAGCAGGACACCGGACGGGAGCGGGCAGGCGATGGGCAAGGACGACAGCAACGCGGCGATGGCCGATATGGATCTGGGGCTGCTGAGAACCGCCCTTGCCGGCCTGCTGGAGGAGGAGAGCATGAGCCCGGCCCCCGCCGGCACCGCGCTGGTCGCCTTCCTCCGCGGGCGAGGCGCCGATGCGGAGCCGTTGCGCACGCTGGAACTGCGGCGGCGCGCGGTGCCGGGCCGCAAGGGCGGCGAGACGGGGGGCGGCGAGACGGGGGGCGGTGATCAGGGGGGCGGTGGCGATCCGGCGGGGAAGCGTGCGCTGGTCTACAGCCTGACCAAGACCGTCCTGGCCGCCGCCGTGCTGCGGCTGGCCGCGCGCGGCGTCGTCGATCTGGACGGGCCGGCGGAGCGCTGGCTGCCGGAACTGGCCGGCCGGCCGGGGGCTGTCACCGTCGCCCAGCTGCTGATGCACCGGGCCGGACTGCCCGACTATGGCGGGCGGGCCGACTATCATGCCGCCGTCGCCGGCGGCGGCGATCCATGGAGCGGCGACGAGTTCCTGGCCCGCTGCGGTTTGGCCAAAAGTGAGAATGGTCCGCCGGTCGGCAGCTTCGCCTATTCCAACATCGGCTATCTGCTGGTCGGCCGGCTGCTGGAGCGGGCCGGCGGCGCCCCGCTGGCGGAGATGCTGGCACGCGAGATCTTCACCCCGCTCGGCCTGTCCAGCGCGGCGCTGCTGCGCGACCGCTCCGACCTCGCCGGGCTGTTCTTCGGCCCGAGCCCGGCCTTCGGCGGCCGGCCGGTGGCGGAGGCCTATCATCCCGGCTGGGTGTCGCATGGGGTGGTGGCGATGACGGTGTCCGATGCCTGCCGCCTCGTCCATGGCCTGACCGAGGAGTATCTGCCGGATGCCCTGCTGCGGCGGATGCGTGACGGCCTTCCGGTCGGTGGGCCGATGACCGGCAGGCCGTGGGTGGAGCCGTCCTATGGCCTCGGCCTGATGATGGAGCTTGATCCGGCGGCCGGACCCTATTGGGGCCACACCGGCGGCGGTCCGGGGGTGACGCCGGTCGCCTACCACATGCCGGGGCCGGTCCCGGTCTCGGTCGCCGTCTTCCTGGACGGCGAAGACGGGAACCTCGCCGAATGGATGGCGGTGGAAGTGCTGCACCGGTTGCGCGGCGGGCGTTAGGGGGGCGTTGGCGCAGGTCCCTTCATCTCCTGCTTGTGCCCCCGCTTGTTCATGCCCTGCGCGTAACCATCTCCTCTCCAGGGGACAATCCTCCACTCCGGCGCATAGACTTCGGGGTGTGGCGGAGCCGGGACAAACCGGTTTCCGGAAACGAACATTGGGGAGGATACGCGCATGGGAGAAGCCGCCCGCACATTGCCCGACCATCCTTGGCTTGCCTCCTACCCGCCGACGGTGGACTGGGCGATGCCGATCCCGGCCCGTCCGCTGACGGAACTGCTGGACGGCGCCGTCGCCCGCCATGGCGCCAAGCCCTGTCTGAATTTCCTGGGCAAACGCACCAGCTATCGCGAGCTGGGACAGCTGGTCGACCGCGCCGCCCGCGGCTTCCAGGCCATCGGAGTGGGGAAGGGCACGCGGGTCGGGCTGTTCCTGCCCAACACGCCCTATTACGTCATCGCTTTCTTCGGCATCCTGAAGGCCGGCGGCACGGTGGTGAACTTCAACCCGCTCTATGCCGAACGCGAACTCGTCCACCAGATCGGCGACAGCGACATCGAGCTGATGGTCACGCTGGACCTGAAGCTGCTGTACGACAAGATGGCGCGGATGCTGGCCGAGACCGGGCTGAAGCGGCTGGTGATCTGCCGCATGGCCGACATCCTGCCCTTTCCGAAGAACTGGCTGTTCCCCATCGCCAAGAAGGCGGAGATCGCGGCGATTCCGCGCGACGACCGCCACATCCCCTTCGCCCAACTGATCGCCAACGATGGCCGGCCGGCGCCGGTCGCCATCGACGCGCGCGAGGATGTCGCCGTCCTGCAATACACCGGCGGCACCACCGGCGTGCCGAAGGGCGCGATGCTGACCCATGCCAACCTCTACGCCAACACCGTCCAGTGCGCGACCTGGTACGCGGCGAAGGAGCGCAAGCCCGGCGAAGGCGCTGACGACGGGCAGGAGCGCATGCTGGGCGTGCTGCCGCTGTTCCATGTCTTCGCCATGACCGCGGTGATGAATTTCGGCCTGCATCTGGGGGCGGAGATCGTCCTGCTGCCGCGCTTCGAACTGGAGCAGGTGATGCGCACCCTGCAGAAGGAGCGGATCACCCTGTTCCCCGCCGTCCCCACCATCTACACGGCGATCAACCACCACAAGCACCTGAAGGACTTCGACCTGTCCTCCATCCGCTTCTGCATGTCGGGCGGGGCGCCGCTGCCGCTGGAGGTGAAGGAGGCGTTCGAGCGCACGACCGGCTGCACGCTGGTCGAGGGCTATGGCCTCTCGGAAAGCTCGCCCGTCGCCACTGTGAACCCGGCGGTGCTGCATGCGGCCAAGAAGGGCTCCATCGGCCTGCCGCTGCCCGGCACCATCGTCGAGATCGTCAGCCTGGAGGAGCCGCGCCGCGTGCTGCCGCCGGGCGAGAAGGGCGAGGTCTGCATCCGCGGGCCGCAGGTGATGAAGGGATACTGGCGCCGCCCGGCCGAGACCGCGCAGACGCTCGTCGACGGCCGGCTGCACACCGGTGACGTCGGGGTGATGGACGAGGACGGCTACACCACCATCGTCGACCGCATCAAGGACATGATCCTGTGCAGCGGCTTCAACGTCTATCCGCGCAATGTCGAGGAGGCGATCTACCTGCACCCCGCCGTCGCCGAGTGCGTGGTGGCCGGGGTGCCGGACGAGTATCGCGGCCAGACGGTGAAGGCCTATGTCCGGCTGGACGAGGGGCAGAGCCTGACCGCCGAGGAGCTGCACGCCTTCCTGAAGGACAAGCTGTCGCCCATCGAGATGCCGAAAGTCGTGGAATTCCGCCGGGAGCTGCCCAAGACCATGATCGGAAAGCTGTCCCGCAAGGCCCTGCTGGACGAGGAGCAGAGCAAGCGCAACGCCGCCGCGGCCGGTGGTTCCGCATGAGCGCGGTTGATCGGAAGGCGGTTCGCGTCCGCGTCCAGGGCAAGGTGCAGGGCGTGTGGTATCGCGGCTGGACCGTCGATACCGCGGGCCGGCTGGGCCTGACCGGCTGGGTCCGCAACCGGACGGACGGGACGGTGGAGGCGCTGTTCGCCGGTCCCGCCGACGCCATCGACCGCATGCTGGAGGCCTGCCGCCGCGGCCCGCCCTCTGCCATCGTCCGCGACGTGGTGTCCGAACCGGAGCAGGATCCCGGCATGGCCGGCTTCGAACAGCGGCCTACGGCGTGACGTCCGCATTAGCGTTCCGCTAACCATGACGGCGGCATGCTGGCCGGGGTCAGGGTTGGGAGGACGACAGCCGGGATGACCGCCAGGAAACCGGATGTGGCCGGTGTGAAGGCCATGCTCACCGGCGTCTTCGCCAAGGCGGCGGAGGCGAAGGGCAGGGCTGTGCGCGGGGCTATGGCGGCGCCGGCACCGAAGACCCCGGCCGTACCGGGTCGTGACGCGGCTGTCCGCCTCAGCCTGGGACCGCAGGCGGCGGAGAATGCGCCGGCGCGGCCGGCCGAACCGCCGGCCGGTCTTGCCGACCGGCTGGAACCGGCGATCCAGGCGCTGGCCCGCGACCTGGGCCGGCTTCTGGCCGCCTTCGGCATGGACGATACCGATGGCGTGGAGACGGCGCTGACCACCCGGTTCGGCGACGCGGAGCGCCGGGCTGCACTCGCGGCGCTGGATGGACGGGCAGGCGAATTGCGTCCGCTGGCGGAGGGCGGCCGGCAGGATGTGGCGGTCGAGTTGAGCGGGATCGGCCTTGTCCTGGCCGATGGACGGGTGGATGTGAGGCTGGACGCCGCCGCGCTGATGCTGGCCCGTGTGCCGGCGGACGACAAGGCGGAGGGGCTGGCGGGCGTGCTGGGCGTCCTGCGCTCCGCCATCCGGCCGGGCAAGGGGCTGACGGTCGCGACCGACCGGGTCGCCATCGACGATCTGGGCCGCGTCGTGGAGGTTTTGTCCCAAGCGATGACGAAGCCGCCGCAGGGGCTGGAAGGCACGCTGACCCTGTCGCCGCTGGGCGCGCCGGAGGAGGATGGCGGGGCGCTGGAGCTGACCCTGTCGCTCTCCGGGCTGCTGGGAGAGGTGGCGACCGCAGCATCTGCCAAACCGATGCCGGCGAAGGAAAAGCCGGTCGGCGAGATCGAGGAGCGTGGGTTCGATGTCCGGATTTGAGGCGCGCCTTGTGGCCGCCGGCTTGTTGTGCGGTCTGCTGCTTGCGGGCGGCTCCCCGGCGCTGGCCGGTGCGCTGGAGCGGACCGAGCCCGGCCATCTGCCGCCGCCGCAGCCGGGCCCCGACCTGCCCATCGCGCCGCCCATCGTGCAGTTCCCGCTGCCGCCGCAATGGATGACGATCCGCTCCAAGGAGGATTGGCGCAAGGCCGGCACGTTCGAGAAGGAGCTGAGCCGGGACTGCGCCGCCCTGCGCTTCACCGAGATCACGCCGCTGCGCTTCCGCGCCTATTTCAATGGCGAGGTGCTGGGCGTCGCCTTCGGCCATGGGCTGAACCTGAACGATCCCGACCGGAAGGCCGACCGCAAGAAGATCTACCTGTTCCGCAACGGCGATTCGACCGCCTGCACCGTGCAGTCGATGGACAACAAGGACCCGCGCGTGAACCCCGCCGGCAATCAGGCCGGAACGCCGGCCGCCGGCGGGTTCAAGAAGTACTGAAGATGCAGCCGGGACCGGCGGGGCACCGGTCCCGGCGCTGGATGCCGTCAGGTTTGGCCGGTGACGGCGTTGATCATCGCCTGCCAGACCGAGATGTCCTTACCCGGTTCGGTGGTGCTGTTCATGGTGCTTACCAGCGTGTCGGCCGCCGTCAGCCAGCTGTTGAGCGTGGAGGGGTTGTTGCTCCAGGCGGGGCCGGCGCCGGCCGGGATCTGCGGCTGAAGCCGGAAGAATTTTCCCGGCAGCAATTGGCTGAGGATGCCGTTGATCACCGTGGCGGGGGCATGCGACATCAGGTCCAGCAGCGGCATCGAGCTGATGAACGACATCCAGCCCGACGAGAGTGAGAGCGGATTCAGTCCGGATCCCCATTTCCAGACCGTTGAGTAATTCAGCCCGCTTTCGATTGCCGTCGAACCGCAGCCGACGGAAATGAAGCTCTGGATCTCCAGATCGTTCTGAATGGCGAACAGATAGGCGGCCAGTGCCGGGCTGCCTGCATAGATTCCGCCATCCAGGAAGTAGTTGATCGATTTCGCGTCGCTGCCGCTCGGATTGAACTGGAGATCATAGGGGACCGGCGGCAGCAGCATCGGGAAGGCGCTGGTCATCAGGCAGGCCTGCAACACGCTGAGACTGTTGCCGGAGGAATCCGTGGTGGTGTTCGTCAGGAAAAGCGGTCCCGGCGGCGTGGAGTTGGTGCCGCTGTTGGCGGAATAGATGCCTGCCGCCACCGGGACATCGTAGGTCGGCAGCGTTGGCGTGCCGGATGCCTGCGGGTAGTTGTTGTTGAAGGTGGTGATCAGCAGGGTCGGCTTGGCCTGCGCCAGGGTGGCGCAGCTGTCGCTGCCGGTGAAGGGGTTGGTTACCGCCGATGCGGAGAAGGTCGCAGGATTGTTCCCGTTGGGTGTGCGCAGCAGGGCCTGGGCGCCGTTCGGCGCGCCATAGCTGCCAGCGATGGTGTTGGCGAGGGCCAGATTGCCGAAGGACGGGGTATTCCCCAGCAGCATCTCGGTTTCGGTGACGCTGCCGGGAAAGATCGTCGCCGCGTTGTTCAGGTAGAAGTCCAGGGCGCCATTCGCGGTCAGCGGCCCGGTGGCTCCCGCCGTCAGCGGGGTGATCCCCAGCGCGGCCGCCAGCAGCCCGCCGGTCGATGTCCCCGCGATGTACTGGAACGCGTCGCCGGACTGCGAGGCGATGTTCGGAACCTTGCCGCCGGAAACCGTGACCGGGGTTGGCACCGTGACGCCGCCGACCGTGCCACTGCTCGCATTGCCCTCGATGTAGGACAGGAGGCGCGCGGGCACGACGCCCATCATCGCCCCGCCGTCAATGGATAGGATGTTTACAGTCCCCGATGCCATGACAAGAGTCTCCCCGAGTTGGTCTTGCGGATTCCCAGTGATGCTCGATGAGAAACCAAGAGGATTTCCGGAAATGCCGGATGCGCCTTATCGCTGCCGCAGCTGAAAAATCAGTGGCGTTCAGTTTCAATTCTGTTTGAAAGTCTTCGTGCGTCTTTTGGCAGGCCGTTTGAGCGACGTCAGGTTCTGATATCTACATCAAAAAGATGTGATGCGCGGGATGGCCAATGCGCGGTAAAAGTTGTTTTATGTTTGATCATCCATAACTTACATGAGGCGACCGTCTGGGGTAACTCCCTTATTGTGAGAAAAAGAATCAGAAAATATTCTGATTTTCAAATAATGTGGGTATTGGGTTGTATTTTAGATTGATGAATATAGTGCTTGATACGCCAAAAGGATGTGGCGCCAGTGATCGCCCGGACGCGTCTGTTCACCGCCGGCGAGCCTGAAGCCTGATCTGTCAGGCTCCTGGCCCGTTGGCGCCGGATGGGTGATACGATCTGGAGCCGCGGAGGCGGCGATGTGGATTTGCGGTTCAGTGACCGCTGTCTTCCCGCATCGCGCCGCCGAATACCTCCGGCCAGGCGGCGATCAGGGCTGAGTCGACATCCTCCATCGTCACCAGCTGGCCCAGGGCCACGATGGAGGTGACGCCATGCTCGGCGATGCCGCAGGGAACGATGCCGCCGAAATGGGACAGGTCCGGCTCCACGTTCAGGGCGATGCCGTGGAAGCTGACCCAGCGCCGCACCCGCACGCCGATGGCGGCGATCTTGTCCTCCTGGCCCTTCAGCCCGCCATAGGGCTGCTTGTCGACCCAGATGCCGACGCGGCCCTCGCGCCGTTCGCCCTTGATGTTGAAGGAGGCCAGCGTGCGGATGATCCACTCCTCCAGGTCGCGGACGAAGCCGCGGATGTCGGCGCCGCGCGCCTTCAGGTCCAGCATGACGTAGGCCACCCGCTGTCCCGGCCCATGGTAGGTGTACTGGCCGCCCCGGCCGCTGCGGTAGACGGGGAAACGGTCGGTCTCCAGCAGATCCTCGTCCCGCGCGCTGGTGCCGGCGGTGTAGAGCGGCGGATGTTCCAGCAGCCAGACCATCTCCGGCGCGGTGCCGGCGCGGATCGCCTCGACGCGCGCCTCCATCTCGGCGATGGCGTCGGGGTAGGGCACCGGTTCGTCGGAGATGCGCCACTCGATCGGCTGCGGGGCCACGGTGTCGAGCTGGGTCTGACTGGCGGACAGGCTGGTCGGGGAGGTCATTCGATGGGGTCTCTGACGGTGTCGGCTTCAGGATCGGCGGAGCGGCCGGAGGGCCGTTCCGAATTTTTCTTCGCGGATGATGATTGTAGCGCTTGATCGACCGTCGGGAAGCTGATATCTACCCGCTCCACCCGATGAGGCGCGCAAGCGGACGTCGGGAACTACCAGCCTGATGCGGTCGTGGCGGAATTGGTAGACGCGCAGCGTTGAGGTCGCTGTGGGGCAACCCGTGGAAGTTCGAGTCTTCTCGACCGCACCACTCTCCCATGCAGATGGGACCATCCCGGGGATACGGGAGTGACGAAAGGCCCGCAGGTCGAAAGACCGAGCGGGCTTTTTCGTATTGCAGCCTTTCCCGCCGGCGCGCCGGGCGTCACCGGAACTCGATACAGCGGTCGAGCGCGGCGCGGCGCAATGCGCGGACGATGTGGGGAGCGGCACCGCTGGCGACGATGTGGCCGCCGGCTTCGCGGCAGCGGTTCGCCAGGATGAACATCATGCCGATGGCGGCGGAGTCGATGAAGGTGACGAAGCGCAGGTCGATCGGCACCACCGGGGTGGCGGCAAAGTCCCAGTCGCGCAGCATGTCGTGGAAGCGGTTGCCATCCTCATAGGTGCAGCGGCCCGACAGCAGGATGCCGTCGCGGTCGCCGACGGTGGTGAAGGCATACTCCATAGCCGGGTCGGGCCCCTCTCCCCGTGATGCGGCACGCCGTGATGGGAACATGAAGGGTTGCGGCGGTGCAAGGGTATGGTGGGAAAAGCGCCGGGAGCGGCTTTTCCATGCCCGACCGGGCTGGACAAACGGCAGCGGCGCCTCTATGTCGGGGGCGCCCCCGCCGGTGCGGCTCCCGTCCTCTGCGCCGGGACCATGGTACCGCGTAGGGGTCTTCCACAACCCGCAAAGCCCGAACGCCGCCGGCCTGCCGTCCGAAGTCGCGGAGCCGCGTTGCCGTTGCCGTGCCGTCGGTCATCCCGGCATTCGGGCGTTGCCATCGTCGAAGGGAGGGTGCCGGCATGCACACCGATCCCCACACGCCGGACCTGCGGCCGGACAGCGCGGCCCATCCCCATGGACATCGTCCCATGGGCCATGAGGCGGAGGACGAACGTCCCTACGGCGTCGAGCCGGAGTTCGTGGAGGAGATCGTCGCCCTGCTGCGCGCCCGCGAACGCGACGCCGTTCTGGCGCGGCTGGAAGCGCTGCATGCCGCCGACATCGCCGACCTGATCGAGCAGGCCGACCCGGCCGAGCGCGCCGACCTCATCGACCTGCTGCCGGCGGAGCTGGACGGCGAGGTGCTGTCCTACCTGAACCCGGATCTGCGCGAAGCGCTGATCGGACGGTTCGAGCCGCAGGAACTGGCCGCCGCCGTCGCCGATCTCGACACCGACGACGCCGTCGAGCTGATCGAGGATCTGGACGCGGAGACGCGGGCGCAGATCCTGGCGAAGCTGCCCGACGCCGAACGCGCCCTGGTCCAGGAGAACCTGACCTACGACGAGGACAGCGCCGGCCGCATGATGCAGCGCGAATTGGTCGCGGTGCCGGAATTCTGGACGGTGGGCAAGACCATCGACTTCGTCCGGGCGGCGACCGATACGCTGCCGGAGGATTTCTACGACATCTTCATCGTCGATCCGATGCACCGGGTGGTGGGGGCGGTGCCGCTGTCGCGGCTGCTGCGCCAGCGCCGGGCCATGCGCATCGCCGATCTGGTCGCCGGCGAGGTCGACGTCATCCCCGCCACCATGGAACGGGCGGAGGTCGCCAACCTGTTCCGCCAATACGCCCTGGTCTCGGCCCCCGTGGTCGATCCCTCCGGCCGGCTGATCGGCGTCATCACCGTCGACGACGTGGTCCGCATCATCGACGAGGAGGCGGAGGACGACCTGCGCAAGCTGAGCGGGTCGGGCGACACCGGCGTGTTCAGCGGCATCGCCGACATCGCCCGCGGCCGCGTCGGCTGGCTGACCGTCAATCTCGCCACGGCCTTCCTGGCCTCGGGCGTCATCTCGCTGTTCGAGGGCACCATCGAGCAGATCGTGGCGCTGGCGGTGCTGATGCCCATCGTCGCCTCGATGGGCGGCAATGCCGGGACGCAGACGCTGACCGTCGTCGTCCGCGCGCTGGCGACGCACGAGCTGTCGTCGGCCAACGCCATGCGGGTGGTGGGCAAGGAACTGCTGGTCGGGCTGATCAACGGCGGCATCTTCGCCGTGATGGTCGGGGTGATCGCGCTGCTCTGGTACGGCCCGATGATCGGCATCGTCATCGGGCTCGCCATGATCATCAATCTGGTGGTGGCCGGGCTGAGCGGCGCGCTGATCCCGCTGGGGCTGGAGAAACTGGGCGTCGATCCCGCGGTGTCCAGCGCGGTGTTCCTGACGACCGTCACCGACGTCGTCGGCTTCCTGGCCTTCCTCGGGCTGGCGTCGGCGTTCCTGCTGTAAGGAGCGCGCGGCGGGAGCGGGAGAA
This sequence comes from Azospirillum humicireducens, assembly GCF_001639105.2. Classification (NCBI taxonomy): domain Bacteria; kingdom Pseudomonadati; phylum Pseudomonadota; class Alphaproteobacteria; order Rhodospirillales; family Azospirillaceae; genus Azospirillum; species Azospirillum humicireducens. The sequence goes on from NZ_CP015285.1 coordinate 286,025, forward strand.
GCCTACCGCCGCGCCGCAGCCCTTATACCAGCGGTCATTGATGATGACCGCTGGTATCCGCGCCGACTGGCGCGGCGGCGGCCCATGCCGCCGAAGCTCTTGATCCTGACAGGTCAGGATCAAGAGCCGCAGCCCTTACAGGGTGGTGGCGCTGCAGTAGGCCCAGTCCTCGCCCTGCAGCCCGAAGAAGGCGGCGACCGGCTTGGCGCCGGACCGGTCGACGACGACGCGGAACCGGCTGCCGGTGCAGGCGCCCTGGGGTTGCTTGGCGAAGGGCAGCTTGACGTGCTTGGACTTCAGGCAGGCGTCCGACATCTTCGGCGGTGCGGCCGGACCGTCCACCTTCTTGCCGTTCAGCACCATGTAGTAGTTGGTGGCCAGACCGCCCTTCACGTCGGCCTTCACCTCGATCTTGCCGAAGCGCGACTTGTAGAGGCCGGTTTCCTGCTCGCCGTCCGGGGTGCCGCTCGGCAGCGGACGGAAGGAGATGGCAGCGCAGGAGGGCGGATCCTTGGCCTCCGCCGGGGTGGAGACAGCGGCGACAGCGGCGAGGCCGCCGGCCAGCAGAAGGGCGGCGGTACGGATGGACGGCATGGAAACCCCTTTTCGAACCGGATGGACCATCATTTCGGCATCACGCAGAAGGTCGTCTGCTGCATCAGGGCACAGTCCTTCTCCACCCCGCCATCCAGCATCGACACCTCGACCTGGGTGATGACCAGGGTGCGGCCCGGCTTCACCACGCGGGCGCGGGCGATCATGACGTCGCCCTTGGCCGGCGACATCAGGTTGATCTTGAACTCCACCGCCAGCACCTCCGCCCCGGCGGGCATCAGGCTCAGCGCGGCATAGCCGCCGGCATTGTCGGCCAGCGTGCTGACCATGCCGGCATGGAAGAAGCCGTGCTGCTGCGTCAGGTCGGCGCGGAAGGGCAGCCGCATCTCGCAGAAGCCGGGCTCCATCGCCGCCATCTCGATGCCGAGCGTCCTGCAGATCGGCTGCTGTTCGAAGGAGGCGAGGCAGCGCGCCTTCCAGTCGGGGGTACGGGGGTCGAAGGTGGCGGGCACGGTCGGAGGTCTCCGGCTTGAGGGGCGCTCTCGCGACAGCCTGCGTCAGCCGCCGCGCCGGATCAAGCGGCCGATTGGACAACCGTAAGGGGCACCCCCCTTCGCCGTCAGCTGCCGATCAGTCCCATCTGCGGGCTGGAGGGTTCGGCATGGGCGCGCATCGGCATGCGGCCGGCCAGATGGGCGCCGCGCCCGGCGCTGACCGCGGCGCGCATCGCCGCCGCCATCCGCACCGGATCGCGCGCCTTCGACACCGCGGTGTTCAGCAGCACCGCGGCACAGCCCAGCTCCATCGCCAGCGCCGCGTCCGACGCGGTGCCGATGCCGGCGTCGAGCACCACCGGCACCGGACTGCGGGTGCAGATCGTCTCGATGGCATGCGGGTTGCGGATGCCCATGCCGGAGCCGATGAAGGCCCCCAGCGGCATCACCGCCGCCGCACCCAGGTCGGCCAGCTTGCGGCAGGTGACGGGATCGTCGTTGCAATAGGGCAGCACGACGAAGCCGTCATTCACCAGTTCCTCGGTTGCGCGCAGCAGCTCCTCCACATCGGGATAAAGCAGCTCGCGGTCGCCGATGACCTCCAGCTTGATCCAGGGGGTGTCCAGCGCCTCGCGCGACAGCTGGGCGGTCAGCACGGCCTCCTTGGCGGTCATGCAGCCGGCGGTGTTGGGCAGCAGCCCGACCGGGCCGGTGGGCCGCCCGGCGGTGGCGCGGGCCAGCACGTCGACGAGGCTTTCCGAATAGCCGTCCAGGCTGATGCGCCGGATCGCCAGCGTGACCAGCTCGCTGCCGCTGGCCTCCAGCGCGTCGAGCATCACCTGCTGGTTGGGATAGCCGGCGGTGCCGAGGAACAGCCGCGAGCCGAAGCCGCGCCCGGCGATGGTGAGGGTGTCGGAGGTGGGTTGGGACATGAGGGAGCCTTTGCAAAGGCCCTCTCCTTCGGCGACCGGCAAGGGGGATTCTTCCAGCGTTGCGGTGCGGGAGAGGGAAATACGGGTCAGCCGCCCTGGATCGGGCGGACGATTTCCAGGCTGTCGCCGGGCTGGAGCGGGGTCTCATGCCAGCGGCGGCGGGGAACCACGGCGCCGTTCAGGGCGACGGCGACGCCGGGCGTGCCTGCGGCGATGCCGCGCGCGGCCAGCAGTTCGGCGACCGACGCGGCGGACAGCGGCTCTTCGCGGCCGTTGATGTGGAGGACGGCGCTCATGCGGCGGCTCCTGTGGCAAGGAAACGGTCGGCGGCGAAGGGGCGCAGCAGCGGGTCGGTCTCGCCGGTCAGCACCAGACGGGCGATGCCGTCGGCGGTGACCGGGGTCAGCAGAATGCCGTTGCGGTGGTGGCCGGTGGCATGGATCAGGCCGGGAATGCCGCTCTCGCCCAGGATCGGCGCATCGTCGCGGCTGCCGGGACGGAATCCGGCCCAGGCCTCCTCGATGGGCAGCTCGGCGATGCCGGGCAGGGCGCGCCACGCCCCCTCCAGCAGCGCGAACTGGCCGCCGGCGGTCAGCCGGTCGTCGAAGCCGCGTTCCTCCGTCGTGGCGCCGATCAGCAGCCGGCCGTCCAGCCGCGGGATCAGGTAGGTGCCGGGCGTCCACACCACATGGCGCAGCAGCGGCAGCCGGGCGTCCATGCGCAGGCACACCATCTGCCCCTTGACCGGCCGCACCGGCGGTTTCGCGGCGGGCGGCAGCCCCGGCACGCCGGCCGACCATGCTCCGGCGGCCAGAATCACCCGGTCGGCCCGGTGCAGAGTTGCAGCAACCCGCACCCCGACGGCGCGACCGCCCTCCACCGCCAGCGCCACCTCGCCGCACTGCTCGTGCAGGCGGGCACCGGCGGCCAGGGCGGCGCGCTGCAGGGCGGCTGCGACCTTGCGGTTGTCGACCTGATGGTCGCCGGCACAGAACAGGGCACCGGCCACGCCCGGCTGCAGGAATGGCTCGCGCCGCCGCACCTCGGCCCCGCTCAGCCACTCGACCGGCAGGCCGAGGTCGCGCTGGAAGCCGTGCAGGAAGCGGACCTTGGCGGCATCGTCGGCGGTGAGCGCGATGACCATGGTGCCTTCGGTGCGGAGATCGACCGCCATGCCGCTGGCCGCCTCCAGGTCGCGGGCGAAGTCGGGCCACAGCGCCTGCGAGGCGCGGGTCAGCGGCAGCAGCCCGTCCTCGCCCGGCTCGGTTTCGACACAGGCGGCCAGCATGCCGCCGGCGGCATGGGTGGCGCCGCGGCCGGCCTGCCCCCGTTCGAACAGCTCGACGCGGCAGCCGGCCGCCGCCAGCCTCCAGGCGATGGCAAGGCCGATGCAGCCGGCACCGATGACGGCGACGGACGGGCGGAGTCCGGAGTCGGGAACGGAAAATGGATGCGGATCTGGCGCATGGATCATGCGGCGGCTCCCTTCGCTGGAATTACCCAGACAGGTTCGATGGGTGTGTTCTCAGCCGCGCGACCACCGCACGGCACCCCAGGCCTATGGCTTGCCTTATGCCAATGTTTCGCTGGCCCCACAAGCGGAATCGGCGCCCACCCCATAAGGTTGTGCGACCAGATGCCACGGCCTGATAGGGAGTCTCCCGTATGAAGCCGGTGACCGATCGGAAGTTAAGCTATCCGCAAAATGTCCCGCAGCTGGGCTTCGGCGAAAGGATCGACGTTGCCAGGATGCGGAAACAAACAACAATATCGCCGAGGAATTGCCCATCATGCTGTCCTTCTTCCGCTCCGACTCCTCGGCCGCCTCCGCCACAGCCACTGGCGTCGCTTCGTCCGCGGGCGCACCCCCCCAGACCGCGGCGGCCGGAGCGGTGGAGGCGCCGATCCGCAGCCTGTGCCTGCCGTCCGCACAGATCGGCGCCCCGGCACTGGAAGCGCTTGGTTTCGCCGCCGGCGCCCCGGCGCTGGTCGTCGGCTTCGTCTCGCCGCATGTCGATTTCGCCGCCACCGCCCGCGCGGTGCGCTCCGCCCTGCCGGCGGCGACGCAGCTGGTGCTGGTCTCCACCGCGGGTGAACTGTGCGCGGCGGAGGGGCAGCCGCTCTACCGCAAGGCCGGCGACCGCTGGGACAGCGTGGTCCTGCAATCCTTCAGTCCGCGCCTGTTCGCCGGGGTCAGCATCCACACCGTCCCGCTCCATTGCGAGGATCTGCGTGGCGGCCGGCCGACCCGCGATGTGCCGGCGAGGGTGGAGGCGATCCGCGGCGAACTGGACCGCGTCCGGGTTCCTTTCGCGGTGGACAGCCACGATACGGTGGCGCTGACCTTCATCGACGGGCTGTCGGCCAGCGAAAGCTGGTTCATGGAGGCGGTCTACCGCTCCGGCCATTTCCCCTGCCTGTTCATCGGCGGTTCGGCCGGCGGCACGCTCGACTTCCGCCACACCCGCCTGTTCGACGGCCAGCGCGTGCTGGAGAATTCCGCCCTGACCGTGTTTCTGAAGATGGCGCCCGGCATCCGCTACGGCATCTTCAAGTCGCAGAACTTCCGCCCGACCCAGACCCGCTTCGCGGTGGTGGACGCCGACCCGATGCGCCGGATCGTGCGCGGCGTGATCGACCGCGACGGCTTCGAGGTGGTGAGCTTCATCGACGCGCTGGCCAAGGCGCTGCAGTGCAAGCCGCAGGAGCTTCCGGCCAGGCTCGCCAAGAACACCTTCGCCATCGAGATGGAGGGGGAACTGTTCGTCCGCTCCATCTCCGGCTTCGATTTCGAGAAGGGGGAGGTCGCCTTCTATTGCGACGTCAATCCCGGCGATTCGCTGTGCCTGGTGGAGGCGACCGACTTCGTCCGCCAGACGGAGGACGACCTCACGGCCTATCTGCGCGGCAAGCCGCGGCCGGCGGGCGCGATCCTGAACGACTGCATCCTGCGGCGACTGAACAACTCCGACCAGCTGTCGCGGCTGCATGCCTTCGACGGGCTGGCCGCCGCCGGCTTCTCCACCTTCGGTGAATTGCTGGGCATCAACATCAACCAGACCCTGTCGGCGCTGATGTTCTTCGAGGTCCCGCCCGGCACCGCCTTTTCCGACGACATGGTCGACCGCTTTCCGGTCCATTACGCCCGGTTCCAGAGCTATTTCATCGCCACCCGCTACAACCGGCTGGAACTGCTGAGCCGCATCCGCAACAGCGTGATCGAGCGGATGCACAGCTATCTCGATGCCCTGGTCACGCTGAACAGCGGCGTCCAGGAAACCGCCAGCTACGCCGCGCGCATCGGCGGCTCCATGTCCGCCATCGAGGCGACGTTGAACCGTCACGCCAGCCTGTTCGATGGCCATGACGAACGGAAGGAGGAGCTGGTCCGCGAGTTCGCCCAGCTGTCCACCGTGGTCAAGAGCATCGAGAAGGTCCTGTCTGTGATCGACGGCATCGCCAGCCAGACCAACCTGCTGGCGCTCAACGCCACCATCGAGGCGGCGCGGGCCGGTGAGGCGGGGCGGGGCTTCTCGGTGGTCGCGTCGGAGGTGCGCAAGCTCGCCAACGACACCAAGCAGACGCTGGGCGATACCCGCCGCGCCATCGATCAGGTGGTGACCTCCGTCCGCTCGGTCGGCAGCCAGCTGGACGACACCAGCCTCCGCATGGACGAGGCCGCCACCGCGGCCCACGCCCTGCAGACCGACATCAACGCCGTCATCGATGAGGTCGAGGGGGCGCAGAAGGCCATCGAGGGCCGCCTGTCCGACCTGAACGACCATGCCCGGCGGATGGAGGACATCAACCGCTACATCGGCTTCCTCAAGCAGCTCGACCGCGCCGGCTGAGGGTGCCGCGCCCCGTGGTTCCTCAGATCGCCAGCGCCTTCACCCGCTCGCGCAGGGTCTGGCGGGCGGCCTCCGCTTCGCCGCGGGCGGTCGCCAGCTCGCGGGCCAGCGCGTCGATGCGGTTTTCGGCCTCCGCCATCTTCGCCAGCGTGCGCTTGTGCAGGTCGCTGTCGGCCGGCAGTGCCTGCAGGTTCTCGCGCAGGCGCTCCTGGTCGGCGATGCGCTCCGCCCGGTCGCGCTCCAGTTCGGCGATGCGGCGCTCCTTCCCGGCGACGGCGCCGCGCAGGCCGGCCAGCGTGGTCAGCGCCTGACGCACCTCCGCCGGCAGTTCGGCCGCGTCGGCGCGGGCGGCGATCTGGTCGGCGGTCAGGTCGGTCAGGACGATCCGCTCCTGCCGCGGCCGTTCCAGCGTCACGGTCAGCGTCACCGTCTTGCCGGCCGGCACCGCCAGCGGCAGGCGGTAGGCGGCGGCGGTCGCGTCCGGCTTGCCGCCCACCGGTTCGGCCAGTTCCCAGCCGGGGCGGCGCGGATGCTCGATGATCAGGCTGCGGTCGCTGTCGGGGGCGCCGGCGACGCTGTAGGTGGTGCTTTGCCGGTCGGTCACCGACAGGGTCAGCACGCCATCGGCGATGGTCGCGCGGGACAGGCGGCGTCCCGGCTTCTCCTCGCGGTCGACGGTCACCGCCTGATCGACGGCGAAGGACAGCAGCCGGCTGTCGCCCGCCGGCAGCGTCGCCATGCGGGCATCGCCGACATAGGCGCTGGCCGCGGCGCCGCTTCCATCGGACTTCGAAGCACGGTCGTAGAAGGTCAGCAGCCCCGGCGGCAAGGCGGTGTCGCCGTCGTTGCGCAGCCGCAGCGAGGCCAGCGGGTGGCGGCCGTCGCTGGCGGGCTGGTAGAGCGCCACCCGCTCCACCGGCAGCGCGCGCGCGGCGATGGGCATCATCAGGGTTCCGCCATTCGGCACGGTGACCGGCTGCGGATAGCGGAACAGCACTTGGGCGCCCTCGGCGGCGCCGGCCTCGGCGCTGCGCACGGCGGCGACGGCCGGCGTCCCGGCGGCGGACCCATAGGGCGCGGTCTTGGCAAGCGGTTGGGCCATCGGCGCCGGAGCGGCGGCCATCGGAGGGGGAGGGGCGGCCATGGCGGCGCCCGGCGGTGGCGCGGCCCGCGATGATTCCGCCTGCGGGCGCATCGCCGCGCGGGTCTCGTCAAGCGTCACCGTGCCCTCGTCGGCGCTGGGCAGCACGCGGCCAAGAACCTCCACCGGCACTTCCGGCCGCTCGACGAAGTAAGGCGTGTAGAGTGCCTGTCGCAGGGTGACCGGGTTGCCCGACACCACGGTCAGGTCGACGCCGCGCCAATCCTCGCCGCTGAGATTCTCCAGCACGGCCCAGCCCTGCAACGCGCCGCGTCCGCTCTGCGACTGCCCATCCTGTGCGGCAGCGCCGTCCGTGCCCAGGCTGAGCCGGTAGGTCGCCTTCCACAGCGGAGTCGCCGCGACATAGCCGACGCGGACGCGGCGCTCGCCGGCCGCCTGGGGATCGCGGGGCGCGTTGCTGTGCACGGTCAGCCGCCGCCGCTCGCGCCGGGCATTGTCCGCCACCGCGGACAGCGCCTTGTCGATCTGGGCCTGCACCGCCGGATCGGTGAAGCGCAGCGTGTCGGCCTCCTCCAGCACCAGCTGGCGCAGGCCGTCCGCCGTCATCAACGTCACCCGGTGCCGGGTGGCGGTGGCGCCGTCGTTGCCGGGCAGCCGCACCGTCTCCTCGGTCACCGACATCAGCCGGCCGGTCAGCTGGCGCGATCCGCCGGCCATGACCTCCGCCCCCTGCATGGCGCTCAGCAGCGCCGCGGGGGAGGTCAGGTCGCCGGGCGAGAAGGGCAGCTCGCGGAAGGCGGTGTCCAGCGGCTCCGCCCCGGGCAGGCCGATGGTGCCGACGCCGCCCTTGTCGTCATAGACCACGATGCTTTTCAGCACGTCGTCGACCTGATCGCGCCGCACCTCCAGCGACAGGTCGGCGTCGCCGGTCACCGTCGCCTCATATTCGAAATAGCCGACGCCGCCGGTGGACAGCAGGACCCGCGTCAGCGCCAGCTGCCCGCCCCCCGGTCCGTTCCCCCCCGGTCCATTGGCCGTTCCGGTCGCCGCGAAGGCGCCCGGTGCCGCCATCAGCAGGGCGGTGGAGGCGAGAAGGATGGCGCGGGTCATGATGGATCTCTCCGGTTCTGTGGCTCCCGGTCACCGGCATAGGCGCGAAATCGGGCGGGAATAGGGAGAGCGTCGCGGTCCGGCGGGCAGACCCCGCAGACCGTCAGGGCGTGGCCGCCAGCCAGCGTTCCATCATCATGGTCCAAAGCGGCGCGGGAGCCGCGGCGGCCGGACGGGGCAGGGCCGCCGCCGCGCAGGGTGTATGATTTGCCGCATGATGCGTGGAATGGTGGGCGCAACGCTCCTGCGCCGGACGGCGGTTGCCGTCGGCGGGCAGGCGCCGTGCCGTCCTGGCGGTCGGGGACGGGGCGCGCTGGGGCGGCGCCAGCGGCGCCGGGGCGTTGCGGCTGGGCATGGTCGCTCGCGGCCCGTCAGCCGAACCGGCCGACCGAGCGCGCCGAGTCGAGGTGGCGCCTCGCCTCGCCCAGCAACAGCCGGTGCTGCGCCAGCGTTTCGCGAACCGATCCGTGCTGTCCATAGACCCGCACCTCGTTCAGCAGACGATCGGCGCGGTCGAGCAGGGCCAGACGCTCCAGGCAATGATCGATGTTCGACATGGCTGTGCTCCCCATCGCGGCAACGGTCCGGCGCCCTGTGGCGGGGGACCGTTCCTTGTCGATGGCCGGCATTTAAACCGCAGCGTGTTTCCGGTTAATGTCCGTGAAGGGGTGATTTTGTGTCGCCGGTGCAGAATGCGATTTCAACGGACTCACGCGGAGGGGCAGGAGGCCGCACCCGTTACGGGGTTGTAACGCATTGCGTGGCGCTCGCGCGTGAGATAAGAAGGTTTGGGGAGGTAACAGGCATGCACATTCTCGCGGTCGACGACGATGAGCCGATTCGGGAGCTTTTGGCCTCATATCTGGCGGGGGAAGGCTACCGGGTCACCACGGCGCACGACACCGTTTCGGCCAAGCAGGCCCTGGACGGCGATCCTGTCGACCTCGTGGTCTGCGACTTGCGCCTCCCCGATGGCGACGGGCTGGGCCTTGTCCGTCAGATCCGCACCGATTCGCAGATCCCCGTCATCATCCTGTCCTCCAAGGATCAGGACGTCGACCGCATCGTCGGGCTGGAGCTGGGCGCCGACGATTACCTGACCAAGCCTTTCAACCCGCGCGAGTTGCTGGCCCGCATCAAGGCGGTGCTGCGCCGCGTCTCCAACGATGCGCGCCCGCCGCGCAACCCGGACGAGCTGCGCGCCGTCGTGCAGTTCGCCAACTGGGAACTCGACCTCACCGCCCAGCGCCTGCGCGGGCAGGAGGGGCGCGAGGTGGAGTTGACCAAGGCGGAGTTCGGCCTGCTCGCCGCCTTCGTGAAGCGGCCGCAGCGGGTGCTGACCCGCGACCAGCTGCTCGACCTCACCCGTGTCGACGGGGCGGAGGTGTTCGACCGCTCCATCGACGTGCTGATCCTGCGTCTGCGCCGCAAGATCGAGGCGAACCCGAAGGAACCCCGCATCATCAAGACCGAACGCGGTGCCGGCTACGTCTTCGACGCCAAGGTGCGCACGGTCTGACCGGGCCCGCCGGGGGTGGCTATCCCGATGCCCCCCGGACGCACCGCTGGACGCTGTTCCGTCCCGGCGTTAGCCTTTCCGAAAAGCTCAGCGGAGAGGAAACGCGCGTGCCGGATCCCATCGATTTCTATTTCGACTTCGCCTCGCCCTACGGCTATTTCGCCAGCCTGCGCATCGACGAGCTGGCGGCCAAACACGGCCGCACCGTCACCTGGCGCCCGGTCCTGCTCGGCGCCATCTTCAAGGTGACGGGCATGAAGCCGAACCTTCAGCAGCCGTTGCGCGGCGAGTATCTGACCCATGACGTCGGCCGCATCGCCCGGCTGACCGGCGCGCCCTTCACCTTCCCCGACTCGGCCCCGGTCAACGGCGTCGCCGCCTCGCGCGCCTTCTACTGGCTGACCGACGGGCATCCGGAGCAGGCGAAGCTTTTGGCCCGTGCGCTTTATCATGCGCATTTCGCCGAAGGGCGCGACATCGGCCCGGCCGAGACGGTGGCGGAGATCGCCGGGCGGACACTCGGCAGCCTGGGCATCGACCGGGCGGCGGCGGCGGCGGCGCTGCAGGACCCGACGGTCAAGGACCGGCTGCGCACCGAGACCGACGACGCGGTGGAGCGCGGCGTTTTCGGCTCCCCCTTCGTCATCGTCGACGGCGAGCCCTTCTGGGGTTGGGATCGGCTCGACATGGTCGACCGTTGGCTCGCCACCGGAGGCTGGTGACCGCGCGGCAGGAGCCGGACTCCGAACCTTGTCGCAGCTGCGGAAAACACTGACGGTTGGGGCGGGCGAACCGCTATAAGTGTGGAGTAAGACTTTCGTCGTGGCATCGGCGACGGCGCCACCTCCAGTTCCGGTTTGCCGCCCCATGGACCAGATCGTTCCCGACCGCCGTCCCCGGACGGCCAGCCCGTCTCCCGCGGCGGCTTCCTCCGGTTCCCATGGCAGCCGGGGCGCGTCCAAGTCCTGGCTGGGTGGGGCGTTGCTGACGGCATTGCTGCTGGGCCTGATCGCTCTGTCGATCCGCTCGGTCTCGGGCAACCTGACCTTCGTCCTGCTGGGATCGGTCGGTCTGGTGGTCGGCGCCTTCCACTACCTGTTTCCGGGCAGCCAGTTCTTCACGCTGGCGCTGACCAATTTCATCGGCGTCTACGCCTGCATCTTCGTCTTCTTTCTGGAAAGCAATTTCCACAACATCAACCCGTTGGCCCAGGGCATCGCCTTCGTCCTGCCCCTGATCGCCTTCCTGGGCGGCGCCTGGTGGCGGGCGGAGGATATCCGGCGGATCGTGATGTCGCGCCGCCTGCGCGAAGGCGGCCATTTCGACCGCATCTTCCTGTGGATGGCGCCGGTCTGGGGCATCGGCGCCCTGACCTTCCTGGTGCCGGCACAGGACATGGAAGCGCAGGCGGTCGGTGCCGTCTTCCTGCTGGCCATGTCGGCCATCGCCGCCATCGTGGCGCTGGTATCGCGGGACATCGCCATTTTCCTGCTCGACGCCGGACTGCTGTTCGAAGGATTCTTCCAACAATCGGCCCGTCTCGTCCTGCCCGCCTTCGCCTTCCTGACCTTCTATTCGCTCTGCATCATCCTGTTCGGCGCCATCTACACCATCATGGACCGCTTCATGGCGGAGCCGAACTTCGTCATCGAGGGCGTCCGGCGCGACATCACCTTCGCCGAGGGCATCTATTTTTCCATCGTGACCTTCGCTACGGTCGGCTATGGCGACATCCATCCGGTGTCCGGGCCGGTGCGCCTGATCTGCGGTGTCGAGATCATCATGGGCGTTCTGCTGCTGCTGTTCGGATTCAGCGCCATCATCGGCCATGCCCGGCCGGTCGGACGCCAGGACCGCAACGACCCGCTCTGAAGGCGGGCCTCTCTGAAGGCGGGCGACATTCGCGCATAGCG
>NZ_CP015285.1:2707500-2715000 GCF_001639105.2 Azospirillum humicireducens
TCGTCGAGTGCAATGGCATAAGCCCGCCTGACTGCAAGACTGACAAGTCGAGCAGAGACGAAAGTCGGCCATAGTGATCCGGTGGCTCCACGTGGACGGGCCATCGCTCAACGGATAAAAGGTACGCCGGGGATAACAGGCTGATGACTCCCAAGAGTCCATATCGACGGAGTCGTTTGGCACCTCGATGTCGGCTCATCACATCCTGGGGCTGGAGCAGGTCCCAAGGGTTCGGCTGTTCGCCGATTAAAGTGGTACGTGAGCTGGGTTTAGAACGTCGTGAGACAGTTCGGTCCCTATCTGCCGTGGGTGTCGGAGTTTTGCGAGGATCTGTCCCTAGTACGAGAGGACCGGGATGGACATACCTCTGGTGCACCGGTTGTCACGCCAGTGGCATGGCCGGGTAGCTAAGTATGGACGGGATAACCGCTGAAAGCATCTAAGCGGGAAACCCACCTCTAAACCAGAGCTCCCTTGAGAGCCGTGACAGACCATCACGTCGATAGGAGGCATGTGGACGGGCAGCAATGCTTGAAGCTAAGCCTTACTAATCGCTCGATCGGCTTGATCTCGACACCACTGACCGCGCCATGCGCAGCAGCAAGCCTGTTCAAAGGCCCTGCTTGACGCAAGCCCGCCAGTTCGATACATCCTCACATCACTTGCACGACAGCGAAAGCGCTTTGGGTAGCGTCGGTCTTGAGCCTGGGTGACCTGGTGGTCATGGCGAGGTGTCAAACACCCGATCCCATCCCGAACTCGGCCGTGAAAAGCCTCCGCGCCAATGGTACTGCGTCTTAAGACGTGGGAGAGTAGGTCGCCGCCAGGTCACTCAGCCTCAAGAGACGCTCAATCAAAGCATATTCGCTGGCATCTTCGCAGACATCGAAAAACGCCCCGGTTCAATAGAGCCGGGGCGTTTTCTGTATTGAATCGCCTGTCTTTTCCACCATGCGGAAAGCCTGCCGCCGATTTGCGGCAGATCAATCGCCCTTGGTTGGCTGCTCCCCTACTCTGCCCTCACCGCAGAACATCAAGGGGGAGTGAAACCATGAAGGCTATCGATCTGATGACGCCGCGGGTCATCACCATCGGCGCGGACGCGACTGTCGCCGATGCGGCCAAGAAAATGCTGGAGAACAACATCAGCGGCATGCCCGTGGTGGATGCCGCCGGCAAGGTGGTTGGCATCATCAGCGAGGGCGACCTGCTGCGCCGGGTGGAGCTCGGGACCGAGCGCCACCGCTCCTGGTGGCTGGGGCTGGTGTCCGGCGGCACGCTGCCGGCGGAGGACTTCGTCAAGTCCCATGCCCGCAAGGTCACGGACGTCATGACCGCCCATGTCACCACCGTCGACGAAAACGCCTCGCCCGAGGAGGTCGTGCGGCTGATGGAGACACGGAGGATCAAGCGCGTGCCGGTGGTCCGGCAGGGCAACCTGATCGGCATCATCAGCCGGGCCAACCTGCTGCGCGCACTGGCGAGCGTTTCGCCGGAGACCGCGGCGGCGGCCCCTGACGACCGTGTGCTGCAGCAGCGTGTCATCGCGGCCATGAAGGAACTGTCCTGGGATCCGCGGTCGCATGACGCCGTCGTCGTCCGCAACGGCGTCGTCCAACTCTGGGGCTTCATCAGCAGCGAGTCCCAGCGCGATGCCGTGCGCGTCGCGGCAGAAGGCGTTGCCGGCGTGAAAGGGGTGGAAAACAACATCCAGGTCGTCGATCCGGCGGAAAGCGGGGCGTGGGGGCTGTAAGAGAGCCTATGATGCGGATGGCCATGGCCGACCTGCCCGGCCATGGCCATCGACGCACTCCGGTCAAATCCGTCCCGGCAGCCGAGCGCCGATGAGGTGGGTCGCCTGCGCTCCATATTCGTAAGCGGCTTCGCGCACCGCCCGCCCGGCGACCGATTCCGGGGCCGTGTCGGGAAGCGGCATCTCCGCGTCGGTGAGCTTGCCGGTGATGCGGTCGGCGAGGCAGCGTCCGAGAACGGTGCCGGGGGCGATGCCGCGGCCGTTGTAGCCGCTGAAGCCGATCACGTTGCGGCCCAGCCGGTGGAAGCGGGGCAGGTTGTCCTTGGTCATCCCGATCTGCCCATACCATTCGGACTCGAAGCGCACCGGACCGAGCTGCGGGAACAGAGCGGCCAGCGAGCGTTGCGCCCAGGCCCGATGCACCGCGATCCCGGTTCCCCGCAATGCGCCGACACTGCCGAACACCAGCCGTCCCTGGCGGTCGAACCGATAGGAGCTGAGCACCGATTTGGTGTCCCATACCCCCTGCCGCTCCGGCAGAATGGCTTTCTGCATCCCGTCGGACAGCGGCTCCGTCGCCAGATTGAAGTAAGGCAGATGGACCTGCTCGGTGCGGAGCCGCACCCAGGGGCCGATGCTGTAGGCGTCGGTGGCGACGATCACCCAATCAGCCAGCACGCTGCCGGTGGCGGTCTTCACCTCCCATTTGCCGCCGGACTCGCTTGCAGACTGGACTGGGCTGCGGGTGAAGATGCGGCCCCCGGCCTTCACCGCGGCAGTGGCCAGCCCGCGGGCGTAGGCCAATGGCTGTATGGTGCCGGCCCGCAGGTCGAGAAGTGACCCGGTATAGGCCCCGCTGCCGACCTTCTCCGCTGTTTCGGCGGCATCGAGCAGGCGCACGGGCGCTCCGCGCTTCTGCCAGATCGCCGCCCGCTGCTCCAGTTCGCGCAAGCCCGCGGGACCGACCCCGCAATGCAGGGTGCCACTGCGCTCGTCCTCGCAGGAAATGGCATGCTTCGTGATCAGATCGAACACGGTGCGCGGCGCATTGCCCAGCAGTTCGATCAGGCGCTCGCCATAGACCGGCCCCAGCGTGTTGACGAGCTGGTCGGGCATCACCCACATGCCGGCATTGACCAGCCCGACATTCCGGCCGGCGCCGCCGAAGCCGATCTCCACCGCCTCCAGCACCACCGCCTCGACGCCGCTTTCCGCCAGACGCAGGGCAGCAGACAGGCCGGTGTAGCCGGCGCCGACGATCACCACGTCCGCCCTGATCGCGCCGTTCAGCGGCGCGGTCGGTGGCGCCGGCGGTGCGGTCCGTTCCCAAAGCCCATGCGACCGCGGATCGTTTAGCATTCCCTGTGGTCCTTTTCCCGTGTTCTTGCCCGCCAGTCATTCCCACTCGGAAACACCATCCCGACCGGTCCCGAGAGCGCAGCGGGTCGCCGCACCCGCGGATAGCATGGGAAGATTCGCTTGCCTGCCCCGTTCGGCAAAGTGATGTTTGCTCAATCAGTCATTCCCTGTGAGAATGAAATGCAGAGCCCCCGCCGCTTCCTCCCTTCCCTGGCCCTCCTGTCTGCGTTCGAGGCGGCGGCGCGGACCGGCAGCATCACCGCGGCGGCGAAGGAGCTGTCCCTGACCCAGAGCGCCGTCAGCCGCCAGATCAAGGCGCTGGAGGAGTTGCTGGAGGTCGAACTGTTCCACCGCGAACGGCAGACCATTCGTCTGACCGCCGGCGGAGAGTATTACGTGCGCGAGGTGCGCGATGCGCTGCGCAAGATCAGCACCGCGTCGCTCAATCTGCGCGCCAACCCTTTTGGGGGCACGCTGAGCATCGCGATCCTGCCGACCTTCGGGGTCCGCTGGCTGGCGCCGCGGCTGCCTGACTTTCTGGCGGAAAATCCGGGCGTTACAATCAATCTGGTGACGCGCATGTCCCCCTTCGATTTCCGGCTGGATCCCGTCGACGTGGCGATCCATTTCGGCCGGCCGGACTGGCCGGGCGGGGAGATGGCGCTCCTGCGCCGGGAGACGGTCATCCCCGCCTGCAGCCGCGATCTGCGCGACCGGTTCGCTTTCCGGCAACCCGGCGATCTGCGCCTCGCCCCAATGCTGCACCTGACCAGCCGACCCGATGCGTGGGAACGTTGGCTGACCCTGCATGACACGCCGGCCGATGGGGTGCATGGCATGCTGTTCGACCAGTTCGGCACCGCCATCCAGGCGGCGGTTGCCGGGCTGGGGATCGCGCTGCTGCCGCTGTTCCTGATCGGGGAGGAATTGGGCTCCGGGCAACTGGTGCCGGCGCTCGACCTGCCGATGGAGAGCGATGATGCCTATTACGTCGTGTGGCCGTCGGAACGGACGAGCTATCCGCCCCTTGCCGCCTTCCGTGACTGGATCCTGAAGGAAACCAAGGATTGCCGCCCTGAGGTCATGGAACCGCAAGCCGCATCATGAGCTTTCCTCATCAAGTCGGTAAAAACAATCGCAATCCAAGGCGGTGCTTCGTTGCTATAGCTGGGCCATGGGAGGGGCCGGGAGAGCGACCGGACCGGTCCGACACAGGCAACGCGAGCGAGATTGGCAATGAGTGCCCATAGTTCCTTCAGCGCTGGTTTCATCAACCCCGATGCGATCCGTACCCTGTTCTCCACCGCGATGTCGGAGATGTACCGGACCGAGGTTCCGGCCTATCAGATGCTGGTCGAGCTGGTGCGGGAGGTGAACGAGGCGGTGCTGGCCGCCGACCCGGCGGAGCGCCATCGGCTGGAGGCCGCGGGCGGCCTTGCCCGCATCACGGAGGAGCGTCACGGCGCGATCCGGCTCGGCACTGCGCAGGAGCTGTCCACCATGCGCCGCCTGTTCGCGGTGATGGGGATGCAGCCGGTCGGCTATTACGACCTCTCGGAAGCCGGTGTTCCGGTCCACTCAACCGCCTTCCGTCCGGTGACCGACGAGGCGCTGGGCCGCAACCCGTTCCGCGTCTTCACCTCGTTGCTGCGGCTCGACCTGATCGCCGATGCCGGCCTGCGGAACGAGGCGGAACAGGTGCTGGCCGGCCGCAACATCTTCACTGACGGCTGCCTCGCGCTGATCGAGAAGGCCGAAGCGGCCGGCGGGCTGACGGAGGAGGATGCCGCCCGCTTCGTCGCGGAGGCGCTGGAAACCTTCCGCTGGCACAGCCGGGCCAATGTGCCGCTGGAGCTCTACAAGCGGCTGCATGACGCCCATCGGCTGATCGCCGATGTCGTATCCTTCAAAGGACCGCACATCAACCATCTGACTCCGCGCACGCTCGACATCGACGCGGTGCAGCGGATGATGCCGGAGAAGGGCATCGCGCCGAAGGCCGTGGTGGAAGGCCCGCCGACCCGGCGCTGCCCCATCCTGCTGCGCCAGACCTCCTTCAAGGCGCTGAGCGAGCCGGTCGATTTCCGCGACGGCGACGGCTGGCGGTCCGGTGTCCACACCGCGCGGTTCGGCGAGATCGAACAGCGCGGCATCGCGTTGACGCCGAAAGGCCGTGCGCTGTACGACGCCTTGCTGCAGGATTCCCGCCGCCTTGTCGCCCCGGCTGCCGACGGGTCCAACGCCGCC
This sequence comes from Azospirillum humicireducens, assembly GCF_001639105.2. Lineage (NCBI taxonomy): Bacteria > Pseudomonadati > Pseudomonadota > Alphaproteobacteria > Rhodospirillales > Azospirillaceae > Azospirillum > Azospirillum humicireducens. Next base: position 2,712,860 of record NZ_CP015285.1, read on the forward strand.
GAGTACATGATGGCCCTGCAGGAGGTCTTCGCCCCGTTCCCCGACAGCTGGGACGAGATCCGCCGCCAGCAGCTCGGCTATTTCAGCTATTCGCTGACCGAGGCCGGACGGCGCAACCCGCCGGCATCGGATTGCGATCTGGAGACGCTGATCGGGGCTGGTCTCGTCAGGTTCGATCCCGTCGTTTATGAGGATTTCCTGCCGGTCAGCGCCGCCGGCATCTTCCGGTCCAACCTGGGCGACGATGTTCAGCAGGATTTCTCCGCCAGTCCGAACCAGCAGCGCTTCGAAGCCGACCTCGGCGCCCCTGTGCGGAACCCGTTCGACCTCTATGCGGAAATCGAACGGGCATCCATCGATGCCTGCCTGTCGGCGATGTGCCCGGTGACGGCGTAACACCGGCGGTCATGGTGATGATGGCTGGCGCGGCGGCGGCCCATGCCGCCGAAGCTCTCGAGCCTGACAGGCCGGGATCGGGAGCCGCCGGTACAACTCACGGGGCAACCGCGGCGGCGGGTCGGAAGGCGCCCGCCGCCAGCCAGTCTTCGAAGTCTGCCGGCGCGAGCGGGCGGGAGAACAGGTAGCCCTGTCCGAAGTCGCAGCCGTGCCGGCGCAGCCAGTCATAGGCCTCGACGGTCTCCACCCCCTCCGCCACCACCCGATAGCCGAGATCGTGGGCAAGCTCGATGGTCGAGCGAACCATGATCTGGTCGCTGCGCTCGGTGGCGATGGAGCGGATGAAGCGCTGATCGATCTTCACCGCCGTCGCCGGGATGTCCTTCAGATAGGACAGCGCGCTCTGACCGGTGCCGAAATCGTCGATCTCGACCTCGATCCCCAGCCGCCGAAGCTGGTCGAGTTGCCGGTCGACCACCGCCCGGTCGGTCATCAGCGCGCTTTCCGTCACTTCGAAATCGATCCAGTCGGCCTGCACCCCGTGCCGGTCCAGCATGGCGGCCACCCGGTCGGCGAAGTCGTTGGCCCCGAGGTCTAGCATCGAGATGTTGATCGAGACCGGCAGCGCGATCCCGCGCCGGCGCCACCGTGCGATCTGCGCAAGCACCGCTCCGATCACCCACTCGGTCAAAGGGCGCACCAACGCCGTCCGCTCCGCCAGCGGCACGAACTCCGCCGGCGAGATCGGCCCCAGGTCCGGGTGGGTCCAGCGCAGCAGCGCCTCCGCCCCGATGCAGGCATCGGTGCGCAGGTCGACCTTGGGCTGATAGGCCATGTGGAGTTGCCCTTCGCGCCCCGTGGCGGCATCGGAGGCTTCCACCCTGGTGCCGCCGATCGCGTCCGTCAGGTTTCTCAGCAGCAGGAAAGCGCGGTGGGAGGCACGGTCCTGGTCCTCGTCATAGGCGCACCAGCATTTCTGCCTTTCCAGCGACTGGTGGGCGGCACTGGTGGAAGCCCGCAGCAGTTCCACGCTTCCGCCCGGCCTGTCCGGATGATGGACAAAGCCGATGCCGGTGGAGGACGCGATCGGCACCCCCTGGTAATGGAAGGGGCTGCGGATGGCGTCGCCGATGCGGTCGAGCGTGGCCGTCAATTCGTCCTCATGCCTGTCGATGAGGATGCAGGCGAAGCGGGCTGGCGACAGGTGGTAAAGCCGGGTGCGGTCCGGCAGGCAGGCGGCGATGCGGCGGGCGCAATCCACCTCGAACGCGTCGGCACAGACCTGGCCCAGAACGCGGGTCAACTCGGCATATTGCTGCGAGGCCGCGGTGTCGATCACCACCACGGTCAGACGGGTGCGCTCCTCGCCGGCTGAGGCCGCCAGCAGGGCGTCGATGTCCGCAAGAAGGCGGAAGCGGTTCGACAGAGACGTGACCGGATGCAGATAGCCGACGGCGCGGCGCGCCTCGATATGGGCCATCACCATCGCCGACAGGTCGCGCAGGGTCTCCTCTTCCTCGGGCGACAGGGCGGGGCGGGGCTGGTCATCGATCACGCAGATGGTGCCCAGCGTCAGGCCTTCCGCCGTCCGCAGAGGAGCGCCGGCATAGAAGCGGATGTGCGGATCGCCTGTTACCAGCGGGTTGGCGGCGAATCTGTCATCCTGGCGGGCGTCGTTGACCACCAGGAGAGACTCGGACCGAAGCGCATGGGCGCAGAAGGCCTGCTCCCGCGGGGTTTCCCGC